>NZ_CP026372.1:2777500-3077500 GCF_002953135.1 Sphingobium sp. SCG-1
CCAAATCGGTCGCGCATGAAAGCGACTTCGACACGAACATCGTTCGCACCGACCATATCCTCCAGTTCGCCGAGCGAATAGCGGATGGTCGTCACGTTGAACTGGTTGGTTTTGGCGAACAGTTGATGCAAACGCGGCAGATCACGAGGTTCCGCTTCCCGCACCTCAAGCTCGATTCCCAATCCTTCGAGATAGCTCATCCCTTGCGGCAGATCCGCAAGAGCCGCCTGTCGCGCCGCAGCCTGCGCATATTGGTCCGACTTGAGCGCATCCTCAGCCGTGAGCCTCGACTTTTCAAACCAGGGCAACCGATCGAGCAACCCCGCATAGGACGATGCGTCAGATGGCAACAACACGGCCTCGACCATGGGCAGCGCGGCGCGAACATGTGCGACTTCCGCCGGGTTGTCGTCGATGAAGACCAAAGAATCCAAGCCGATATTTAGATCGCGTGCGATGGTGATGAGGCCGTTGCTTTTATTCTGCCATCCTACCGCGAGCATCGAGAAATCGTGGCGCGAGAGCGGCATATCTGTGCGTGCTTCGAATAGCGCGTCCATCTCCGCAGGATTATTCTTGCTGCACAGCGCCAGTAAGATGCCTCGATCCTTCAGCGCCTTTACGCGGCGCTGGAAGGCGATGAACGCTTCGCCGGTGGAGTCGCCGCGATCTATGCCGATACCCCAAGGCCCCTCTTCACCCAGCACCCCGCCCCACAAGGTGTTGTCGGCATCAAGGACAAGACATTTGCGCGCGGCGCCGCTCATCGCGATGATATGCCGGGCGAAGACATTCCCCATTTCCGCCATCAGCTTTTCGGTCCAAGCAACCTTGGCGACGTGCATCATGCGAGCATCAAGCCCCTGGTCGCTGCCTATGCGCGCCAATGCGCCTGCAAGATCGAATATCTGGACGCGGGGGTGCTCCGCGGCGAAAGTCAGCAGGCTACAATTAAGGTCGTGATAGAATGCCTGCTCGCCATAGTCGTTGGCGGCATCCGCCACGCCCAGCGCTGGAAAAGGCGGCATCGGAAAATTACCGATCAGGAGCGTCGCCGTAGTCGCCGCCTCCGCAGAACCGATCCAGGCTCGTATCTCCTCGCTGATCTGCTCGCGCAACTGAAGTCTTTCGCCCGGAGAAAGGGCGGTTAGCGTACCAATTGCATCCGGCCGGAGTTGCTCAAGCGACAACAGCAGGACGATCATGTGCGGGTTGAAATGCTGGCAGACATCCGCCTGTAAATCCTGGAAATACTGCCCGAACCCGCCATAGCGGCATACCAGTTGAAAGCTTTCGCGCGCGCTGGCGAGTGACAGATACGGCTCCAGCAGTTCGCAGGTGACGTTGCCGAGAAGCGCGACGCGGATTGCCGCATCCTTATCCAATTCCCGTAACTGGCGATGAAAGGCGCGGTAATCTTTACCACGCAAAGCGCCCTCTTCTTCCCTTTGGCGGATTTCGCGACGTAACAGATCGAGGGATGATGCTGCGGAAAGCGAACTGTTCATTCTGCACCGGGCCTATGAACCAAGTTGAAGGACGATAGCGGACGCACCAGCTTTTTGAGAGCAGTGCGAAAGTCCTGTGGCGCAACCTTACCGGGCAAAGCACGTGGTTGCGCCATCTGGACACCCTCTCTTGCAACTGCGAAGAAACTATGCGGAAAAACCGCACGGCTGAGAAGTTAGGTACGAACACCTACGCAAGTCCGGCTACTGAATTTGCCGTCGACACCCGGTACGATGCCTACATGCGCAACAGCGATCGGGGCGATCTGCGGATGAAGATTTCGGTCATTATACCTACCCACAAGAGGCCCGAATTACTGAAGGACGCACTGCAAAGTGTAGCCAGGCAAAAGCTGCTTCCAGCGGAGGTTTGGGTGGTGGATGACGCCAGCGACCTGCGCACGCAGCAAGTAGTGAATATGTTTGCGGAGCAATTGCAGGTGCCGACGCAATATGTGAGGAACAACGTAGCGGTTGGCGCGTGCGGTTCGCGTAATCTTGGTGCATTTCTCAGCAGCGGCGATTGGCTCGCCTTCCTGGACGACGACGACCTGTGGCAGCCAGATTTTCTCTCAGAAACAGCCGCACGTGCGCAACGTAACGACGTCGACCTGGTGATGAGTGGATTGCAACGTCAGGAAAAAGGGCAGCCGGATACCGCACGTTTTACGCCTGACGACATGACGGGCGACACAGTGCTCCAATACCGGAGTTCCATGACCGGGAGCAACTTCCTGATCCGCGCCACTCGCTTTGCGGCCGTACGTGGGTTCGACCCTGCAATGACTGTCTTCAATGATTGGGACTTTCTCATCCGGCTCCTGCGTAACGGCACGCGCTATGCCGTTGTCCATGACCCGCTCGTCCTGTGGCGCGACCACGCAGGGGACCGGATCGCCACACCCACCGCCCGGCGCGCCGACGGCATCGACAAGTTCCTTGGCCGATATGGGCGCGAATTGCCTTCCTCCATGCGCCGGGAACTACGCACTACGGCTCTTGGCATACGCCGCAAATGCACCGCTCAACCTTATCGATATCTCGAACTCAGCGTTGCGCTCGCGTGGGCGCATGGGCCTGCCGCCGCACTTACGAAACTGATCGGGATGAAGCGGCCGCTTGCCCTGTCCTGAACCATCGCAGCCGGTCGAGGATCCCCGCAGATGAAAATAGCCTTCTTCGTCGCCGACTACCCCAACCCCTCGGAAACATTCGTTGCCCGCCAGATCGCCGGAATGCGCGCGCTCGGCCATGACGTTACTATCGTAGCAGGATGTCTGAAGGCGCCCATGGATGAGATCGAGCGCGAAGGCGTGAAGGTCCGACTGATTCGACAGGAGAGCACCGGAATCAGGGCGCTGACTCTCCGGCTACGTTGCGGGGTAATGGCTCTACTGAATTGGCGGCGCCTCGGCGCCATCATTCGAGGGCTGGCCATGCAGTCACTGATGCCCGCCGCAGACCTGCTCAGTTGCCCACTGCATCTCGGGTCGTATGACGCCATCGTCGCCCATTTCGGCCCGATGGGGGTACGCGCCGCGATCCTGCGACAGGCCGGTATGCTAGGCGGGCCGCTCGCCGTGATCTTTCATGGCAAGGATATGAGCGATCGCTGGACCTTGAAACGTTTCCTTCCTTCTTATCGCAACCTGTTCCGTTCCGCTGAATTGCTGCTCCCGATCAGCCGTCTCTGGCGCCAACGCCTTATTGATTGGGGTGCTCCCGTCGGCAAGATCAGAGTGCTGCGCATGGGTGTCGACCTCGGTCTGTTCGATCCCGTCCCGGACGACAAGCCGCTACAAAGACCACTGAGGGTGTTGAGCGTCGCGCGGCTCGTCGAGAAAAAAGGCCTGGCCTACGCTATCGAGGGCGTGAAACAGGCTGCGGCGGACATTGATTACCGGATAATCGGTTATGGCCCGCTGGAAGAGACCTTGACCGAACGATGCGCTGCGCCCGGCAACAATGTTCGGCTGTTGGGACGCAGATCCCATGCGGACGTGTTTGCAGAACTGCGTGCTACCGACATCTTCCTGTTGCCTTCAGTCACTGCTGAAGATGGCGACATGGAAGGCATTCCCGTAGCTCTGATGGAAGCCATGGCCATGGGCGTGCTCGTAGTCGCGACACGGCACAGCGGCATTCCCGAATTGATCGAGGACGAACTGGAAGGTCTGCTTGTCACCGAACGCGATGCCAACGCAATTGCCCATGCGCTCGACCGTATCGCTGATGGTGCCATCGACATAGCCGCCATGCGCCGGGCGGCGCGCGCCAAAGTCGAGCGGGAGTTTAACAATTCCCTGCTGGATCACGACCTGGAAGCGCTTCTCGCCACGCTGCAACCGGAAGCCGATCAGCCGCGTGCAGTAGCTGACTCCGCTGCTACACCCCGCTCGCTGCGGGCCTGAGCTATTCGGCCGGGATCAGCGGGCGGGGGCGATAACGGTCAAGTGCGTCATGCCCTATTCGATAGAATCGCGCTAGCATCGCGCGCCCATCTTCTGAAAACGCGTGGAAGGCCGTACTCAGGCCGTACGCCGTTACAATTCCCACGGCGAAGACGACGAGATCGTCTGCGCGATCCTGCGTGATCCAGATGATCCCCGCCGCAATGCCCCCCGCCGCCAGCGACGGCGCAAGCACGGCATAGAGATCGACAGGACGCACGCTCGTTCCGCGCGTACTCCAGCGGTAGAGGATCGGAATTCTCAGCCATTCGCTCGCGGCATAGGCTGCCGCGACGCCGGTAGCGCCCCACGGTAGTCCCGCAACCACGCTCCCAATGGTGAAGATCGCGCCCAGTACGCCCCAGTTCCGCATAGCGCGTGTATGCCCGGAGCTGATGAACAGCCAGCCTGTGGCGTTGGAAACCACCTGGATGCTTGCGGCGAGCGCCAACCAGAAGAATATCGGCGCTGCGCTCAACCACTGCTCGCCGAGCAGCAGCCCGATAATTTGTTGGCTACATGCCGCCGCGACGATTGCGCCCGGCACGGTGACGAACACCAGTGATCGGACGGCGGTAAGGAAAATTCTGCGATACCGCTCGGGTTCACCCAGAACCTTGGACAACGCCGGAAGGATCACGCGCGACAGGGGCTGATTGAGAGTCTGGAGCGGAAACATCATCAGTCGGTAGCTTCTGTCGTAAAGGCCGAGCTGCATCGCTCCCCACATCTTTGCGATCAGTACATTATCAAGATTGCGGCTAAGCTGATTGAGCAAGTTAAAGCCGGTGACATCGACTCCAAATCGAAGCAGGTCGCGCGAACTGCTCCACTGGATGTGCAGCGAAGGCCGCCACCCCGCCATGCGCCATGCGAGCACTGATCCTGCGATTGCTCCCACGAACGGCCCGAGCATCAACGCCCAATAGCTGCGCGTCGTCACCGCAAACACGATGGTGGCGATAAGTCCGGCCAAAGCCGTCACCATGTCCACGATGCTAAGCGCTCCGAACCGCATCTCCCGGTTGAGCAGCGCCACTTGCAGCAAGGTCACGCCCGTAGCCATGACCGTCAATCCGCTTGCCGCGATCACATAGCCGGGACGTACGTCGTCATAGAACCACGCGACCAGCGGACCCAGCGCGACGAAGAACATTGCTATCGCCGCAGAAGCGGCGACATTGAACCAGAAGACGGCATTGATCTGATCCTGAGAGAGGTTTGCGCGTTGGACGACCGCCTGCCCCAGTCCCAGCGACTGGAATATCAGGATAAAGCTCGCTACCGGCGCGACCATCGCGATCACACCATAATCGGTTGGCGTCAGGAGGCGCACGACCACCACGGTCGATGCCAGCATCGTCAGAATCTTAACGGCTTGCGACAGTCCCAGCAGTGTCGCGCCACGCGCTGCGGCATTGCCGAGGCTCGCGTGCTGCGTCCTACCCATTAGCCGGGTCCGGAAGCGGCTGCGTGATATTATTCTGCGCTCTTGCACGCGCATAGAAGTAGCCAAAACATGCCCACATTAGGGCCGTGGTCTTGATCGATAGCGATGCATTGCTGATCGGAAGGCACGCAACCAGGAAGATGGCCATGCCGTGCTTGAATCCCCGACCGCCACGATCCTCCCCGGTGTTCGTCAGTGTGACGATCACCCAAAGCGCCACCGCGATCGGCAACGACTGGTTTTGAATAAAATAAACTAGCCCAGCGTCTTCATTGCCAGTTCGGCTCGCGCCGATCGCGAAGAATCGCTCGATGCTGAGGCGTCCCAGGGCGTCTATGCCGTATCGAAGGCGTCCCGCGAAAGTGTCGCCCACTTCCCCTAACAACCCCAGCATTTTTGCCACTGCCAGCACTATCAGCGAGACGGGCAAATAGGTGACGCTGATCCAGCCTGGTAAACGGCGCGCCAACGGAACGATGGCAACCAACACCGCGCTGACGCCGAGCGCAAGTCGCCCGTCGCAGATGACGATCAGGATCAGGTTGGACGCGATCATCAGCGCACGCTGGCGGACACTCAACTGGTCCCACAATCCAATGAGAAACAGCGTAATCATGATCGTCCAGTTGCCCAGCGACACCGGTTCAAGGAACAACGATGATCCACGGTGCAGGCCGGAACCGGGAAACAGCAACCTGCCCTGCGGACGCTGCGCGCTGACAAACAAGTCGCCCCCCGCCCAGAAATCATCCGCCGAATATCCTCGCGAACTGATATAATATTTAGCAACTTTGAAGAACGATCCGAACCCCGCAGGGTCGACGCATTCCCAGATGCCGACCACCAGTACCGCTACCTGCAACCCTACGACTGTCCGGATGAACACCGTCTGCGAAAATTGCATACCCAGCATGATGAATGCGGGGATCAGCAGAACTTCGCCGAAACTCTTCGGATCGAATTGCTCCCGTATCGCCGCTGTTATGATCGCGGTCATGGCCAGCAACCAGATAACGATTATCCAGGGCGTGATGCCTCGGTCTGTGGAAGGCCTGCCCGCCGAATGGAACCCGATTCCGAGCGCAGCGACTGTCAGCGCGCCTTGCGCCAGGGCCGCCTTGCTGCCGTCGATGGGCATGATCGTCGCGTTCACCCACGCGAGAAACGGATTGAAGATCACTGTGCCGGCCAGCACCGCGGCGGCGGCGATCTGCAGATACTGATCGTTCGGCGCACGGCGCGGGACAGCAACACCGTCGAGCCGCTCAGGTCCGGCCCAGCGGAGCCGCTGCGCCGTCAGCATCTGCGCGTCAGGCACAGGCCGCCTCGATAAGATTTTTCGCCACCTGCGACCAGGAAGGGACATCCGAAGCCACGCGCGGCGCCAACGCTGCTCGCTCCAGTGCGCCCACGATCGTTTCGGGGCGTTCGGGGTCATAGCCGAAACGCAGACTGCCAGGCTCTACGGCAAATTGCGGACACACTGCGGGCAACCCGATCGCGCCGAATTGCAGCAGCTTGAGACTGGATTCGGCCAGATAGCCGGACGCCGCCTCCTTCTGATATGCGGCCAGACCGATATCGGCATGACGCAGATAGGGTAAAGTGCTGGCGAACGGCATTTCGGGATGTTGCACGACGTTATCGGGAAAGCTGTGCACGGGAACGCCGATCAAGTGAAAATGCCAGTCCGGCATATGTTCGGCCGCGATGCATACCGCATTCGGATCGAACAGCATCGAACCCGCCGAAACGATGTTGCGCGGTCGCTCATAAGGATTTTCGGTCGGGGCGCCGATCTGATCGCGATCTATTCCGTGCCTCAGCACGATCTTGGGCACATCGAAATTGTCGAAATGCGGAAGCATCGCCCGCGCGACGACCACCACGAGGTCGATCTCCTCCCGCGACTGTTCAAGCACTTGCTGCACGCGAGGATGGACCCCAGCGGTCGAGAGCAGATCGGCGGCCCGATAGACGAGCTTCGCATGGGGCGCCGCCGCCCTGACGCGCGGAATAAGCATCGGTGCGATACCGGACTCCACGATGATGACGTCCGACACCGAAGCCGCTTCGTCGAGCGCATCGCACCGGCTGCGCGCCCAAAGATCGAACAGATAGCCCGATTTGTCACCCAACAGCGGCACGCGCGTCGCATGCCAGTTGCCTCGCCATAGATAGGCGTAGACCCCATCGACGCTTTCCCAATGGTTGGCGCTCTGGTCGAGAAAAGTCCGGCTGTCGCCGCGCAGCCGCGAAAGCCAGCTATAGCCGACAGAGAAGAACCGGACCTCGTGCCCCTGCTCGGCCAGCGCCTTGGCTAGGAAGTGCGCGCTTGCCTTGCGTTTGGTGCGATAGTCATGCCGCGAGAGGATGAGCACGCGCGTTCCCGAGCGCGCTATGTCACCTTCCTGCCTTGAAACACCGGCTTCCGAGAACGACCCATTCTCTTCGTTGTCGACGGGATGAACGCGCGAATGTGCCGCTGCCGTCTTCATCAGGCGCGCAAGCCTTCATGTCGTGGCGGCGGGCTGCTCCTGCTGCTGCGCAGTCGAACGCCGCGCCGCGCATCATTGGCAACCTGCGCCAGGAAGGTGATGTTGCCGACGAGATAGCGGTGCGCCAATCGCCGCGGCTCCAGATACAGACGATAGGTCCACTCTAGCCGTGCCGCGCGCATCCACTCGGGCGCCCGAACGGCTGCCTCCGCAAGGAAATCGATCAGGCCGCCGACGCAGATGATCGGTATTCCAAGCGCCTTCACGTTGCGGTTCGCCCAAAGCTCCTGCTGCGGTTGCCCCATGCCGACGAGCACCAGATCGGGATCGGCCAGACGCACCCTCTCCTTCAGTAATTCCTCGTCCTGCGGGCCGAAGAAACCATGGTCCGCCCCCACGATCTGCAATTGCGGGTTGATCCGCTGCAACATCTGGCCAGCCCGCGCGGCGATGCCTGGCGCACTACCAATCAGGTAGACGCGCAACTTCGTGCGGAATTGCTGGAGGAAGAGCGGCACGAGATCCGTGCCATTGAGGTTCGCCGGAAACTTGCGACCGTAAAGCAGCTTGCTTGCAATATCGATCCCTGCCCCATCGTTGAGCACCAGCGCATCGTTCATCGCGCGGCTGAAGTCAGAATTTTTGCGCGCCACATTCACCGTATGCGCATTGCAGAACGCCACCACCTGAGGCGTGCCACGCTTCACGATATCGGCCATCTGCGTCAGCGCTACCGCAGCGTCCATGACCGGCACATCCACCCCGCCGAAGGAGCGTTGCCGTGTGCCCATGATCGTATCGTATAGCCCGTCAATCTGTTGCGACACGCCGCTCCAGCCGAACGACTGGAGCGTGGGCCGCAGCGCTTCGCCGTCGGGAGCCACCATCGCACCAGCCTTGTGCTGATCGAGAAAACGCTGCGGCGACGCCGGATCGTCGAATGTCTCCAGCATCCCGAAGCCCAGCCGCGCCCGTGTATACTGATGCGCGGCGATGTCGCTCAGTATCGGATATAATCCTGCCGACGCGGCCTCCACCGCCGCTATGCCGAAGCCCTCGTGAGACGCAGCGGACGCGTATACGCTGCTCTTAGAGATCAGGTTGGCGAGTTGGGCGTCGCTCGGTGAAGGCACGATCTCCACCGCACCATCCAGCCCTAGCTCCTGCGTGATCCGATGGAGCGCCTCGATATCCACACCCATCGGCTTGCCCGCGATCACCAGCCGCCATTCCGGATCAGCCTGATATACGCTGGCAAACCAGCGCAGCAGCTTCTCCGGCTCCTTGTTCGGCGCGATCCGTCCAAAGTTCAGGATATTCTTGGTGCCGCGCTGACCCAGTCCGGCAAATTTCTCGACATCGACGCCATTTTCGACCGTGACGAGCCGGTCGTCCGTGATCGTCGAAAACATCTGGTGATCGGATTGGCTGCACGCGATCACAGCCCGATACGCTTTCAGGCTGCGGCGCGTAACTTGATTGAAATAATGCCGCTTCAGCTTCGCCGCGTAGCTGGTGTGGAAAAAGCCGCCATGGGTGCTGAGCACGAGAGGCTTGCGATGAACCATAGTGGTGGCCGCCAGAAAGTCCGCGAAGAAGTCGACTCCATGCACATGCACGATATCGGCACCCTGAAGATGACGGAGAACTTGAGGGGCAAACGGGTAACGCTCGCTCCCTTTATAGGGGATGCGATCCACTTCGACTCCGTTCAGCACTTCATGCTTCGGCAGGCTTCGCTCCGGCTCGCCGAATATCTTGTCGAGCGTGAGGACACTCACCGAGTGCTGTGCGCTTTGCTCCCGTGCAAGGCAGCGGACATAATCCTCCATACCACCAACGCCAGGAAGATATTGTCGGGTGACGTGCAATATACGCATGAAATAATCTCGCAAATCTGCGTGATACCGACATTTACTTGAACATAAATGTCCCGAGCACTGCTGTCCCCGCCGTTCTTAGGCTATGTACTATTTCCTGAGTATCTGACACAGCGGTAAAGTCTCTACGTAATACTACCACAGCAGCATCCGCACCAAAGGTTGCGGCTGATGAACTCGCCGAATGACTTGCGTCCACAATGATGAGATCGAACTCGTCCACGAAATCGCGCAATGCCGAGTGCATCTGCATGGGCTCAAGTTTGGACCCTGACAGCTCCGTGGATGCAAGTGCCAGAGCCGCCATCGGCCCAGGCCGCACCAGGAGCGTCGGCTCCTCTCCGTTGCCCCCTCGCGCGGCACCGGCACCATGTGCGATGCCGAACAGGCGATGCTGAACGGGGTCGGTGGCATCACTATCGACCAGCAGCGTCCGCCATCCCGACTGCGCACTGGCGATCGCCACACTCGCGCTCAGCAAGGCCGTTTCCGGATCAGCGTCCGCACCGATCAGGACGACGATCTTCGGGCGATGTCCATCTTCCAGTCGTGCCGCCGCGATCATCGCCCGCAGGTTTCGGGCTGCCTGCCCCAGTGGATCGGTTGGTGACAGAGCAGCAACCAGATGCGGATCAAGTTCAGCCCATCGCTCCAGCTCACCGCCGCCTTGATAGGCACCCTGTGCGTCCCCGTCCGGATCATGCGGACGATCATCCAGATGTGGGTCGCGAGATATGTTGCGCAATGCGCTTTCGGACGATTTCAACCTCATGTCGTTGCTTCCCCCGTGGATTGCGGCCCGGTCATATGTGGCAGGGCGCGACGGATCTGGGCCGTTCCCAGCACTGGCGCTCCTGTGAGATGCACAAGGCTGGCAACGTTGCGGATGCGGGGCCGGCGCCACTCCAGCGCAACGGCGGTGGTGAGCGCCAGCATCAGGCCGAAAACGATTGCCAGCAACAATCGCAACACGACATTCGGGCTGTCCGGTAGAAGCGGCACCTCCGCCCGGTCGAGTTGCCGGATATTGGTCGCAGGCACGGTACTGCGCAGCCGCATCGAGGCGAGTTGCTGCGTCACCGAGTCATATTCGCGCCGCGCCGAGGCGGTGTCGCTTTCCAGCACCTCCAGCTTGCTACGGTCTGCGGCCTGCGCCAGCATCCGCCCGCGCTGGCTTGATAAAAGACCGCGGATTTGACCTTCGCGAGAGCTGGACGCCGCACTGGAAGCACTCAACATTCCTGTCGTCTTGGCGGTTTCGCTCGCCAGGCTCGCCTGCAACTGTGCGAGTTCCGCCTGTGCCGCTAGCATCTCGGGATGGGAACTACCCAGTTCGCCACGCATCTGCTGGACCGCCGCCGACTTTGCCGCGATCTGCGAGCGCAACCCTTGGATAACGCCCGACGTCTGAACCTCGGGCATTGCCGCTCCGCCGACGCTGGCGCGCGATCGGGCGTCTGCCGCTTGCGCCTCGGCATTGGACAGTTGTGAGGACAGTTCGCCAAGTCGCGTGCTTTCCGCGTCGATGGAGCCGGTGGAAATAATGCCCCGCGCCCGCTGGAAATCGGACAAGGCTTCCTGACTGGCGATCAATTTGGCGCGGACTTCGGCGATCCGTTTCTCGAACCAGTCGGCATAGGTCTTCGCGGGATCGGTGCTCATCCGCAGCCGTACATCGACATAGGCGTCGGCAAAGGCGTTGGCCATGGAAGCCGCCTTTTGCGGATCGGAGGATTTATATCCCAATGTAATGATGTTGTCCGCCGAATCTGCGCTGACGCCGAGGCCTGCCAACACCCGGCGAGCGACCCAGCCATTGAAGGTCTGCGCCCCCCCCGTGTCGCTCATCCAACGTTCTTTCATCGCCGGGTCTTTGTCGATCCCCAGCTTCTCAGCCACGCGGGCAGCAATCGCCTCGCTCTGAATGATCCTGGCCTCGGTCGCGATCACCGAACCTTCCCCTTTCGAGGTACCAGAGTCAGATGACACCGGATCGGGGGCACGGGAGTCGATCAACATGCTGGCGGTCGCGATATATGTGCGCGGGCTTGCGACGATCCAGATGATCGCCAGGGCAAGCACGCCCATGAATATTGCCGCTTCCAGTTTCCATCGGACGAGGACGGCGCGGATCAGGTCTGCAAGCTGCATCGCGTTCTACCTTCAGAGTGCCTGACCAAGACGCGATGTCTCGGGCAGAGGAATGACGTTGTCGTGGACCGTGTCGCGGCGGGCGGATTGCGTCAGAAGCAGCGCCAGGAAAAATTGCGGCGCGACGGTGTCGCGGAACGCATATTGATCGCTATCCCGCCCGATTAACGCCGGCCCGAACATCGTGATCGCCTGCTCCGCCTGACCGCTAGGCAGTTCGCGGCCCAGTTGCGTGGCGCTGACGGCGTCGAACATAGCCGCCGAACGCGCAACATGCGCAAGCGCGTGATGAAGCGCGACGTTCGAAGCGGAAAGCTGCCGGAAAAGCCGTGCGTCATCGTCGTTCAGCAGCGCCCAGTCATCGCTCGCCGCGATGACGCCGGACAGCGCCGCCGCCGATGTCACCTGATCCTGCCCGTTCCGCAGCGCGTGCAATCCTGCATGAGCACAGAATAGCCGCACATGATAAGGGGATCCGCAAGCCAAGCTGGCGATCAGTTCCTTGCTCGCGTCGTCGAAGGGCAAGCCAGCCTGCTCCGCCCCCACATCGATCATCTCCTCCACCGCAGCGGCACTGATGCGGCCGATTGGGATGGCAGTGAGATGGCGCCGTAAGGACGGATGATCGGTAATGAGATCGGCCAGATCGCCGCCGATGCCGACCAGCACCGCCTGCACCGGCATCCGCGCATCGGCCAACAGCTTGAGGAAACTAGCGAATTCCAGGCGGACCTCCCTACTTAGGATCCGGTCGAATTCGTCGAAGATGAAAATGAGCCGCCGCGTCGTGAATTCACCAAGGAATTCCACGCCCTCACGCGGCCCGAAGCCCGCGCCCAGGTCGCGCAGCTTCTCGCGGAACAGGATGTCGCGCCCCGCGGCAATGGCAGAACGCGGGATCGTCTCGAAGTACAGCTTCAGCAGTTCCGGAAAACTGTGATGCGGCTCGCAGGCCGTATAGAGCACGATCAATCCCTGTTGATCGGCATAGTCCGCGAACACCCGCACCAGCGACGTCTTGCCCGATCCCCGTGCACCGTAAATCAGTGCGTGCTGCTCGCGCAGAACAACAGAATTGAACAGCGCCTCAAGTTTATCGGCACGACCGTATAAATCTCTCCTATTTTCAACAGGTTGCGTACTATTGAAGTTTATAGTGACTCTACGACGGCGCGGGTCGGTAAGAGCATCGAAGCTGTTCCCGTGACGTATTCGCGGCGTGGCACGCGGCGGCGTCTGAACACGGGAAGATGCCTCTGGTTCACCCTCCACATGGGCAGCTTTCTGGATTGGAGCGGAAAGCGTCGGACGCGGCGCTGGCGCTGGCGCAAGCAGATGGGTCAGGCCACGCACAAGGCTTGACCAGAAGCCCCGCCGGCCTTTCTGAGCGGACACCACCATCAGAACAACTTCTCGTTGACATAATAGACGTCGCCAGCCTTGACCGGCGTATCCAGCGGCACCTTCTTCGTCGTCGTCGACCCCCGCGTAAGAGTCACGCGCTTCTGCGTCCCCGCCAGCGTTGGGCCGCCGGCGGAGGCAAGCGCTTGCCTCAACGTCATGCCGGACCGAAGCTCCACCTTGCCGGGCTTGTTGACCTGGCCGTAGACGAACAGCGGCTGTGCAGCAGGAACGAAAACGGAGTCGCCGGGTCGCAGTGCCTCGTCACTACCGTCCGCCATTTCATCGAGAACCACACGACGATCGGGCTGCCCCTTCCGCCGCAGGATCACATAGTCGGCGGCATCGCCCCGCGTACCGCCCGCTCTCGCCAGCAGCATCGCGACCGTCAACGGCCGGTCAATCGGATAGAGGCCAGGCTGCTGCAAGCTGCCGAACGCCGTGACCGAATTGCTGACGAAGCTCGTGATTTCGACGTTCACTATGGGATTGACGTAATAGCGCCCGCTCTTCAGCTTTTCGGCAATGACGCCTGCAAGCTGGTTTGCGGTATAGCCCTCCGCTTTCACATCGCCCAGCATCGGGAGCGTGATGCCGCCATCCTCTTTCACGCGCGTTTTCACGTCGATGGGATGTGCGCCGAAAACCGACACCTGCACTTCGTCATTTACACCCAGCATGTAGCTGGCAGGCGAAGCTTCCACGGCCGCAGCGACCGCCAGCGGAGACACGGAGGCGCCGAGCAGAAATGCTGCATATATTAGGCTCTTCATGATCGTTCTCCCATCACAAGCGCACGCCGATCTGTGCCGTGACCGACGCGGAGTCATATTCGTAGTAGGCGATGTTCGCGTTTCGCCGCTCGTATCGTGCCGATAGACCCGCCCGGATTTTCTCGTTCAATGCGCGTGTCACGCCCGCGTTGAAGGTCGAGGTGCGATCGAAGTCCCGGGGGAATGGCGTGTCCACCAACAACTCATCCCTGAAGTTGCGGCGATTCAGTTGTGCGCCGAGCTGAAATTCGGTTTCAGCACCTAATTGATACGCGGCGGTCAGTTGCCACCGGGTTTGGATCACGTAGGTCGATCCGGTATTCCCCTGGCTCGTTGCCGCCCGCGCCCCACGCAGATTGATGGACAGTGGAGGAGATGGCCGGAAGTTGATGCCCCCCTCGAATCCCACACCTGAGAAATCGTCCAGCCCGGCGGCACGCGGATCGACCCGGAAATAGTTTACGGCTGCACGGAAGCTCACGCGTGGCGCAACATTGCGCGTAAACAGCAGGCCATACCGCCATGTAGACGAGCGGTCGTCGATACCAAGGCGCGAGCGGAACTTCGGCCGGTCGAACCGTTCATATTCGACCATCGCGATTAGATCGCCGATGCTGGGGACGCGATAGCCTACGCCTGCACTGGCAAACTCATTGTGCAGGTTGAACAACTCGCGCGATTGGGCGGTGTTGATCGCGCGGCTGATACGGCCCGAGGCTGTGGGATATAGGCCCGCAGCCCTCCGACAGGCGACCGTCACTTCCAGATCGGTCTGACGCAAGGTGTTGCCAGCGACGAAGCCCTGATCCGATAGATTGGCCTGCGCCCAATTTACCGAAGCTCCCGGCCGAACCGTGCACGCGCCGGCGACTGCGACATTCACTTGTGCCGTCGCCTCGATCCGCTCCCGATTGAGGAACTTGTTCGTGCGATGCAGATCGTACCCCGCCATCCCCGTCAGCGTCAGTTGATGCTGTCCTGCGATCAAGCGCCGTACCGTGAAGTCGATCGTCGGCGTGAACCGCAGATCGTCACGGTCGTTAGGTGCACGGATCTTGCTGAGCTTCATGATATTGTCATCGTAGGTCGCCCGGACCGTAGGCCGGATCACGAGCAAGTCTGGCGGCTGATCCACTTCCTGCCCGATTGCGGGCGCGGATATTGCCGTCGCAAGCAACAGGACGGATGCCGTGACGCCATACCGACATGTCAGCGTCCTCCTGCCATGAAGCGTTCGAGTACGGCCATCTGCGGCTTGTGCTGTCCGCCCTCCGGCTGAATGTTCATTGGATATCGTTTCCACCACGGCCCCCCTGCCCAATATGCCCAGCCCATCCAGACATCCGATCCTTGCTCAACCTGCCGCAGCAGCGCATTGAGCGCCTCAAGGCAGTCGGCGTTCGAAGCTGCGCCGAACTCGCCCAGAAAACCGCGATATCTGTTCTTGCGCAGCCATTCGGTGGCGGGTCGGATGCGCGCGGCGGCGGTTGCTCCGTCCACGCACTGCTCCTTCGTTCCCATATTGTCGGAATCGAGATATTGATGGAGCTCGAACGCGAAGTTCTTGCCCGGATCGCGGAAGCCCGCGAACGCCGCTGCGTTCGAATTTGCGCCGCCCTTGGTCCAGCTATGCGCGCCAGTCCATGACGTGCCCGGCACCAGGATGAGATTGCGCGCGCCGGTATCGCGGATTGCCGCGACGGCACCATCCGCCATCTTGCGCCAAGTGGGCGCGGGAATGCCGTTCGGCTCGTTCATCAGGCCGAACGCGATCTTGCCTTGGCCCTTGTACCGTTCCGCCAACTGCCGCCAAAGCTCCGCGAAGCTGGCAGCACCATCAGGCATCTGGTCAAGTCGCTGGCCGTTGAATTTGCCATAGTTATGCACGTCCAGAACGATAGTTTGGAAGCCGCTCATCCCCGCCAGCGCCTTGTCCAGCCGCCGCATCTCGTCCGGCGCAAGCGGCTGCCCCATGACCGGCTGTACCCGCTCCCACAGGATCGGCACGCGGACGATCTTCATGCCGCTAGCTAGGAAGGGCGCGGCGACTTTCGCGTCGGGGTAGATGTAGTCCTTGCCGTACACGCCTGGCTTGCGTTTGGAATTGAACTCGCCGCTGGCGAGGTTCACGCCGCTCGCCGGACGCGCCTGTGCTGCGCCGGAGACCGCGCAGAGCAGCAGCGCGGCAAGAGGCGCATCGCGAAAAAGCAGACGGCCTGCGCTCATCGCAGCAATCCCTCCTGCCGGTACCAGTCCACCGTGCGCGCGAAACCTTCCGCAAGCCCAACCTTCGGCGCATAGCCAAGCAGCGACTGCGCGCGATCAATGGTGAAGGCGCGGTGGTGCTTGAAGAAAGTCAGCCGCCTGCGATGGAGCGGCGGCTCAATCTTCAACGGCGCGCACAACAGCTCGCACATATGCGCCGCTGCATTCACCGGCCCATAAGGCAGATGTCGTGTCGGCGCGGGCACGTTGAGCGTTTTGGCCGCCGTCGCCACATAATCGCGCAGGGGCAAGTGCTCGGCAGCGCCCACGATGAATGTCTGACCCGCAGCGCCGGGCTGCGTCATGGCGAGCATGAAGCCCTGCACCAGATCGTCAATGTAGACCGGGTGGAAGTGCGACTTGCCCGCGCCGACGTAGAAGAAAGTGCCCTTCTGCAACATGCTGAACATCTTCAGCATCCGCGTGTCGCCTGGGCCATAAATGCCGCACGGCCGCACGACGACGATCTCCATGCCCGGCTCGCGCATTGCTTCGCGGCACAGACGCTCCGCCTCCAGCTTGCTCTGCTGATAGGGGTCGCGCGGAGAGAAGGGTGCGCTTTCGTCCGCGACGCCGCTGCGCACATCGCCATGCACTCCGATGGACGAGCAATAGACGAACCGCCGCACGCCAGCCTCCCGCGCCGCCTTCAGCAGCAGCGCCGTACTGTCGCGGTTGACGCGCATAAATTCTTCGGGCGCGCCTTCGGTGCGATACATGGCGGCGATATGGAAGACGGTGTCTGCACCTTCTACCAGCGCCGAGATAGCTTCCGGATCGGTGAGCGCGCCGGTCAGCCATTCGCTCGCACGCTCCGCAACATCGTCCTCTGGCTCACGACGCGCGAGCGCTCGGACGGTGTAGCCGTCGGCTTTCAGGCGCTTGGCCAACGCGCCGCCGGTGAAGCCTGTAGCGCCGGTAATCGCGACGAGCGAGAGCGTCATGCCGCCACCCTGTCGAAGCGGGCGAGGACCGGATTGCCGAGCATCCGTGTGATCCCGACCGCGCGCATCGCGCTTTCCACAGGCGCGATCTTCGTGCCCGCCATGCGATGGAGGCCCATCGGAACGACGAATTGCTTGAACGTCCCCGCAGGACGAAAGCCATGGCGCGCAAACACGCGATTGATCTGCGACGGCCAGAAGCTGCGATAGGTGCGCGTATCCTTCTCAATCGCACGCTTCACCGGATAGGCGGGCAGCGCCAGCGCATTCAGACCCATCAACGTGGGATAATCGACGATGACATGGCGACGGGACACCCGACACAGTTCTGCGATCAGCACATGCCAGTGCGTCATATGCGCCAGCAGCCTGATGCTGGTCACAAGGTCGAAGCTGCGATCGTCGAACGGCGCGGCCAGCAACTCACCCTGCCGGAACTCAACCTGATTGCCCAACGGGCTGCGCGCGATCCGCTCTGCGCAGCAGTCATCGCTGCCCAGCACCGTCACTCGCCCGGCCGTGCGCAGCAGGCTCTCGACCAACTGACCATGCCCACCGCCGACATCGAGCGCCGACTGGATCGGATGCGTACCCGCTCGCAGCAGCGCCTCCAGCCCCTCATTCTGCACCTTCAGCAGATACGCGCCTGCATCCCCCGAGAACCGCCGGGCGTAGGCATCCGAGGATGTCTCGACATCCGGCCAGGTATAATCGAGCGCGATCATGCCGCATGCCTTTCGGAGCTCATCCACGGACACGGCGCAGTCGGCCGGTGCTCCCAGCGGAAGATGTGGAAATAGGGCACCGCCGGACGAACAGGCGATGTCCGCTGCTCGATCAGGTCGGCCACCTCGGCCGGAACGCCCTTGGCCGTGCGCCAGTGGGCGTCGTCGATCACGATCACACCGCTCGCACGGCAATTGATCACGCGGTCCATCCCCGCGGCGCTGCCCAGAACAGGCCGCCCGGTGCGCACGTCCCTTGTAAAGTCGCGCGTCGCGCCCAAGTCGCTGAGATGGCTGGGGTTGATCAGCATATCGTGCGGCCGGATGTGCACGATCGTGCGCAAGTCGTCGGACGCCACCAGGAAGTCGGCAGGGCCCACGGCGCGGCGCAGAGCGGCTTCCTGCTCGTCCCAGAGAGGATCGCTTGGATCGGACAGGTGCGCCAAGCTGCGCAGATCCGTCAAACCGTGCAGCAGTGCACTGGCCGTGTGGCGATAGCTGGAATTGACTAGCAGCGCCGTGACCCCGACGCCGAGGACGATTGCACCTGCACCGATGCCTGCCAGTTCGCTGGGCAATCCAAAGCCGCTTAGTACCCGCCTGCCTGCCGCCAGAGCCGCATCCGCCGGACGCGCTACGGCCAGCCCGAACAGGATCGCCACAAAAGGCATCGCATAATAAACGTAACGCCCCGCCTTCATCGCCGCGAAGGAATGCACGAGCAGCGCCACCGAAATCATGATGATCGACAGCAGCGCGAGGCTCCGGTCGCGTCGCAACGCCAATGCCGCAGCGACCGGCGTCAGGATCAGGATGAGCGGGATCTGGCGGTAAAATTCGCGCAGATAGAACAGGCGATCATATTGATGCTCCTGCGCCCATACGGATGCCGAGAGAAACTTCTGCATCATGGGCGGCAGGATCATGACGGCAAAGATGACGCATGAAACGGTTGTTATCAGAGCCAGCCAAGGCCGGCGCCGCACCATCGCCATGATCCATTGGAACCGCGCAGCGGCGAACCATAAAGCCAATGCAGCGGCCGCGATTGCGGTCGTCGGCTGGAGGTGAAGGCCCAGTAACAGCAGCGCCGCCGCGCCGGCGAGCCGCCATACCATCGCAGTGCCCGCTTGCGCCGCAGCGGCGTAAATCAGGATCGCCGCGCCAAGCACCAACAGGGCTTGCGGCGCATAGAAGCGGGTGAAATGGGCAACGTCGAGTGTGTAGCCAGACAGGGCGAGGGTCAGCGCGGCAATAATCGCCGCCGTGGTCCCCGCCCGGTTTTTCACCCACGCGAAAACCAGGGTGACGAGGCCTGCCGCCATAAGCGCAGTGGGAACCCTTGCGATCCATATGCTCGTGCTGCCGAACAGGTCGAACGCGGCCCCAATCAGCATCGTGAACAGGCGCGCCCGCGTATATTCGCCGTCCAGAATTGCGAAAGACCCGTTTTCGGCCCAGCTTCGGGCGGCGAACGTGGTGTAATATTCGTCCACGCGCACGGGCGTGGTGCCTATGGTGATCGTGTAGAGCGCAGCGGCGGCGAGAAAGAGCAAGGGCGTCTGGAGAGCGCCAACCGCCCACGTCGACGCTCTTCCCGGAACTGGAATTTGCATCTCCGTCGATACGGTCATTCCGACTTTCCCCAAAATTAGCCGAATCGCCATTGTGCGGCGCAGCATTATGCCGTCGTGAAGAAGATTGGCAGATCGTCGAAAGATAAGCACTAAGTAAGGTTACCTAAGTGCTTTACTTAGTATTAAATCTATCTCGACCCCGCTTCTATTTCAGCAATATTACGTAATAATTCTTGGGTCAGGGGGGCGATATGGGGGTAGATTTATCTATAGTTGTTCCCTCTTATAATGAGGAAGAGAATCTTCCACTTCTGGTCGCGCAGATTTCTAGTGCGCTACAATCCTATGTTGGCGAATATGAGGTTGTATTGGTCGACGATGGCAGCAGTGACTCGACTTTCACCGTTGCACAGCATCTTTCGAAAACCGATCGGCATCTGCGCGTCATCAGGTTTCGGCGGAACTATGGGCAGACCGCGGCGATGGCAGCGGGCATCCAGAATGCGCGTGGCGACATCATCGTCACTATGGACGGCGACTTGCAGAACGACCCTGCCGACGTCCTGCGACTCGTCGAACTAATCGACAGCGGCTATGACATAGCAACGGGATGGCGCCGTAAACGCAAGGACGGCGCGGCCCGCGTCTACATTTCCAAATGCGCCAACCGGATCATGGCGACGCTGATGGGCGTCGAAGTGCGCGACAGCGGTTGCTCGCTGAAAGCGTATCGTGCGCCGCTCATCAAGAACCTGCCGATGTACGGCGAGCTTCACAGGTTCATTCCCGCGATGTCCCGCCTTGCGGGCGCGCGCCTCGCGCAGATCGAAGTCAATCACCATCCGCGCCGCTTCGGCGTCTCGAAATATGGCTTCTCGCGCATCTACAAGGTGATGCTGGACATCATCTCGGTGCGGATGCTGCTCAGTTTCGTGCGCCGCCCCGCCGCATGGCACTCGCCAATGACTGGCATCGCCATGGCGCTCGGCTTTCTCGCGCTGGTCGCTGGCACTGCCGCCGAGCCACGGATTTCGCTGCCCTATCTGACGGTCGGCGTACTCTGGCTGTCGCTGGCGGCCATCCTCATCAGTTGGGGGGTCGTCGGGCAGCTTCTCGCTTCCTCGAATCCCCGTGTCTCAAACTATGCGACGCTCGGCGCCACTCTTTCGGCACGCGTCGCGCATCTACGGAGTGGCGAAGATGAACATGGCGACAGTAACCCAGCTTAAGCTTACGCCCCCGCTCGACCTATCCGTGATCATCCCGGTCACGGGCCGATATGATGCGCCCGAAACGCTCTATGCCAGCTATTCCAGGGCGTTGAAAAAGACTGGGCGCACCTATGAGATCATCTATGTTCTGGATGGTCCCTACCCGCTGATCTCGGCCATGGCCGAGCGGCTTGCCGAGGCAGGCGCGCCAGTCAAGGCAATCGGTTTTAATCGCGAGTTCGGCGAAGCGGCGTGCCTGCGTGAAGGGGCAAAGCGCGCAGTCGGCAACGCCGTCCTTTTCCTCCCCGCCTACTCGCAGATCGATCCGGATGCGATCCAGCAGGTCCTCGATCAACTCAGGACCGACGACATCGTCGTCGCCAGCCGCGATCGCAGGAACGACCGCCCCCTCAATCGCCTGCGCAGTTGGGGGTTCGAGATGGTCGCGCGTATCGCCGGATCGCGCTACGCCGATCCCGGCTGCGTCGTACGCGCTGTCCGCCGGCGCGTGCTGGACGAAGTGCCGATCCAGGACGAGCAACATCGATTCCTGCCGCTGATGGCTGAACTGCATGGCTTCCGCGTAGGCCAGGTGACCGTTCCGCAAGCGACCAGCGACGCCCGCCGTCCGCAGCATCGGCCCAGCATCTACCTGAACGTCGTATTGGACCTGTTCGCCGTCGCCTTCCTGTTGCGCTTCATCCAGAAGCCGTTCCGCTTCTTCGGCACGATTGGGGCGGTCTCCATCATCCTGAGCGTCCTGCTTGGTATCTATCTGCTGTATGAGCGGCAAGTGACCGGCGTGCCGATGTCGGATCGCCCGTTGCTGGTGCTCGACGCGCTGCTCGTCATCGTAGGCGTGCAGATCGCGGCCATCGGTTTGGTGGCGGAAATCGTGCTGTTCACGCGTAATGACGGGGGCAAGCACTATCACATCGACACCATAGTCGAGGAAGGCCAGCCCATTGCCTGACGTCGTCATCCTTGGCGGCGGCATACAGGGCATGAGCATGGCGCTGGCCGCCGTCGAGCATGGCATCCGCCCGATCATCGTCGAGCGGAAGACGCTTGGCTCCGGGGCGAGCGGAAACAGCTACGGCATCGTCCATGGCGGACTGCGCTATCTGCAGACGCTCAGCGTCGCGCGTTGGCACAAGTCGCGCCGCGCACAACGCTGGTTCACCGAACGCTTCCCCGATCAGGTGCGGCCGCTTCGCTGTGTGATGCCGCTGTATTCGGGGAAAGCACGCTCACCAATGGCCTTCGCGGCAGCGCGCGGCATGGAAAGCGCAATGGAAGCCATCCTCCACGCACCCGCCGCGCCCGCGCCCGCGGGCACCATGTCACGCGACCAGGTGCTGGACCTGTTCCGCGTTCCGGACAAGCACCTGATCGGCGGCGCCTATTGGCATGATCTGGAGCTATGCGACGCGGACGCAATATTGCAGCAGATGGCCACCCGTGCGCAGGCTGGCGGTGCGACGCTGCTGCTCAACCACGACGCTGAAGGGCTGCTTTGCGACTGCAAAGTGCGCGGGCTGATGCTGTACGATCATGCGGCGGACCGGAAGCGTAGTATGCACGCTGACATGGTTATCGACTGTCGCGGGGCGAATGCGGGTTATTGGTCGGGCAGCCTCAGTCGCGGCATTCCCGCGCCGACGAGCGCCACCCTCGCCTTCAACCTTCTGCTCGACATGCCGGGACCGCCGCCGGGCAATGCGATAGCGGTGTCCTGCGTCCCCGGTTCCGGTCGCAGCTATTTCCTACGGACGCAGCGCGGCCATGTCCTTGCAGGCACATTCTATCGCCCCTCCCCCGGTACGCGCGAGGCACGGCCGACGGAGAAGGATATCGAGCAGGCGCTGGAGGAACTCCGCGTATGCCTGCCGGACATCGCCTTCGCGCGCTCCATGGTGGTGGACGTGTCGGCGGGTCTATTGCCCGACAAGGACGGCACCGGGCAGCACATGGTTTCTTCGGACCGCCACCTCCAACCGCTTGGCCCCGGATATCACATCCTCCTCAGCAGTAAGCTGACCACCGCACCGCTGGCGAGCGAACACCTCGCGTCGAAGCTCTGGCCTGCGGGAGAAAAACACACACATATCGCAGGGGTTTTGCAAAGTGCCTGAGATCGCCATCGACGCGCATGTCCATCTGCACGATCCCGCCAACGCGATCACGCATGTCAAAGCTGCCTGCGCGCAATTATACGACACGCTTGGCCATATATCGACGGCCGTGCTGATGTTAGCGGAGCAGGCGGGGCACAACGTGTTCGGCGTGCTCCGCGACAGCCTGGAGCCCAGTGCGGAACCCGAAGCGCTGTGGCTCGGCAATCGCGCCGACCCCGCGCTGATCGTCGCGGGACGGCAGATCGTCAGCGCCGAGGGGCTGGAGATATTGGCGCTCGCCTGCATGGACAGTGTCGAGGACGGCCTGCCTGCCCGCGCGCTCGTTTCCCGCCTGCTGGCACAGGACGCCATTGTCGTCCTGCCATGGGGCGTCGGCAAATGGCTGGGCAAGAGAGGGCAGTTGGTCAGGGATCTTATCGCAACCTACCCCAAGGGCACGCTGTTCCTTGGCGACAATGGAGGCCGGCCTTCCTTCTGGCCGATGAGCGATGTCCCGCAGGCGCGCGTGCTTTCCGGGTCCGATCCGCTACCCCTGCCCGGCAGCGCCCGGCGTCTTGGCACTTTCGGAACGATGCTCTCCACCCGGTTGTCGCGCGATCATCCGCTCCGCGATCTGAAAGCCGCGCTGCGCAACCCTGCACAGCCCCTCGTCCCCTTCGGGCGCGCGGCCTCCCTCGCCCGCTTCAGCCGCGACCAGATTCGATTGAGACTGAAATGAAAATCCTCTTCATCGCTCCGCAACCTTTTTTCACGGAGCGGGGCACGCCGATCGCGGTCAAGCTGGCGGTGGAGGCCTTGAGCCGCTTCGGCCATGAAGTCGATCTGCTGACCTACCATGAGGGACTGGACGTCGATATTCCCCGCGTCCGCCATTATCGCATTTCCGCGCCGCCCGGCGTACGCAGCGTGCCCATCGGTTTCTCGCCCAAGAAACTGGTGTGCGACGCATGGCTGGCAGCCGCCGCACTAAAACGCGTGCGCTCCACGCGCTATGACGTTGTGCATGCCGTGGAGGAGGCAGTGTTCATCGCCCTGATGCTGCGGCCCTTCACGAAGGCCCGAATCATCTACGATGCGGACTCGATCATGAGTGACCAGATCGCGCAGAGATGGCCCAAGGCGCGCGCTATCAGCGCCATCGCCCGCGCGGCGGAAGGCTGGGCCTTTAAGCGCAGCGACATGGTGCTGGCCGTCTGCGCCGCCATCGCGCGCCACGCGCAGACGCATACGCCGCACGCAAACGTGCGGGTTCTGCCCGACGTCGCCTTTGCTCCGGTGGGCAGCGTCAACCCAGTCGAAGATCTGCGGCAATATATACCAGCCGGCCGACCGCTGGCGCTCTATGTCGGCAATCTGGAATCCTATCAGGGCTTCGACCTGCTGGTCGAGGCGCAGGCGCTTATCGCGCCAGAACAGCGGTGCGGGATCGTTGCCATCGGCGGCACCGAAGCCTCCATAGCATCCTATCGCGCCAAGGCGGCCGCCGCGGGAATAGAGCGGGACATCGTGTTCTTGGGACCCAGGCCGCTCGACAACCTCCACCAGTATCTGCAACAGGCCGATATATTGTGTTCGCCCCGGCGGGATGGCGTCAATACGCCGATGAAGGTCTACTCCTACATGGCGTCAGGCAAGGCGATCCTCGCCACCGACATCGAAAGCCACAGCCAGGTGCTGGACGTGGAAACTGCGCTGCTAGTAACACCGACCGCCGGAGCGATGGCCAAGGGGCTTGAGACGCTCCGCACACATGCGGTGCTGCGCTCTCTGCTTGGACAGGCTGCCGCGCGCCGTGCGAACACCGAATTCAGCCTTGCCGCCTTCGAAACGCGACTGAAGGATGCCTATCGCCTGCTCACGCCTCGCCCGCAGGAACCGCGCATCGGCCGGACGCTTCCCACTACCTAAAAAAATATCCGGCCGACGAGAGGTCTTTAATCCCGTGCCCTGCTAAGGCGATGATTTCCATTCAAATGCTGCAGGCTGTCACTCGCCAGACCCGCAGCAAAAGCGATCCGCAGTGCGTCGGATAGACTGCGCACGCCGAGCTTCGCCATCAGGTTGGCGCGGTGGATCTCCACCGTGCGTGGACTGATTTCCAGGTCATAGGCGATGAACTTGTTCGGCAATCCACGCGTAAGCGCATTCAGCACGTCGCGCTCCCGCTCGCTGAGCTTGGCGACCAGACGCCGTGCGTGCTGCTCGTCGGCTTCCTTGCCTTCGGTCACGTCTAGCCGCTTCAACGCGTCGCGCACTGCCTGCACCAAAGCATCGCGCTCCGGCGGCTTTTCCAGGAAGGTGACGGCTCCCGCACGCATCGCGGTGACGGCGCTGCCGACATCGCCATGCCCGGTGAACATGATGACCGGCATGTCCAGATCGAGTTCGCGGATGCGCTTCTGCACCTCAAGCCCGTCCATTTCGGGCATCCGCATGTCCAGCAGGACGCATCCGGCTTGGGCACGCGGCGCGGCGTTCACGAACGCCCGCCCGCTCTTCCAGCTTTTGACCGCGAAGCCATGGGATTCCAACAAGAAGGCGGTCGACGCTCTCACTTCTTCTTCATCATCGACAAGATGAACCAAATTATGCGGCATAGGATAATTCTCCAGCAAATCTGCAAAGGGTGAAGTTGAACCTCGTGCCGCCATGGCTGAGATCTTCCGCCCAAATTTTGCCGCCGTGCGCCTCGATTATCGTGCGACATATCGACAGGCCCAGACCGAGCCCGCCTTCTTTTCCGGCGCTTGTGAACGCCTGAAACAGCCTATCCCGTACTTCGGGCTTCAATCCGCCCGCATGGTCCTCGACGGAGATGCGAACGAATTCATCGTCCTGAAGCTGCGTCGATACGATGATCTCCCGACTGGCTCCCGCACCCGAACGCATCGCGTCGATCGCGTTGTTGATGAGGTTCACCAGCACCTGATGCACCTGCACCCGATCCACGAATACCGAACCGATGTCAGCCAAATCAAAAGCGACGCTCACGTCCGCCTGCTTCGCTGCCCCGGCGATAAGCGTACCTGCGCTCGTAACGATGCTGTTGCCGTCCTCGATCGCCAGCGTGGTCTCGCCGCGCGCGACGAACTCGCGGATATGGCCGATGATGCGCCCCGCGCGCACGGCCTCGGAAGAGGCGCGCTCCAATATCTTGTCCAGTTTCTGGATCTGCACGCCGTCCATGCTCTTCAACTGCGCACGGCAACCTTCGAGATAATTGGTCATCGCGGTCATCGGCTGATTGAGTTCATGCGCCAGCGTGGACGCCATGATGCCCATCGCGCCAAGTCGCGATCCATGTAGCACGTCCAGTTGCAGCGCCTCCATTTTGGAGCGCGTCTCCTCCTGCTCCGTCAGATCGCGCAGGAACGCCGCGTACCAGCGCCCGGCTTCCGTGTCGGCACTGCCCATCGTCGCTTCGACCGGGAAAAGTGATCCGTCGCGGCGCACGGCAATCAGACGCGCGGGCTTGCAGTCGGGGCTGCGGCTTCTCATGCGTAAATAGCGTTTTACACGGATATTCCATGGAAGCGCAAAAAGCAGATCGGGTGAGAGACCAACGACTTCCTGCTCGCTATAGCCGAACATCTGCTGGGCCTGCGCCGTGAACATTTGTATCCGGCCATTCTCATCGACCGCGACCATCGCCTCCGGCACAGCCGAGAGGATCGATCGGAACTGCATTTCCTGCGTGCGGACACGGCGGTATAATTCACGTTCCGAACTTACATCACGCAGGCTTATCCCAAAGCCGATAATGGCACCGCTCTCGTCCCCGATGCTGGTGATGCACATGTCCCCCGTGAACGACGACCCATCCGCCCTCGCACGCTTGCGCTCTTCGGCATGACGGCCCGTAAGCGCCGCCCATTTCAGATCCGTCGCTGGTTTGCCCGCCGCTTTGTCCTCAAGCGCGTAGAATATCCCTATATCTTGCTCCAGAGCGGCCGCTTCACTCCACCCGGTCAGCCTTTCGGCACCCTTGCTCCAGTGAACCACTGCACCATTGCGGTCGAGCATGCAGATCGCAAAGTCCGAGGCACTGTCGAGCAATCGCTCTAGGTCCTTAGTGGTGTGCGTCAGGCGCTGAACCTTCCATTCCGCCTGTCTGCGCAATGTCGAGGCGCGATAGGCAAGTCCAATGCAGATTGCGAGAAAGCCCATCAAGGAGGGGATCTGCAAATGCAGATCTTTGTCTCCTGCCAAAAAGGCTAGGTCGACAAGAAGAGAAAGCAGTCCGGCGATAAGAGCGGGCCGCAATCCACCATGAAGCAGGCTGACGATGATGGCAGCCGCATAGAAGACATGATGACCGCTTGGTCCCGACCAGGGAGTAAGGGCAACGCGAGTCATTGTGGCGAGCAATACTGCAGAGAACGGAACCACCATTCTCACCTTTCCCGGGCGGTTGGCGGCAGCATTTGTGTCGTCACCGGAAGCAAAGAAAAGAGCGATGAAGGCGTCGATCCATGCAGTTCTACCACCCGGTCGGTGCTGATCCGCTTTGGGTCGATTTCCTTTCAAGTAACGGGCATGACCGGCATTAAGGTACGATCCATGCAACTTGGGCATTTCGTCCATCAATCCCCCCACCTCGTCCGTGCCGCGCCTTCAAAATACCTATTTATTAAGCACTTAGAGATTGCCACGAAAAACTAGTATAAAAGGGCTAATGGAATTCCCTTATCGCTGCTATAACTTATGTATATTCGCGAAACGCAATTGTTGTTCAAGTTGGCAGCATGGTTTTGATTTTGCACGAAGATGCCGGAGCATGAAAATGCGGCCTTTGGTATTACTCCGTAGATTCCTTCTACCTCCCCTAATTGTCTCATGGGTTTGTCATCTTAAGTACAGTGCCAACGTCAGTCCAAAGGCGGAAGTAGAACTCAGTCCTTTACTCAAACTGGGCAGAGGCGTCGTGATCCTTCCTAGAGCCAAGATAAAGGCGAGCGAAGGTCCGATATCCATCGGCGCGAATACGATCGTCGGCGAAGGCGTCGTTATCGGAGGGCATGTGCATGGCGTGTTTATCGGTGAGCATTGCTCGATCGGAGAAAACGCGACGATCATGGGCGTAAACTATCGCTTCGACCGGCTCGACATTCCGATCCGCGAGCAGGGTCTTACGTCCAAAGGGCCGATCAGGATTGGGGACCGGGTCCATATCGGCGCCGGGGCAGTGGTGCTGGACGCTGCACAAATCGAGAGCGGGGCAACGGTAGCGCCACGTGCCGTGGTGTCGGGCCGAGTGCGGGCGCCGCAAGCCTCCGAAACCGAACGCGGCGCTTCCGATGACAAGCCTGCGCCGCTCAAACCGGAATCACGTGTCGAGCTTGGATCTGCCGAGTAGCTGCAACGTCGCGTTACGCCCCGCGCGCATGAACGGATAGAACAGACTCGCACGTGCGGGCGAGCGGAACAGCGTGGCGTTCAGCCGGTTCAGCCATCCCTTATTGCCGCTCAACATGCTCAGCATCTGTAGCGCATCTGCACCATGATAATACCGCCCACCGTAATGGAAGATCATGCCCTCATTGAGATCATATCCCAGCCGCTGCGCCGCTTGCACGGCTGCACCGCCCTGACGCGCATCTATCAGTTCCACCGCGCCGACACTTTCACGAAGACGCATGAACTTCACGTAAGTGCTGCAAAACGGGCATTCTCCGTCGTAGATGACGTAGGCCGCAGGTTCCGTATTCCTGTTCATGCAACGCTGGCTTTCGGCACTGTCACAGGCGCCACTTCTTTAGGTTGCAGCACGCCGAGATAGCGCAGCCCTGCCGTCCAGGGCACAAAGCAGAGATAGAGCGCTGTCCACTGCCAGAATGGCGCCGCGAACATGAAGTAGATGGACACATGCATGACCATCCCGATCGGCACATATATCCACTTCAGCCGCTGGATGAGGAGCGAGAGGAAGAACGTGCTCTGAAACGCCAATATCGCCCACTGTCCGAACAGCGCCAGCCAATAATGCTCGCTCATCGGCAAGCCGAGCGGCGCGCCCCAGCGCAGTCCGTCCATCGCCAGATAATATTGCAGCGTCAGTCCATTCGCCCAGTGATAGTCCCCGACTACAAGCTTCGCATAGCAGGCGGAGAGATACATGAGGCCGAAGAACCATTGCACCAGCAATATCGGCCATTTGGCTTCATGGCTGGTCGCGGCGAACTGCTCCTTCAGCGTCAACGGCCGCTTGCGCCTTTGCAACCAGGCATCGACCGAAAGCACCGCTCCCGCCGGTGACAGCGCCAGCAGGGCAAGCGCCACGATCATCACAGCCTCGGGGTGATGGATGTCGCCATGCGAGAGTGCCCATAGCTGGATCACGCCGGTGCCGATCGCAAACAGCGGCAGCGTCACGCGCGTTGCGAGTCCGACCAGCGCGGCAAAACCGAAGCCGATCGTCACAAGCTGAAGCATCTGCAACTCTGCGACGGAGAACTGGTGGCCGTACAGCAGGAACAGGATGACCTTGAAGAACGGCAGCGGCTGATACATTTCCGGCGGCAACTCGCCCAGCGTGGCAAGGCTCGACACGGTATAGCGCGGATCGAGCGTCATCAGCGCGACTTGCGTACCCACGGCAATGATCCGCAGGATGGCAAGGTCGGCCAATGGCGCTTCGGGGAACCAGTAACGACTCCAGCCCGACCCACGGCCCCGAGCTGAGAGCGATGCAGTATCGCCTGCGATAGCGCCGCTCACGGGCGCTGGCTTTCGAATTTGGTGCGCGGCAGCGTTGCCACTGTCCGCAGCGGAGCGTGCCTTGGCCCATCACGCGTGATGACCATCGGATAGTCGTCCACCTCCAGCGCGACCAGCGACGGATATTGCTTCGCTATGGTCGCCAGAAACCCCTGTATCTCGTGTGCGTGTCCCGCGCGCAGCGGGCGTGCGAAGCGACGCTCGAACCGCCAGAAATCGATATCGAGGTCCGCAGCCAGCACCGGATGCCGCACGCCGTCGGGCGTCACGGCATAGACCTTGTGCCCGACATCCAGCCGTTCGCCTTCATAATGCGCCTTCGCGTACATCGGATACCAGAGGAACGGGAAATAGCGGTCGGTATTGCCGAAGCTCGCGATCGCCTGCGCCACCAGCACGAGGGCGATCACCGCGGAATAGAAGATGTAGCGAAGCTGCCCCGACGAGACGTCCATACCTGTCCTCCCTCGCCAGATTGCTACTGCCTTCGCGGTCGTATTTCATCCGTAGGAGGGGCAAGGGAAATTACGTATGCAAAGGTGACTGGACGCCAGAGATTGCGCGAACGCTTCGGACGAAAATGAAACCTCGTGCAGGGCGGTGTGTTATCTGCTTCAGCAAGCGCGACGCTCTCGCAGCCAGGAAAACAGCCCACCGTGACCAGCCTTATTCCCTTCGATAACAGCTATGCCCGGCTGCCCGATCGCTTCTTCGTACATGTCGCGCCAGCGGTAGCGCCCGCGCCGACGTTAATACGCGTGAACCGCGCACTGGCGGATCAACTGGGACTTGATGCGGACTGGCTCGAAGGACCGGACGGATTGGATATGCTGTCCGGCAGGCAGGTCGTGCCGGGTTCCGATCCTCTCGCCATGGCCTATGCCGGGCACCAGTTCGGCAATTTCGTGCCGCAGCTTGGCGACGGGCGCGCGGTGTTGCTGGGTGAAGTGGTGGACCGTGACGGACGGCGCCGCGATATCCAGCTAAAGGGCGGCGGCCGCACACCCTTTTCCCGTGGCGGCGATGGACGGGCGGCGCTTGGCCCGGTGCTACGAGAATATGTCGTCAGCGAAGCGATGTTCGCGCTTGGCGTCCGCACTACTCGCGCTCTTGCGGCGGTTGCAACCGGTGAGCAGGTCTATCGCGAGACCGTGCTACCCGGCGCGGTTCTGACGCGCATCGCGGCCAGCCATATCCGCGTCGGCACCTTCCAGTATTTCGCGGCGCGGCAGGACATAGAAGCGCTGCAAACGCTTACCGATTACGTGATCGCGCGCCACTATCCGGAGGCGGCGCAGGCGGAGAACCCCGCGCGCGCCCTGTTGGACGCCGTCGTTGCCGCGCAGGCGGAACTCGTAGCAAGCTGGCTGCTCGTCGGCTTCATCCATGGAGTCATGAATACCGACAACTGCTCCATATCGGGCGAGACGATTGACTATGGCCCCTGCGCCTTCATGGACGCCTATGATCCCTCGACGGTGTTCAGTTCGATCGATCGGCAGGGCCGTTACGCTTATGGCAATCAGCCGCAGATCGCGCATTGGAACGTCACGCGCCTTGCCGAAACTCTTCTGCCGCTCCTCGCCGATGACGAGGATGCGGCGATCAAGATAGCCGAAGAGTCGCTCGGCAAATTCGCAGAGCAGTTTCAGAGCGCCTATCATTCGGGCCTGATGCGTAAGCTGGGCTTGGTCGCTTTCCGCGATGACGATCTCGATCTAGCCAACACACTACTGTCTGCGATGACGCAAAATAGCGTCGACTTCACCCTCTTCTTCCGCCGCCTCGCCGATGCGACCGAAGTCGGCAACGACGAACCCCTGCGCGGCCTGTTCGTCGATCCCACCGTCTGCGACCAGTGGCTAGCTCGATGGCGCGAACGATTGGCACAGGAGCCGGACAACCTCGACCGCCGCGACGCCATGCGCGCCGTCAATCCCGCCTATATACCCCGCAATCATCGTATCGAGGCGATGATAAGATCCGCTGTCGACGAAGGCGACTTCGCGCCGTTCGAGGAGCTTCTGGCTGTCCTTGCCCGCCCCTATGACGATCAGCCGGACATGACGCGTTACGCCGATCCGCCGCAGGCCCATGAGCGCGTGATGGCGACGTTCTGCGGCACCTGACAGATGGCCGTTACCGACATCGCCACGCGGACCTACGATCACAATTTCCGGCTCGACCCGATCGTCCGCAGCCTGCTCGATACCGATTTCTACAAGCTGCTGATGTTGCAGATGATCCGGCATCTGCACAGTGACGTCAGCGCAACCTTCTCCGTCATCAACCGCAGCAAGAGCGTGCGCCTCGCCGATATCATCGATGAGGGCGAACTGCGCGCGCAACTGGATCACGCCCGGAAGGTGCGGTTCGCGAAGAAGGAACTGATCTGGCTCGCAGGCAACAGCTTCTATGGCAAGACGCAGATGTTTTCGCCTGACTTCATTCGTTGGCTAGCCGACTTCCAGCTTCCTGAATACGACTTGCGCAAGAATGACGGTCAATATGAACTGCGTTTCGAAGGGCCGTGGACGCACACGACGATGTGGGAGATTCCCGCTCTTGCGATCATCAACGAACTAAAATCCCGCGCCGCGATGCGCGACAAGGGCCGGTTTGCGCTTGATGTCCTTTATGCACGCGCCAAGGCTCGATTATGGGAGAAGGTCGAGCGGCTGCGCGACTTGCCCAATCTTGCGCTCTCCGATTTTGGTACGCGGCGCAGGCACAGTTTCCTGTGGCAGCGCTGGTGCATCGAGGCGCTGAAGGAGGGCCTTGGCAGCCGCTTCATCGGCACCTCCAATGTCCTACTGGCGATGGATGCCGATCTGGAGGCAATCGGCACCAATGCGCACGAATTGCCAATGGTCGCCGCCGCCTTGTCTGATAGCGACGCCGAACTAGCCCAGGCGCCCTATCGCGTGCTGGAGGAATGGCAGCAGCACTATAATGGCAACCTGCTGATCGCACTGCCCGACGCCTACGGCACTACCGCATTCCTGAACGATGCGCCGGACTGGCTCGCCGACTGGACGGGCTTTCGTCCAGACAGTGCGCCACCCATTGAGGCGGGCGAGCAGATCATCCGCTGGTGGCGGGATCATGGCCGCGATCCGAAAAAGAAGCTCCTGATCTTCTCCGACGGCATGGACATTGATTCGATCGAGCATACTTATCGCTACTTCGATGGACGCGTACGAATGAGTTTTGGCTGGGGCACCAATCTCACCAATGATTTTCGCGCTTGCGACCCGGATGGCGACACAGGATTGGAGCCTATCTCCCTAGTCTGCAAGGTGACGCACGCAAACGGCCGTCCTGCGGTCAAGCTATCCGATAATCCCGCAAAAGCATCAGGGGATACGAAGGAAATCGAGCGCTATCTCCGCGTCTTCGGGTCGGCAGGCCGGACGGAAACAATCCTGCGCGTCTAAGAAACGACAGCCACGAAACCTCAAAAACATGACCCCGCCAGCATCGGGGGGAAGCTGACGGGGCCGTTTTTGCGCCGATGCCTGCGAGCGGGGGGGATGACAGTCGCATCAGCATTATGAGAACCAAGCGACCAACTTTTGGTTCCGAGAAAAACATCATATTTCAACGCGGCGTTGCGGCACCTTCGATATAGTCGATGCGGATGCGGACCCACGATCCGATCAGCGGCTTGCCCCCGATGCGCGGCGGCTTCACCAGGAATTGCCAGGCCGCCTGCCGCACCGCCCGCGCAAATCCGGACCCCATCGGTGACTCGCCAAGCTGCTGGCAATTCTCCACATGATAGTCATCGACGGTCTTGCACGCGACCAGCCCCCATCCGGTGCGCGGCGCGTTCGACGGCATATAGGTCGAGAGTTCGGCGTGAGTCGGACGGCGATACCAATCCGCATCGTAAAGCTGCTCACCCCCCGGCCCTTCGCCCGGTCCCGACACTGCGCCCCGATCCTTGCCCGTACCAATGTTCCCTGCGCCGCTCCCGCTATTCTCGCTCGTCCGCGTAGGCAACTTGCCGATGTCGGCGGCGGCAAGCTGGTCCTTGGTCAGCGTGATGAACGGGAAGTCTGGCGTCGGCGGCGTTTCGCTGGGCTTCACCTTGGGCGGCGTTACGGCTCGGGCGGCGGCGCCTTGGGGCGCCTTCCGCGCCTTTTCCGCTGTCTTCTCGCGCTGCTTCGTCGGAGCGGGCGGCCCCGGCGTCAGATCGAAAGTCACAGGCAGGCTGTCCTGTACCTTCTTTATGAACGGCGCAGGCGCGAGTTGCAGCAGCAGAAACAGGATGAGAAGATGGACGAGGATCGTCAGCAGCAACGGCACCGCATGCCGCAGCCGAGCGTTGTCCTGAGTATAACCGTAGCGGGAGAGCGAAGGGGGCATTGGCAGGCTGCCTAGACGCAGGCGAAAGGGACCGCAATCGGAGAGACGCGTTCGATATATCGTCGCGCTCCCCCTGAAGCGCGACGATCAGGACAGGCTAATGCTGCTTCATATCCATCGGCGCAGCGGCTCCGGCCTTCTGCACGATGGCGTCCACGATGATCCGGTCGCCATTGGAGAACAGGAACGTCAGCGGCACCTTGCCCTGTTGTACGGCCTCCGCATTGACGCCAAACAGCATCAGATGCTTGCCGCCCGGTGCGAACGCGACTTCGCCCTTCGCTGGAACAGGAACGGCGGAGATCGGCTGCATCGTCATCTTGCCATCCTTGGCGACGCTCTCGTGCATCTCCACGCGCAGCGCGCGGTCCGTCATCACGTCGCGCAATTCCACCGGCGTTTCGCCGCCATGCACGACGAAGTAACCAGCGGACGGCGTATCCTTGTTCGGGCTGATGCGTATCCACGCCTGATCGACATATAAGGGCGCGGGATCGGCGCAGGCGGCCAGCAGCATCGGCGCGCTTAGTACGGCCAGCACACTCACTAGCTTCGAAAATGGCGACATTAGCTGCTCGTTCCTTCCTGTCCCGTTTCCGGTCGCTACCGTAATCGCGCACTCTCTAATGCGCGTAGCTTCTTGTGCCAAGCGAAAGCCCCCCTATATCGCTTTTCGAGACGGTGCTTGTGCTGGCATGATGTGCAGGGCAAGGCCGCTAACCGCTGAACGTCTTGGGGTTAAAGAGGACATACATGGCTAAAGTTATCGGAATCGATCTGGGCACCACCAACAGCTGCGTAGCTGTGATGGAGGGCGGCAAGCCCAAGGTGATCGAAAATGCTGAAGGCGCGCGCACGACGCCGTCGATCGTCGCGTTCACGAAGGATGGCGAGCGGCTGATCGGCCAGCCTGCAAAGCGTCAGGCCGTTACCAATCCTGAAAACACCATCTTCGCCGTCAAGCGCCTGATAGGCCGTCGTTTCGACGATCCGCTGACCAAGAAGGATATGGAACTGGTTTCCTATGCCATCGCAAAGGGCAGCAATGGCGACGCGTGGGTGAAGGCCGGTGGCGAAGAATATTCGCCGTCGCAAATTTCCGCCTTCACGTTGCAGAAGATGAAGGAAACCGCCGAGAGCTATCTTGGCGAAACCGTGACGCAGGCGGTGATTACCGTTCCTGCATACTTCAACGATGCACAGCGTCAGGCGACCAAGGATGCAGGCCGCATCGCCGGTCTCGAAGTATTGCGCATCATAAACGAGCCGACTGCGGCGGCGCTGGCCTATGGCCTCGACAAGCAGGATGGCAAGACCATTGCGGTCTATGACCTTGGCGGCGGTACGTTCGACATCTCCGTGCTGGAAATCGGCGACGGCGTATTCGAGGTGAAGTCCACTAACGGCGACACCTTCCTTGGCGGCGAAGACTTCGACTCCAAGGTTGTGGAATTCCTGGCCGACGAGTTCAAGAAGCAGGAAGGTATCGACCTGCGCGGCGACAAGCTCGCCCTGCAGCGTTTGAAGGAAGCGGCCGAGAAGGCGAAGATCGAGCTGTCGTCGACCGCGACGACCGAAGTCAACCTGCCCTTCATCACCGCTGACCAGAACGGTCCGAAGCATCTTGTGAAGACGATCACGCGCGCCGATCTCGAAAAGCTGGTTGCGGATCTCATCAAGCGCACGTTGGAGCCTTGCAAGAAGGCACTTGCTGATGCTGGCGTTTCGGCCAGCGACATCAGCGAAGTCGTCCTTGTCGGTGGTATGACCCGCATGCCGCGGGTTCGCGAAGTCGTGAAGGACTTCTTCGGCAAGGAACCACACACCGGTGTGAACCCTGACGAAGTCGTGGCCATGGGCGCGGCCATTCAGGCTGGCGTGTTGCAGGGTGACGTCAAGGACGTGCTGCTGCTCGACGTGACGCCACTGTCGCTGGGCATCGAAACGCTGGGTGGCGTGTTCACCCGCATGATCGATCGCAACACGACGATCCCTGCCAAGAAGAGCCAGGTCTACTCGACGGCAGACGACAATCAGCAGGCAGTGACTATCCGCGTCTTCCAGGGCGAGCGTGAAATGGCGGCGGACAACAAGCTGCTGGGCCAGTTCGACCTCGTCGGCATCCCGCCCGCACCGCGGGGCGTGCCGCAGATCGAAGTCATCTTCGACATCGACGCTAATGGCCTCGTCAATGTGTCCGCCAAGGACAAGGGCACCGGCAAGGAGCAACAGATCAAGATCCAGGCTTCGGGTGGTCTGTCCGATGCCGACATCGATCAGATGGTCCGCGACGCCGAGCAGTTTGCCGAGGAAGACAAGAAGCGGCGCGAGGGTGCAGAGGCGAAGAACAACGCCGAAAGCCTGATCCACACGACCGAGCGTCAGCTAGAAGAGCATGGCGACAAGGTCGACGCGAGCCTGAAGTCGGAAATCGAAACGGCCGTTGCCGCCGCCAAGTCTGCGGTCGAAAGCAATGACATCGAAGCGATGAAGACCAAGGCGCAGGATCTGGCGACCATCGCCATGAAGCTGGGTCAGGCGATCTACGAGAAGGAGCAGGCGGCTGGGGCGTCGCCGGGTGCAGAGGCTGCATCGCAGGCGGACGACGGCGTCGTCGATGCCGAATTCTCCGAAGTAGACGAAGACAACAAGGCGTAAGCCGTGCACTTTACCCGACACTCCGGTATCGATCGGGGTGACGGGGAAGCGCATCCGGGGGCATTATGAGCACCGAAGTCGATTATTACGAGCTGCTGGAAGTCGAGCGTACTGCCGACGCTGCGACGCTCAAAAGCGCATATCGCAAGCTAGCGATGAAATATCACCCCGACAAAAACGCCGGCTGCACCGATAGCGAAGCCAAGTTCAAGGCAGTCAGCGAAGCCTATGGGGTGCTGAACGACCCACAGAAGCGCGCTGCTTACGATCGCTTTGGTCATGCCGCGTTCCAGAATGGCGGCCCGGGCGGTGGTTTCGGCGGGGGCGGCGGGGGCGGTTTCTCCGACCTTGGCGACATCTTCGAAACGATCTTCGGCCAGTCCGGATTCGGTGGCGGCGGGCGGCAAGCCAATCGGCGCGGCGCGGACCTGCGCTATGACCTCGAAATCGGCCTTGAAGACGCCTATCATGGCAAGGAAACCGAGATCGCGGTCGAAGTGTCCGCGCCTTGCGATACGTGCGATGGATCAGGCGCAAAACCCGGCACCGGGGCAAAAACCTGCGGAACCTGCAATGGGCACGGACAGGTCCGCGCGCAACAGGGATTCTTCGTTGTCGAACGTACCTGCCCGTCCTGCCACGGTGCAGGCAAGGTCATCGAAAGCCCGTGCGGCACCTGCCGGGGTGAAGGCCGTGTCGACAAGAAGAAGACGCTCTCCGTCAACATTCCGGCGGGAGTCGACGAAGGTACGCGTATCCGCCTGACCGGTGAGGGTGAGGCCGGACCACGCGGCGCGCCTCCGGGCGACCTGTACATCTTCCTGCACGTCAAACGCCACGCGATATTCGAGCGTGAAGGCACGACGCTGTTCTGCCGGGCGCCGGTCAGCTTCACGACGGCGGCCCTAGGCGGCACGATCGAAGTTCCTGGCCTCGACCGCGAGCGGCATGAAATCCGTATTCCGGCGGGCATCCAGTCTGGCAAGCAATTGCGTCAGCGCGGCGCGGGCATGCCGGTCCTGAACGGCAGGGGCCATGGCGATATTGTCGTTCAGATCGACGTCGAAACTCCCACGCGCCTCACGGCCAAGCAGAAGGACTTGCTCGAAGCCTTCCGCGAAACGGAAACTGGCGAGGAATGCCCGCAATCGACGGGATTTTTCAGCAAGCTGAAGGATATGCTGGGTTAATTGGGCGGCTGATTAGCGCATTGCGCTAGTCGCTTCCTGGCTACCCTTCCTATCCATTTGTTGGGAGATGCTGGGGAAACTTGGCGGCGTGCAGACCGGCGCGTTTAGTGAGGGCGCCCGCGCCTGACGTAATTCAAAGCTCGCACCCGCCTCACTCAACCCGATCCTCATAGGCCTGCAACGCCAGCGTCACGTCCGCATCCTTTTTATACCGCTTACGTAATGTCGCCAGCTTCGCGTCCGTTCCCGTACACAGGCTCCTGACATTCTCCGCGAGAAACGCCCGCCGCTCCGCGTCATAGGGTTCCTCGCCACGAAAGTGATCGCACCCGTCGCGCATCACCATGAAGTCAGTGACTTCATCGGGAAAAGGCATCGCCCCCTCCGCCTCGTTCGTCACGGCCTCATTCGCCGGCAGGTCGGGCACAGACGTCAGCGAAACCGCAGGCTCATCCACAACGGGCGCAGCAACATTCGCCACCGTCGCGTTTGGAACCGGCGCAGCGGCATTCACGGCCTCCGCCGTCGCAGGCGCTTCGGCACGGCGCTGTTCCGCAGGCGCGCGCGAGCATCCCGCTGTCAGCATCGCCAGCACCAAGCCCATGAGAGCCGCCCGCACCTTCACCCAATTTCCTTCCGCAGGCTCACGATCAAATCCGCAATGAGCGTCAGCCGTGGTGCTTCCTCGTCCAGTATCGCGTGGAATGCCGCTTTCCTGTAGCGGGCAACATCTTCTTCCGAAAGCGCGACCCCGACCGGCAGTGTAGAAAGTACGATGTCGATCAACCGCTCCGCCCCGTGCAGCCGTCCCCACAGATAATCATTCTCGCGATAGGCGCGGCTGAAGAACGCGCCGAAGTTGTTGAACTCCATGCCCCGCAGGGTCGCGGCGGCATCGGCGGGGCGGATCGCCGAGCAATCCTCGGGCGAAATCCGGTCGACCTTTACCGGATCATATTCGTCTAGCCCCTCACCCTGTAAAAGCGGCAAAGTCGCGATATCGTAAAATGGAAAACCGAGATAAGCGAGCAGCATCAGCCGCCGCTCCGCCTTGGGCAAGCTGGACAGTGCCTCCGACAGCATCGCCTCCGCAGCTTCATCGCACGCCCGCAAATCGCGCGCTTTGGATAATGCGGCCAGCACTTCGGCGGAGGAACCCAGAACATCGCCAGCCCGCTCGGCCATCACGCCCCGATAGAATTCCGCCGCTTCCCGCTCCTGATACAGCGCCAGCCCGCCATATATTGCGTCATGCATTGCCGTCAGCGCTTCGGGTGTGGCCTCGCTCTCCACCTCCAGCGTCCCTGCCAGCCGCCGGGCCAGAAATCGCAGCCGCCGCACGCGAAAGCTCAGGTCATGATCGCGGAAAAACGCGATCGCGCTGTCGCTGGCGCTTGCCCGTCCATCGCCGCCCAGTTGGTCGATACCCGCATCGTGCACATGGCCCCAGATCGCCATCCGCACCGCCTCGCGCAGCATCGGCGTCTCGTCCGGCCCCAGCGCCACCAACAGTTCCGTTATATCATCGACAATGCCCGACAGCTTCAGATGCCCATAAGCCGGGTAGGCAAACCCCGCACCGCTCGCTGCCCGCACCTGCGCCTTCGCCCGCCAGTTGGCGAGCCGCGCGGGCGTCGGCCGGTCGAGGAACAGGGTGCCGCCAAAGCTGCTCTCCACATCCTGCTCGATCTGCGGCCGCATCGCCTCCATGATCTGCCGCATCCGCCTGATCCGGCGCGATCGGTTCTCGATTGCTTCCAGATTGTCGCGGATAGGCTGCTCGCGCGGTATGTCGCTCATCGCGCCCAACACCGTCCGGAAGAATCCCGGCAGCGGCGGATGCTCCCCTTCGGACAGATGCTGCGGCTCGCCCCCGCGTGTCAGGCGGATGCTGCGGCTGTGCGGCTTGGGATCGATATAGACGAAGCGTCGGTCCACCTCCCGCCGAGAGGGCCGGTTACGCAGCGCCCCGATCGCCTGCGCGAACGGCGCGTTGGCCAGCACCGATCCGTCGATCAGCACTGCGTCCTCCGCTTTCCCCAGTGCGAACTGACGGGGCAAGGCGCGCTTCAGGAATGCGTCGCGTCCCGGCCATGCGCGATCGCGCTCCGCCAGCACATCGTCCAGTTCGCGCACCGTGAACGGCGGAAAAGCACCTGGAAAACTCGCCGTCGCCCGTGCCGCAAATGCCAGCTCCGCCGCATCGGCAAAATCCCGTTTCCCCCGTCCCCGTGCCGAAAAACCGATGGAAAGCCGATGTTCCGTCTCGATCACATGCGGCGGGCTATGCAGTGCGAGGCTCTGCGCATAGCCATCGAAATCTGTCACCGTCACGAACAGGTCCAGCGGATGTTCGGGCGGCAACAGTGGCGTTCCCGCAGGCGCACGCGCCATCGCTTCGAACGCGTCGAGCAGCATGTTGCTGAAGCCCGCACCCCCGAATGGTGGCTCGAACCAGCGCGAGCGGATGAAGCGGGACAGCTTCAGACGCACTTCCTCGCGGGTTTCCGGCGCCACGGTGCGCTCCACAGTATCACCCGGCCGACGCGCCGCCATCCATACCAGAGGCGAAGCCCAGAATTTCGAAAACCGCGCCGCGGGCCGCGCGTCGGGATCGAGCAGCCGGTCGATATCGGCATACTCCATCCACAGTTCGGTCAGCGGGTCGAGCGACTGTCCCGTCTCCACCGCCTGCGCCAGGAAGATGCCGTTGATCCCGCCTGCACTCGCCCCCGCGATGATGTCGGGCAGGATGCGCAGCCGTGTACCCGTCTCCGCTTCGATGGCCGCAATCAGCGAACGATAGACCGCCCGCGAGCTACCCAATGGATGGGCCTCTTCAACGCCGTCATGATAATCCCGACTTGCCCTCGCGAGGTGCCAGATTTCCTTAGTGATGCCATGCATGTAGATGGCGAGGCTGATCCCGCCATAGCAGACCAGCGCCAGCCGAAGTTCCTTCTCCCTCATCGCGCGAGCATTGCAAATGGCGGAGGCAATGTCACTTACGCCGTTTCTTTTCAGGCAAGCGCAAATTCCGCCCATATCGGCAAATGATCCGAAGCCTTTCGCGATGCCGCGCTCTCATGCACCCCGCAATCGCGCAGGGTCAGCCGCTCACAATACATGATCCGGTCAAGACTTGCGACCGGCCGCCGGGCATGAAAACTTCGCCCGCACGGCGCAAAGCTGTAATGCCGTCCGAAATCGGCAAGGCACCCCCGGTTCGCGCTCCATTCGTTAAGGTCACCCATCAACACCGTTGGCATCTTCGACCGTGCCCCCGCAGCATGGATCACCGCCGCCGCCTGCCGCCGCCGCCACAATCCCGACAGGTCGAGGTGCATGCCGAACAAACGCACCTGACTGGCCTTAGTCGCAACTTCCGCCATGATCGCCCCGCGCGGTTCCAGGCAGGGCAGATGCAGGACATCGTGGCACGGTACACTCACATCCTTGCGCACCAATATGGCATTGCCGTGCCAGCCCATGCTGTCCACATGCACGTCCAGCGGAACTGCCTTATAGGGGCTATGGCTTTCCAACAGGCGCGGGGGGATGGCGGCGAGGCGCGGCCCAAACCGCCGGTCCGCCTCCTGCAATGCAATCACATCGGCGTCGAGTTCCGCCAGCACTTCCAGGATACGCTCCGGGCTGCGGCGGCGGTCCGTCCCGATGGCTTTACGGATGTTGTAGCTGGCAACGCGAAATGAAGTTTGACCCATTGACCGCCAATGCCCCAGACGCCCCATTGTTTCCAGCATAGGTTATAAAGAAGCACTGGCGTTCCGCATATGTTCTGCTAAACGGAAGGAATAGTTGCACAGGAACCGGGATGGCCAAGGCAAAGCGCAAATTCGTCTGTCAGCAATGCGGCTCCATCTCGCCCCGTTGGCAGGGCCAATGCGATGATTGCGGCGAATGGAATAGCCTGTATGAGGAAGCCGGCGACACCGTTTTCGCGGCAAGGCATGACCTCCAGACCGGCGGCCGTGCTTTGCAGATGGTCGCGCTCGACAGTGCCATCGCGCTCCCCCCGCGCGCCAGTACCGGCATCACGGAATTCGACCGCGCATTGGGCGGTGGCCTTGTCACTGGATCGGCCACGCTAATCGGCGGCGATCCGGGCATCGGCAAGTCCACCCTGCTGTTGCAAGCCGCCGCTCGCATGGCGATGCGCGGCCTCGAGGTCGCGTACATCAGCGGCGAGGAAGCGGCTGATCAAGTCCGCCTGCGCGCCCAGCGCCTCGGCCTCGGCAGTGCGCCGGTGCAGCTCGCCAGCGCCACATCGGTGCGCGATATCCTGACGACGCTCGGCGACGGTCCGCCGCCCGCCCTGCTCGTCATCGACTCGATTCAAACCATGCACAGCGACCTTATCGAAGGTGCGCCCGGCACCGTCAGTCAGGTCCGCGCCTCCGCACAGGAACTCATCCGCTTCGCCAAGCAACGCGGCACCGCCGTCGTCCTTGTCGGTCACGTCACGAAGGACGGCAGCATCGCTGGCCCTCGCGTGCTCGAACATATGGTCGACACGGTGCTGAGCTTCGAGGGCGAGCGCAGCCATCAGTACCGCATCTTGCGCGCCATCAAGAATCGCTTTGGCGGCACGGACGAAATCGGTGTGTTCTCGATGGCCGAGGAGGGATTGGCGGAAGTCACCAACCCCTCCGCGCTGTTCCTCACGCATCGCGACGAATCCGTCACTGGCGCCACGGTCTTCCCGGCGCTGGAAGGCACGCGCCCCGTGTTGATCGAGATTCAAGCGCTCACCGTCCGCCTCGCCAGCGGCGCAACCCCGCGCCGCGCCGTGGTCGGCTGGGACAGCGGCCGCCTGGCGATGATCCTTGCCGTACTGGAGGCGCGCTGCGGCCTCAGTTTCTCGACCTGTGAAGTCTATCTCAACATCGCGGGCGGTTATCGCATATCCGATCCTGCCGCCGATCTCGCGGTCGCAGGCGCCCTCATCTCCGCCCTCGCCGAAAAGCCAGTACCTTCGGACGCCGTCCTGTTCGGCGAAGTCGCACTCTCCGGCGAAATTCGCCCCGTTTCTCACGCCCCAATGCGCCTGCGAGAAGCTGCGAAGCTGGGCTTCGAACGCGCGCTTGTGCCCGCGTCCGTGGCGGATGGCGCGAAGGGCATATCTGTCAGCGGCTACCGCACCCTCGCCCAATTCGTGGATCATATGCTCGGCCGGGGGTAGGAACCTTGCGGCAATGCGCGTAGCAGGCCGAAAACCAAGGGCCAACACCATGCCGTTCGCGCAATTCGACACCGACGCTTTCCTCCGCGATCACTGGCAGAAAAAGCCGCTGCTGATCCGGAACCCTTGGGGATCGTGGAGCAATCCGCTCGAACCCGATGAACTTGCCGGTCTCGCCTGCGAGGACGATGTCGAATCCCGGCTGATCCTGCAAAAGCGCACCGGCTGGAAACTCGAACATGGCCCCTTCGCTGAGTCCCGCTTCGCCAAATTGGGCAAGAAACCTTGGACGCTGTTGGTGCAGGCGGTCGATCATTACGCGCCAAACGTAGCCGCCCTCATCGACCCGTTCCGCTTCATACCGAACTGGCGCATCGATGACGTCATGGTGAGCTACGCCAGCGATGGCGGTGGCGTCGGCCCGCATTTCGATCAGTATGACGTGTTTCTGGTGCAGGGTTTGGGAAAACGCCGCTGGCAGATTGGCCCGCAATGCGACGCGACCACGCCACTACTGCCACATGACGATCTGCGGCTGCTCGCCAATTTCGAAGCGACCGACGAATGGATACTGGAACCCGGCGACATCCTCTACGTGCCCCCCGGCTTCGCGCATAATGGCGTCGCGGTCGGCAATGATTGCATGACCTACTCCATCGGATTCCGCGCCCCTTCGCGCAGCGAACTGATTGCGCAAGATTGCGACCATGTGCTTGAGAGCCTGGCCGAGGACGACCGATACGGCGATCCCGGCCTGCCCCTGCAGGACCATCCCGGCGAAATCTCCGAACCCGCCCTCGCACGCCTTCACGCGATGATTACCGCCACGCTGGCAGACCGCCACGCCTTCGCGCAATGGTTCGGTGAATACACCACCACGCCGAAATACCCCGAAAACAACGTCGACCAAAACCCTATGACCACGAGTGCACTACGCGCCCTACTCGCTGGAAATATCGAGATAATCCGTAACCCGGCCAGCCGCTTTTCGTTCATCCGGCGGGATGACGGCACCCTGACCCTCTTCGCCGACGGCCACTCCTTCATTTGCGACAAAGACACCGCTACGCTGGCCGAAACACTCTGCGCCCATGGCCCCATCCGCATCGATGCCTCGCTGACGCAGTCCGACGCAGCGATGACCTTGCTCGCCAGCCTGTTCACCCAAGGCAGCCTCGCCATTGAGGAGCCGGAATAGCCGCCTTACCCGACGGAAACCTCCCGCCATTCACCGGGCTTCAACGCATCGATCGTCCAGTCCCCGATCTGCCACCGCACCAGCCGCAACGTCGGCAGCTCCACTGCCGCTGTCATCCGTCGCACCTGCCGGTTGCGCCCCTCTCGGATCGTGAGGCGCAGCCAGCAATCGGGCACACTCTTGCGAAAGCGCACTGGCGGATCGCGCGGCCAAAGCTCCGGCGCGTCGATGCGCTCGACTTCCGCCGGCATGGTCATCCCGTCTTTCAAGCTCACGCCGCGCCGCAGCCGCTCCAGCGCCGCGTCCTGCGCATCGCCTTCCACCTGCACAAGATAGGTCTTCGGCATCTTGAACTTGGGCGACGCAATCCGCGTCTGCAACTTGCCATCGTCCGTCAGCAGCAACAGCCCCTCGCTATCGAGATCGAGCCGCCCCGCCGGATACACTTCAGGCACGTCGAGAATATCCGACAATGTGGGACGCGCCGTCTCCGTGCCGCGATCGGTGAATTGCGACAGCACGCCATAAGGCTTGTTCAATAGTATCAACCGCGCCATCGCCGCTTCCTAGTCTATCTGTCTTCACACTCGCTGCGACTCCCTCCGCCAAAAGCCACCGGAAGGGAAGCGACTTCGGCGCCCTTTGAACATAGGGATAAGAAAGTTGGACGCGCTCCTCTTCCCACGAGGGCGGCAACCTTCTAAGCCGTCGACAATGACCGCGCTCGATATCTTCGTATTCTTTCTGATCGGCGGCGGTGCAGTGTTCGGGCTGATTCGCGGCTTCGTCATGGAGACGCTTTCACTCATCGCCTGGGTGCTGGCGGTGTTCGCGATCCGCATGTTCCACGCGCCAGTTTCCGCGATCCTTACCGAATATGTCGGCACGCCCAGCGGCGCGGCGGCACTCGCGTTCGTGCTGGTATTCGGCGTCACCTTCACCATCGGTAAGCTGATCGCCCGCACCCTTGGCGAACGCACGCGCAAGTCGGTGCTCGGCCCGGTGGACCGCGTGCTCGGCGGGGGTTTCGGTGCGATCAAGGGGCTGATCGGCGCGACGCTGCTCTTCCTCGCCTTCACGCTGGTGTACGACACGATCTATGGTGGCGGCGCGCTTCGGCCGGACTGGCTGCGATCCTCCCGCACTTTCCCGCTTCTGGATGCCAGCGGTCGCGCGATCAGCGAGTTCCTGGAGGAACGCCGCGCCGCCGGAACCAAGGCAGAATGATGCCACGCACCTTCTATCGCGCAACCCGCGCCCCTACATTGGCGCCATGAGTGCCCCCCTTTATAACAACGACATCCTGCGGCTCGCCGTCAGCATTCCACACCACCAGCGCCTCGCTGACCCGGACGCCAGCGCCGAACGCCGCTCCGCCACCTGCGGTAGCCGTGTGACGGTGGATGTCAGGCTCGATCCGGAAGGCCGCGTCACCGATCTCGGCCTGGAAGTCCGCGCCTGCGCCTTGGGTCAGGCATCGGCATCACTGATGGCCGCGCACGCCATCGGGCAGGATGTGGAGACCCTCGCACAGGCCCGCGATAACCTTGCCGCTTATCTCACGGGTGCCAACGACAGCCTCGATTTCTGGCCGGGACTGCAAGTACTCGCTCCGGCCCGCGACTATCCGGCCCGACACGCCTCGATCCGCCTAAGCTTCGAAGCCATAGCCCAGGCTGCCGCCGACGCCGCAGCGGTATCGCACGCCTGATGGCCCCCGAAACCGTCAGCGCGACCGACATTCTCCTTACCGAAGGCGTGATCCTGCTGGGTGCGGGCGTCGCCTTCGTGATGCTGTTCCGCCGCTTCGGCCTGGGCGCAGTGCTGGGTTATCTCGTCGCCGGCGCGGTGGTCGGCCCGCAGGGGCTAAGGCTGGTGGGCGGTGGAGAATCGAAACTTGCCATCGCCGAGATCGGCATCGTCCTGCTGCTGTTCCTGGTCGGCCTCGAACTTAATCCGACGCGCCTCTGGCGCATGAAACGAGACATTTTCGGCCTTGGCCTGTTGCAGGTCATCGCCTGCGGCCTCGCGCTGACTTGCGTCATCCATGTTCTCGCGGGCTTTAGCTGGGGCGCGTCACTGGCGCTCGGCCTGCCTCTTGGCCTTTCATCTACGGCGCAGGTGCTGCCAAGCCTCAAGAGCAGCGGCCGCATAAACTCGCCTTTCGGGGAAAAAGCCTTCTCGATCCTGCTGTTTCAGGACCTCTCGATCGTTCCCCTCATCACTATCATTGCCGCCCTCTCCCGCAACCCCGCCGACGCAGGGGGGCCGCCGGGGTGGCAGATGGCGCTCGCAACCATAGCGGCTATCGCCGGACTGGTTCTGGCGGGGCGCTTCCTCCTGCGTCCACTGTTGCGCCTCGTCGGCAATTTGGGCGAGCGCGAATTGTTCGTCGCAGTCGGCCTTTTGACTGTCCTCGCCAGTGCCGCGTTGATGCACAGCCTGCACCTCTCGACGGCGCTCGGCGCGTTCGTGGCAGGTGTGATGCTCGCCGACTCGCCATACCGGCATGAAATCGAGGCCGATGTAGAGCCGTTCCGTACGATCCTGCTCGGCCTCTTCTTCCTTGCGGTCGGGATGGTGCTCGATCTTCACGCGGTCATCGCCAATCCGCTGTTCGTCATCGGCATCGCGGCGGCGCTGGTCGTCGTCAAGGCGACGATCATCACCGGTCTCGCCCGCGCGTTCGGCATCGACTGGCGGCAGGGGCTGGGCCTTGGCCTGTTGCTCAGCCAAGGCGGCGAATTCGGCTTCGTCCTGTTCGCGCAGGCGCAGAACTCGCTGCTGATCGCGCCCGAAGCAGCCAGCCTGTTCAGCGCCATCGTCACGCTGTCAATGGCGACCACTCCGTTCCTGATGCTGTTCGCCCGGCGCTTCGAAAACGCGAAGCTGAAAAGCGCCGACGGCCTTGCCGGCCCAGAAGACGCGCCGCAGGGTACGGCCATCGTCATCGGCTATGGACGTTTCGGTCAGACCGTAGCGCAAATCCTGATGGCGCGCGGTTGCGCCGTCACAATGATCGACAAAAAACCCTCGCAGATCGAAGTCAGCAGCCAGTTCGACATGAAAGTATATTATGGCGATGGCACCCGTATCGACTTGCTGCACCGTGCTGGAGCCGGACAGGCGCGCCTCCTCGCCTTTTGCATCGACGACCCCAATCTCGACGGAAAGGCGCTGGAGCCGATTCTCGAAGCTTTTCCCCAGGCAGCCGTGTTCGTCCGCGCCTTCGACCGACGGCAAGTGCTTCGCCTAAATGACCTCGATCTCGCAGGCGTTACGCGGGAAGTCTACGAATCGGCGATATGCATGGGCCTCAACGCCCTGGAATGCCTGGGTGTAAGTGAGGAGGAGCGCATGGAAATCGAGCGGCAGTATCGCGAGATCGACCAGCAGCGCATGGATCGGCAGGCGGCCGCTGGCAACCTGCTCGCTGGGCGAGGCATAATGTATAGCGCCGGGCATCGCGCGCACTTGATGCCCGGCCATGTCGCGGAAGATCCCGTCACATGATCGGACTGCTGGCGGCATTATCGGCGGCTTTGGCCATTGCGGCGGGGGCTTTCGGCGCACATGGCGCGTCGTCTCCACAGGCGGCGGAATGGCTGCGGACTGGCGGCATGTACCAACTCGTGCATGCCGTCGCGGCGCTGACCATCATGAGTTACGCACGCGGTCCTGCCGGGCTGTTGCTGGCAGGCGGCGCGATTTTTGGCGGCACCCTCTACATCATGGCGATTGGCGGTCCCAAGTGGCTCGGTGCGGTCACCCCAATCGGCGGAACGCTGCTGATCGCTGGTTGGCTATGGCTTGCTTGGACGCACTTCAGGGCCTGACCTCCGGCATTTATCGGAGCAATAGACGACGTTACCCCAGTCCCGCGCCCACTTCTTTCGCCAAGCGAAAGGACGATCGCATACAGGACATATCTTCGACGGCAAGTTCGCTTTGACAATGCCGTTCGGCATCAGCCGCGATCATCGTCCAGAAAGGCGGCCACATCGGTCAGATCGACATCCTTTGCCAGATACGTCTGGCCGATCCCACGCGCCAGAAGGAAGGGCAGCTTGCCCCCCGCCATCTTCTTGTCGTGCAACATGTGCCCGACAAGTTCCTCGCCCCCTGCCCGCACATGCGCCGTAGCAAGGTCATACGGAAGGCCAACCGCCTGCAAATGCGCCGCCACCCGATCGGCGTCGGCCCTATCGCACAAACCCTGCCGCGCAGAAAAACGGAATGCCAGCGCCATCCCTGCTGCAACGCCCTCGCCATGCAGCAGCGTGTCGGAAAATCCCGTGTCCGCTTCCAGCGCATGTCCGAAGGTATGGCCCAGGTTCAACAACGCCCGCCGCCCGGTCGTTTCCCGCTCGTCATCCGCAACGATTGCGGCCTTGGCGCGCACGCTCTTTTCGATTGCATAAGCCCGCGCAGCCCGGTCGCCAGCCAGCAGCGCCGCGCCGTTCGCTTCGCACCATGCGAAAAACACGGGATCATCGATCAGCCCGTATTTCACTACTTCGGCATATCCCGCCGCCACTTCACGCGCTGGCAAGCTGTCCAGCGTCGATGGATCGATCAGCACAAATGAAGGCTGATGAAACGCACCGATCAGGTTCTTGCCCGCCTTGCTGTTGATCGCGGTCTTGCCGCCGACCGAGCTGTCCACCTGCGCCAGCAGCGTCGTGGGCACCTGCACGAAGTTGCACCCCCGCTTCAGGATCGAGGCTGCGAACCCCACCAGATCGCCGATCACGCCGCCACCCAGTGCGACGATGTGATCCGTCCGCTCGACTTCCACCGACAGTAGCCGGTCAAGTAACTCCTCAAGGAATCGCCAGCTTTTCGTACCTTCACCGGAAGGCAGCACGATCGGCTCGACGGCGATTCCGGCGGCTACCAGACCGTCTTCAAGCCGAGTCAATTGCGCCGCCGCCACGTTGTCGTCCGTCACGACCACCAGCCGCCCGTTCCGTGCAAATCGCGCCAGATGAGTCCCGGCATCATCGAGCGCGCCTTCAGCGATCAGGATGTCATAGCTGCGTGATCCAAGCGCTACGGGGACGGTCGTCATATGTTCAATGCCTTCAAGATATTATCCACTGCAGCCTCGTGCGGCGCGGCGGCGCTGCGCACGTGAATCGGTGCGAGCGCGTACACGGGATTGCGGACGGCCGCGAGTTCGATAAGGACTTCGCGCGCATCGCGGCCCTTCAGCAGCGGCCTGCCTTCCCGCCGCGATACACGGTCGACGAGCACGTCGATCTCCGCGTCCAGCCACACGGCCGTGGCCGACGAGAGGATCAACGCGCGCGTATCCTCCTGCATGAAAGCACCGCCGCCTGTCGCAATGATCTTGGGCGCGCCGTCGATCAGGCGCGCGATCACACGGCGTTCGCCATCGCGAAAGTGCGCCTCGCCATAGCGCTCGAACATTTCGGTGATGGACATGCCTGCCGCTTCCTCGATGGCTTCGTCCGCATCGACGAACGGCAGCCCCAGGCGCGCCGCCAGCCTTCGTCCCACCGTCGATTTGCCGACACCCATCATGCCGACTAGGACGATGGGTTCCTGCCGTCGCCCTTTTGCTTGGCTCTGCTGGGCCGCATGAGTGGATTTGCTGTTTCGCTGCATTACGAGCGGGGCTATACAGCCACCCGTCCGGAAGGGCAAAAGCCCATTTCGAGGCGAAACGAACCCCGCCTTGCGCCATTTCTCTGGTCAAAGGGCATCCAGTCGCCCTAAGAAAGTGTCATGAAGATCAAACGCCAGAACAGCAGTTTCGAAAGCCGCACCCGGCGACGGAGCAGCCTGCCCATCGTGCCCATCATCCTCCTGATCGTCATCATCGGGCTGTTCTGGCTGATGTGGTCACGCGGCGGCGAGCAACCACAGGTGCGTGTGGAAAAAGCGATCCCCGCCGAGAAACTGGGTAAATAGGGCACGCCATTGTACCGTAAGGGTTTCCTGCTGATCGGCCTGCTCGCGGGCGGCGCGGCCTTGGCGCTGGCCGTACCCGTGCTTGATGCCGGATTTGCGCAGGAGACGCCCGAATCACTGCTGCCCCCCGGCTTTGGCGACACGCCACCTGCCGAACAGCCGCGCCCGGCCAGCCCTGGCGCACCACCGCCCTCGCCCTCTGCCCCGCCAGCCATGGTGCAGCCGCTCCCCACCGATCTGGCGATAGCGGACAACGCTTCCAACGCGACCGAGGATGTTGCTCTTTCCGAAGAGGAACTGGCGGCGCAGGCTGCAAAATACGACTTGCCTGATAATGCCCGGCGTTCCCTTGATCGCGTCGGGCCTTTGACCCCGGAGACACGGGGCTTTGCGCCTGACGCTTTTGGACGGGAGTCAGGACAGTTCCTCGCCACGTTGATGAAGCAGAGCCACGCACCCTTCGCGTCGCGCTGGGCTTCGATACTCCTGCGCCGCGCGCTGCTGTCCGCGACCAATACGCCGGCCGACATCAACGGCGCGGATTTCGTGGCTGAACGCGCCTGGCTGCTGCTGCGCATGGGCGAGGCGGACTCAGCGCGGCTGCTGGTGCAAAGCGTGGATCCGGACCGGTTTACGTCCCGCCTTTATGCCGTTGCGATGCAGACTTACCTCGCTACCGCTGATCCCGCAGGTTTGTGCCCATTATCAACAGGCGCGTTGCGCACGAGCGATGAGCCGGGCTGGCAGATGTCGAAAGCCATTTGCGCTTCTCTTGCGGGCGATCAGGGCACCGCGAGTGGCGTCCTCAATCAGGCGCAGCGCCAGGGCACCGCTAGCGGCGTCGATTATCGGCTGGCGGAAAAGGTCGTCGGAGCGGGCTTCAACGCGCGCCGTTCGGTAAAAATCGAATGGACGGGCGTCGACAGTCTCACCGCCTGGCGCTTCGGTTTGGCCACCGCCACTAACGTTCCGATCCCCGAAGAGTTATGGGGCACGGCAGGTCCGCACGTCCGCGCGTGGGAAGCCCGCGCACCTACGTTGTCGCCCGTTCGCCGCTGGGATGGTGCCAACGTTGCAGCGCGCCTTGGCGTGTTTTCGAACGCGGCGTTGGTGGATTTCTACGGCGATGTTGCGACCGATCCCGATGTGCCAGACGCGATACGTGACCGCACGGATGCATTGCGCACCGCTTATTCTGGCGCAAACGTTGGTAATCGCATCGACGCGATGCGGACGCTTTGGCGAACGGACGACAAGAACCTTCGCTATGTAGGCTTGATCGCCGTGGCCCGCGCTGCTGCAACCCTTCCTGTCACGTCCGCAACAAGCGAGGACACCGTCCATCTGATCGCCGCAATGCTAAGTGCCGGTTACGACCGCAGCGCCGCGCGTTGGGCAAGCGCGCTGGCGCAATCGGATGACGCAGCGGCGGAAGATGGCTGGGCGATGCTGGCACTCGGCGCGCCGACGCCGGTCGTTGAAATCACCCCCGACCGGGTTTCGAATTACATCGAAGCCGCAGGCTCGGCGAAGGGTCGGATGCTTCTCGCCGGACTTGCCGGCCTCAACAGGCTTTCCCAAGCAGATGCTAATACGCTTGGATCCAACACGGGCCTGGCCTTCACGCCGCGCAGCCGTTGGGCGCGCGCGATAGGAGCCGCGGCGCAGCGGGGCGAGTCCGCCACGGTCGCATTGTTGGCGGGTATTGGCATGCAAGTCCCCGACTGGAGCCGGGTGCCCCCCGCCCACCTCTATCACATCGTCGCTGCGCTCCATCGGGTCGGGCTGGACCCCGAAGCGAGGATGATCGCGGCTGAGGCGATCGCGCGGCTTTAAAGGTGTCGAGCGACGCCCCGCTAATTGATCGATTCCTCGAAATAATGGCCGCAGAGCGTGGCGCGTCCCGCAATACGCTGCTCGCTTACCGCACCGATCTCCTAGGTGCTTCGGAAGCGATAGGCGGACTAGAGCACGCCGATAGCACGAGGCTTGAAACGCTGGCCAGCCTATGGTCGCCGCTTTCCGGCTCCACCGTTGCACGCAAGGCCTCTGCGCTCCGGGGCTTCTACGCTTTCTTGCAGGAAGAGGGCTTTCGAGACGATAATCCATCGGCCGCCCTTCCCCGTCCTGCATTGCAACGCCCGCTTCCGAAAATATTGAGCACGGCAGACGTAGACCTGATTTTCGGTGTGATCGCCGAACGCCTCGCCGTCGCGCATCCATCGCCGCAGGATTGGCGCCTGTCCGCCATGATAGAGTTGCTTTACGGGTCGGGCCTGCGCGCGACCGAGCTGGTGTCGCTCCCCCGCCGCTCGCTGGCCAGCGACCGCCCCTTCCTGATCCTCCGCGGCAAGGGCGGGAGGGAACGCATGGTGCCGATCTCGGACCGCGCACGCGCAGCCGTCGCAGCATGGTCAGCACTCGTGCCGGAGGATAGCCCCTGGCTATTTCCTTCGGGCAAGAGCCATTTGAGCCGTATTCGTCTCTACCAGATGGTGAAGGATCTGGCGGCCGCCGCAGGAATACGGCCCGACCGAGTCAGCCCGCACGTCCTGCGTCACGCCTTCGCCACTCACCTGCTGGAGGGCGGTGCGGATTTGCGCGCGTTGCAGACGATGCTCGGCCATGCGGACATCGGCACCACGCAGATCTACACGCATGTCGAGAGTGCGCGGCTGGTGGCGTTGGTCAACAGCCGTCATCCGCTCGTTGACCTGAAGCCGCGCTCGTCCTAACGCCTGCGCCATGGTCAGTTTCCTCGATTTCGAAAAGCCTATCGCCGCGCTGGAAGCGCGCATTTCCGAACTGCGTGAGACGGCGCGAGAGGGCGATCTCTCCATCGACAGTGAGATCGACAAGTTGCAACAGCGTGCGGGCAAGATGCTTTCCGACACGTATGGGAAGCTGACGCCGTGGCAGAAGACGCAAGTAGCGCGCCATCCCGATCGGCCGCATTTCCGGCACTATGTCGCAGGCATCTTCGACGAATTTATCCCCCTCGCAGGCGACCGGGCATTTGGCGACGATCAGGCTATCCTGGGCGGATTTGCGCAGCTCGATGGCCGCCGCGTCATGGTAATCGGCCATGAGAAAGGCGAGGACACCGCCAGTCGTCTCAAGCATAATTTCGGTATGGGAAAGCCCGAAGGTTACCGCAAAGCTATCAGACTTATGCAATTGGCGGACCGCTTCGGCCTTCCGGTAATCACGCTGGTCGATACCTCTGGCGCATTCCCCGGCGTGCAGGCAGAGGAACGCGGTCAGGCCGAAGCTATCGCGCGTTCGACCGAGCAATGCCTGGCGCTTGGTGTGCCTATGATCGCGGCGGTCGTCGGCGAGGGCGGCTCTGGCGGCGCAGTGGCTTTGGCGGCCGCCAATCGCGTGCTGATGTTCGAACATGCCGTCTACGCCGTGATCTCGCCCGAAGGTTGCGCCTCGATCCTGTGGCGCACGGCCGAGAAGGCCAGCGACGCAGCGACCGCTATGCAAGTGACGGCGCAGCATTTGAAGTCATTGGGCGTGATAGACGCCATTGTGCCGGAACCTGTCGGCGGAGCGCATCGCGCTCCTGCTGAGGCCATAGCGGCTTTACGCGGCGCGTTGATCCAGCATCTCGATCAGCTATCGGGCCTTGCTCCCGGAGCCTTGCGCAATGATCGCGCGGACAAGTTCCTCGCGATGGGAACTTGACCCTTCACCGGCAATTCTCTTTTCCTGTTCCCGCCTTAAGGTGGCGATGAGAGGCTACAGGAGAAGTTGATGCGCAGAGGGATGAAGATAGCCGGTTGCGGGATCATCGCGGGGGGAATGCTGTTTGTGCTTCCTGCGGCGGTAGGGCAGCAGCGTGCGATCTCCACCGCATCCTCCATCAGCGCACAGGACAAAGCCGACGGCGCGAAGGCGCATCCGCAACTGTTGCAGGAGTTTGGCGGTGCCTATGCCGGACCGCAGGCGGCTTACGTCACGACGGTCGGGCGCCGAATTGCGGTGCAGTCGGGACTTTCCAATGCGCAGGGTGATTTTACCGTAACTCTGCTCAATTCGCCCGTAAACAACGCTTTCGCGATTCCCGGCGGCTATATCTATGTCACGCGCCAGTTAATGGCATTGATGAACGACGAAGCGGAACTTGCCGGCGTCTTGGGCCATGAAGTTGGTCACGTCGCTGCTCAACACAGCCAGCGTCGGCAGAAGGCGGCGTCTCGCAATGCGATAGGCGGCACATTGCTTCAGGTGCTGGCCGGCGCGGTGCTCGGCGACTCGGGTCTGGGCAACATTCTGCAACAGGGCATCGGCACAGCCAGTCAGGCGCTCACCCTGAAGTTCTCCCGAAGCCAGGAATATGAAGCCGACGACCTTGGCGTGCGCTATCTCGCCAGCGCTGGATATGATCCGAGAGCGCTCTCTTCGACGTTGGCGTCATTGGCAGCGCAGAACGCTCTGGACCAGCGCCAGAAGGGAGACAGCCGGTCGGTTCCCCAATGGGCGAGCACCCATCCCGATCCGGAGGCGCGAGTCTCGCGCGCCTTGCAGCGGGCGCAGGCAACCGGCGCCGCCAGCACTTTGCGTAATCGCGATGCCTTCCTGACGGCGCTGAACGGCACGCTTTATGGCGATGACCCGGAACAGGGCGTGATCGACGGCAACATGTTTCGCCATCCAGCCCTTAAGCTCTCCTTCTCCATTCCAAGCGGATACGCCATGGAGAACGGCTCCAGCGCAGTTAGCATAACCGGCGCGAACGGTCAGGCTCAGTTCTCCGGCGCAAGCTATAACGGCGACATGCGCGCCTATATTGGATCGGTGTTCCGCGGCATCGACAAGAACGCCGCGCTGGATGCCGACGCAATTCAGCGCACGACGATCAACGGCATTCCGGCAAGCTACGCGGTCATCAGCGCCAATGCTAAATCAGGTCCGGTGGACGTGACGGTCTTTGCCTATGAATTCGGTCCAAAAGCCGCTTATCACTTCGTTATGATAACGCCGTCGGGCGTTGGCGCAGAACCGTTCGAGCCTATGCTTTCGTCGGTGAAGCGCCTGAGCGCACAGGAAGCCGCTGCCATCAAGCCGCGCCGCGTTAGCATAGTGACAGTGAAAGCAGGCGACACCGTCGCTTCCCTGGCGGCCAAGATGGCTTACACCGACCATCGCGAGGATCGCTTCCGGGTCATAAACGCGATTGCCACGGGCGGCACGGTGCGACCCGGCCAAAAGGTCAAGATCGTCACCTACTGAGCGCAAACAAAAAAGGGCGGCAGGATCATCCCTGCCGCCCTTTTTCTTCAAATTACCAATCCGGCAATTAGAGCTTGTTACCAACGTTGTTGAAGGTGTTGGTCAGCTTCGAGCCCATGCTGGACATCGCGGTGATGGCGGCAACCGCGATCAAAGCAGCGATCAGGCCGTATTCGATAGCCGTCGCGCCTTTGTTGTTCTTGATCATCTTACGAAAATGCATCATGTCGTCTTCCCTTCATTATCTGGTAGATGGGTCAAATATCTACCACTTCCGAACAACTCAAAAGCTGTTGGGGTTTTTATGAACTGTCGTCCAACTCATCATCCGAACACGTTCAGCTAAGTGAACGGATAACGCCTCAACAATCTCGTTTTATGATGTCAGGGTTTCAAAAGTTTTAACGCGATGATCCTAATTGTCAGAAATCTATAGTTAATGCGCGCTAACTTCATTTGAGACATTGTTCCACATATTCATGGTTTTCGTTGCTACTCCTTGGAGTGCAACTATCATCCCGAGTACGATCATCGCGCAAATTAGCCCATATTCTACCGCAGTCGCGCCGCGCTCTGAAGCTGCGAGAGCCGAGCGAAAGAAATTCCGGACAATGCCGCGCACTATGATCCCGCCTGTTGCCGTGGCCAGCCTCACGTGTAAGGCATTGTGCGTTAATAGATTGTTATGATGATGCCCGAAAAACCCCTGCCCGCTTCTCTCCTGCACGTCGTCGCCGTCGCCCTGGTGGATGCTGACGGGCGTGTCCTGCTGCAAAAGCGGCCGCCCGGCGGCTCCCTAGCCGATCTCTGGGAATTTCCGGGCGGCAAGATCGAGCCTGGCGAGACGCCTGAAGCGGCGCTTGTGCGGGAGCTTGAGGAGGAACTGGGCATTTCCACTCACGCAAGTTGCCTCGCTCCCGCCGCCTTCGCCAGCGAGCCTCTAGGCGATCGCCACCTCGTCATGCTGGTCTACGTCTGCCGGAAGTGGTCGGGCATACCCGAACCGCGCCATGCGACAGCGTTGCAATGGCTCCGCCCGGCGCAAATGTATGATGTGCCGATGCCGAAAGCCGATCTGCCACTCATCGGACTGCTCGACGCCTTGCTCTGACGAAACGACGCGCTAGTCGCGTCGTTTCGGCTTCAACGCCTCCGCCAGCGAGACGGTAGCACTGCCTCGCCTTGCAGGCGCCGCTTGGCTGGGATCGGGCTTCCACCCCGATAGATAGGCAATCGCAAAACGCTCTGCCGTTTTCCCGTCAGCATCCGCCGCCTTTAGGAAAAGCGTAGCGGCATGGCTCAACACTGCCCGGCTCAGCATCGGCGGACGCGATAGAAGGACATTGGAAGCCCCCATGCCGCGCAGATCGTCAAGCAGTCCAAAGATGCTGCCATAGCGGACGGTAAGAGTATCTCCATCCGCAACGGGCATTGTAAAGCCTGCACGGCTCAAAAGGTCGCCCCCGGCACGCACGTCCACTTGCGGATGAATATGCTGCCCAGCGCGATCCCCTTCCGCCCCCAGAAGCACCGCCCGCAGAACGGGCAAAGATCCCGCTCCCGCAAACGCACCAAGCAGCAATCCATCGGGCCGCAGTATCCGCTGCATCAGCAAGAGTGCGCCCGGCAAGTCGTTCACGCTCTCCAACGTGCCGCACGCCACGATAAGATCGAAGCTGTTATCGGCGAACGGCAAGGCATCCTCGTCGGCCTGCACGCCTCCCACAGCGGCGGCATTCACATGACCCGAATCCGTGCAGACAACACGCTTGCCCAACGCCCGCAGTCGGGACGGGAGATAATCGTCCGGACAACCGACCACGAGAACATCAACCAAATCTCGCTTCACATCCGCCAGCCGGTCCAGCAACTCCTCGGCCATGTGCCGGTACAGGAAGTCGTGCGCCCCGAACTTATCGGCTGCACGATCCCGCCGGATCGCCCGGGTTCGCCGGTCGAAAATTTCGTGAGAGGGAGACTGCTGCGACACTGAAACTACCAATATGCTGAAGCGCACCTTGTGCTCCGCCATTCGCTCGTGGACAAGAGCGTGATGCAGCTAATTACGCGCCCCGTTCTCAGATTGCTGCGCCCGGTGATGGATTACGCTCTCCCCCCGCGATGCCCCGGCTGCGGCATCATAGTCGAAGACGACGATCGCTTTTGCCTTCCATGCTGGAGCAGCATGACGTTCTTGGGCGAGCCCTGTTGCGATCGCTGCGGCATACCGTTTCCCTACGATATGGGTGCGGATGCCCTGTGCGGCCCTTGCTTGGCCAATCCGCCGTCGATCGACCGGTCCCGCGCCGTACTCGCCTATGGCGATCTTGCCCGCACGGTAGCTTTGAAACTGAAATATGGGCGCCGCATAGGGCTGTCGCGACTCATCGCGCAGCAGATGGTGCGGCATGTTCCGCTGGATGCTGGCGAGAATGTGCTGATTGTCCCCGTCCCTCTCCATCGCTGGCGGTTGTGGTGGCGTGGATTCAATCAATCCGCCCTCATCGCTGGTCAGTTGGCCAGGGCCACAAGCATCTCGGTGAACAGCGAGCTGCTGGTCAGAACCAAGCGCACACCCCCGCTGCGAAACCTTAATCCGATGGCCCGTAAAAAGATCGTGCGAGGCGCGTTCGCGCTGAGCGCAAATGCCAAAGCGCAGTTAAAAGACAGGGACATTATCCTGATCGACGACGTTCACACTAGCGGAGCCACGGCGGAAGCCTGCGCTGCGGCACTGCGCAAAGGCGGAGCGCGTTCCGTCATGCTGATTTGCTGGGCGCGCGTCCTGCCGGATGCTCCTGACGATTGACAATCCCGGACTTGCCCCCAAATCTGCTGGCAAAGGAGTTAGTTTTGAATGGCGCATGTTGAAATCTACACGAAAGCCTTTTGCGGCTACTGCGCACGCGCCAAGTCGCTGCTGGGCAAAAAGGGCGTCGCTTTCGAGGAGTATGACATTACGATGGGCGGACCGAAGCGCAGCGAGATGCTGGAACGTGCCCAAGGAGGCGCGACTGTTCCCCAGATATTCATAGACGGCACGCATGTCGGCGGCAGCGACGATCTCGGACGATTGGATCGTGAGGGTAAACTGGACGCATTGCTGGGAATTTAGACCGGTGCGCGCAGCCTTATTCCAGATGACGAGCGGCATTGATCCCGCCGCCAACGCCGATGCGATCGTCGATGCTGTCAGTGAAGCCAAGGAAGGCGGGGCGGACGTGCTCTTCACGCCGGAAATGGCGGGCTATCTCGACCGCGACCGAACGCGTGCGGCGCAACTTGTCACGACAGAAGGTGACAACATCGTTCTCACGCGCGTACGAGAGGCGGCTGCGAAAGCCGGAATCTGGGTCCATCTCGGCTCCCTTGCATGTGCAAGCGATCGCGAAGATGGCCGCTGGAGCAACCGATCCTTCATGATCGAGGATAGCGGCACCATCCGCGCGCGCTATGACAAAATCCATTTGTTCGACGTCGATCTTGCCACCGGCGGATCGTGGCGGGAGTCGGCGGTCTATGCCCCCGGCGAGGACGTCGTAGCAGTCGATACGCCATGGGCGCGCATGGGACTTTCGGTATGCTACGACCTGCGATTCCCGGATTTGTATCGCGCGTTGAGCGACGCCGGAGCGACAGTGTTGCTCGTTCCCGCAGCGTTCACCGTTCCCACCGGAGACGCGCATTGGCATATATTGCTGCGCGCCCGCGCGATCGAAGCGGGCGCGTTCGTCATCGCGTGTGCGCAAACGGGCCAACACGCCGATGGGCGTATCACCTATGGTCACAGCCTTGTCATCGATCCCTGGGGAGACGTGATCTGCGACCTTGGCCAAACGTCGGGCCTGCAACTTGTTGACATCGATATGGATCGCGTCGCAGACGTCCGTTCGCGCGTACCGGCAATCGCCAATCGCCGCAGGATAGCGGAAACGGTGACGCTCGCATGATAGTGTTTGATTTGAAATGCACCCCTCACGATCATCCGTTTGAGGCTTGGTTCGGATCATCCTCGGATTATGAGGATCAGCGCAGCCGTGGCCTCCTGACCTGCCCCCTGTGCGGCAGCGCAGACATCGAAAAGGCGCTGATGGCCCCCGCGATTCCGGCAAAAAGCAACAGCCGCAAGAGCAAGCCCGACCAGCAGATCGTGATGACGCAAGGGCCGCAGGCCATTGAAGCCACCAAGGCGCGCGCCATCCTGGAGCAGCTCGCCAAGGCACAGAGTGAAGCGCTTAAAGACTCGCAATGGGTCGGCCGCAAGTTCGCCGATGTCGCCCGCGCGATGCATTATGGCGAGCAGGACCACAGCAGCGTCCATGGCGAGGTCGCGCCGGATGAAGCCAAGGCGCTGATCGAGGAAGGCGTGCCCGTCGCGCCGCTCCCCTTCCCTGTCGTCCCGCCAACGGAACAGAATTGAGCCAAGCCCAAGTTGACCAACCGCCAGCCGCGTCATAGATGCACCTATGGCGCACCCGTAGCTCAGCAGGATAGAGCATCAGATTCCTAATCTGGGGGCCATGGGTTCGAATCCCGTCGGGTGCACCATCCTTGCTTCTGTTCCTCGCTGATCGCGGCCGGCGGTGACTGACTTGTAATGCCTCGTCCGGTGATGCACACCTTTGCCGGATGAGCGACAGGACGAAGTCGGACGAACTTATCGCCGGCGTTGAACTCGGCGGCACCAAATGCATTGCGACGCTCGCGCGCGGTCGCACGATCCTGCGGCAGGAGCGCTGGCCGACAGGCACGCCCGCCACGCTCGACCTGATCTCCGCTACGCTCGCGAATTGGCATCGTGAAACGCCGTTCGCGGCAATCGGCGTTGCCAGTTTTGGCCCCATAAACCTTGACCCTGCCCGCCCCATTTCGGACGCATGGGCAGCACGCCCAAGCCTGGCTGGAGTGGAATCGACGTCTACCAACATTTTGCCAGCCGGTTCGACGTGCCGGTCGGTATCGACACCGATGTGGCGGGTGCGGCGCTGGCGGAGGAGGAATGGGGCGCATCGTCCGGCTGCACCGTCCATTGCTATGCGACGGTCGGCACCGGCGTGGGCCTCGGCATTGTAGTGGATGGCAAAGCCGTCCACGGAAGCCTCCATCCGGAAGCCGGACATATCCGCATCCGCCGCCAGCCGGGCGACGCGTTCCCCGGCGCCTGCCCGTTCCACAGCGACTGTCTTGAGGGACTTGTCGGCGGCCCTGCACTGGCCGCCCGTGCATCAGTGGCATTGGCCGACATAGCCGACGATCATCCGCTGTGGGATCAGGTTGCCGCCGATCTTGCGGAATGGACCGCTATGTTGGTCCTCACCCTGTCCCCGCAGCGAATGGTCTTCGGCGGCGGCGTGATCCAGTCCCGCCCCGCTATTATCCCGAAGATAAGAGCGCGCGTAGCGACAATATTGAATGGCTATCTGGAAGGCTGCTCGGCGGAAGAATTGAAAGACCGGATCATCCCCTCGCAACTCGGCAGCGACATCGGTCCGCTCGGTGCAGTAATTTTGGGAATACGCGTGATCGACAAAAGCGGCTGAAACAAAGAAGGGCGGCTCGCAACGAACCGCCCTTCTCTATTGATACATCGATCAGAATGTGAAGCGCGCGCCCGCCCGGAAGGAGCGCCCGTAGATGCCGGTGCCGCCCTGCACCGGATTATAATTGTTCGCGCCATAGGTCACCGGATCGATCGGCGGCAGATCGTCGAAGACGTTGAGGACGTTTACATAGAAGGTGAAATTGTCCGTCGCCTTGAAGCTGCTGGACAGATCGACTGTGATGTAGGCCGGCACATCGCACTTTACGAACTGCGCGGAGAGCAACCCGCAATCGCCAGATTGCGTGCCCTGATCCTCAGCCGACAGATTGTACCCGCCGAAATATTCCGCCGTGGCGCTGATCGTCCACTTCTTCCACTCCAGCGTGTTTTGCCAGTTGCCATGCCATTCGGGCGTGCCGGACCCGGCGGTCAGGTTGAAGTTGCCCGAGGTGCCTTCATAGGATTCCGTCGTACCATCGGGGAAAGAGGTGCTGAGATTGATGATGTAACTCGCTTCCACGGCGGATGTGAAGCGGATGTCCGGCCCCAGATCGAATTGCGCCCGTGCCGCGAAATCCAGTCCCTCCGACCGGATCGTGTTCGCGTTGATGAGTTGCGACTGCACGAAGGCGACGCGCGGCTGCGCCCCCGGAAAGTCCGGTGCGGCGGAGTCGGGAATGACGGTATAGCCCTCCGGTATCGCCAGTCCGGAGTAATAAGCCGCCAGTGCAGGACTGTTGCTGGGCGTGGTGATAGCCCCCGTCTTCTTGATGTTGAAATAGTCGACACTGAAGGTGAGATTGCGGATCGGCTCCACAACCACCCCTGCGGTATAGCTCGTCGACCGTTCCGGCCTCAGATTGGGGCTGGCTAGGGTGGTCTGGCCATAGCTCGCGCTGTTGATGTACGTCGGGCAACTGCTGAACGTCGCTATCGAGCAGCCATATTGCGAGAGGTAGGAATCGTTGTAGAGCGACTGCGCCGCCGTCACGAAGCCGGTCGTCGGGATGGCATTGGCTTCCGCAAAGCTCGGAATGCGGAAGCCGCGGGACCAGGTGCCACGGACCGACACTTGGCGGATGGGCGTGAATTTCGCCCCTACCTTCGGCGAGAATGCGTGCTGGCCACTGGAATAATCGTCGTATCGGCCAGACGCGTTGATCTCCAGTTGCTCAATGACCGGCGCATTCAGTTCCGCATAGGCCGACCGGACGGTACGATGCCCGCTGGTGCCGAAGGCGTTCAGGACGAAATAACGCTGCGTCGGACCGTTGGGGTCGGGGTTAGCACTCGGCGCGTCGATCGCTTCGTAACGGATCGCCAAGCCGCCACCGATCTGCAGCGGGCCGCCCGGCAAGTCGAATATGCGTCCGCTGATAGTAGCCTGTAGCCCGTAAAGTTCCGAGTTTGATTCTGTATTGTTATCCGGCGACAGATAATCGAGCACCGCCTGACTGTTCGCATAAGGGTTCACGAAATTATAGCTGCCGTCCGAAATCACGTTCAGCAGGTTCTGGATGTAGACATATCCATTCTGCGTCCGCCGCAGGTCGGTGCGCATCGCGACGCCGTTCACTGAGAAGTCCCAATCGTCGAAGATTGTCCCCGTCACTCCGGCGGCTGCGCGATAGGTGCGGCTGCGGGTTTCGTTGAACTCCTGAATATTGGGAATACGCCCCAAAATGCGCGCCACCTGTCCTGTAGCGGCGAAAGGATTGTTGGGATTGAGAGTGGCGTTCGGGTTACCCGCCGTGCAATTTGGATCGGGCAGATTGTTGATGAGAGGGCAGACGTAGACCGGCAACGCCAGCACCAGCGACCCCACTGCATTCGCACCTCCGGCCGGAGCGGCAGTGCTGAAGCGCGGGAAGTTGATGCCCGTCGGCCCATTGCGGCGGATACTGGCAGGCAAACCGCTATAGCTGACGTTGCTTTGCAGGAAATTCGCCTGGAAGAACGCCTCTATGTTGTCGTTGATGCGGCCAGTCGCGCGGAAGGACGCCCCCCAACGTTCGATATTTGGGGAAATGACGCCGTATTGCGTAATCAGATCGCCTTGGCACACCGTTCCCGGCGAACGAGGATCGTCGGCAAATTCGGCAGCAGTAAGCGTATAGGGGGTCTCGCCTGCTATGCAGCCCGCCGTCGGATTGAGGAACTGATAGCGCGCCGTCTCCGCAGCATTAGTCGGACCCGCAGGAGCGACGAAGAAAGTCGTGGCGAACAGACTGGCATCGGTCGTCGTGGAGAAACCCGAATAGCCCTGGCTCGCCGGATTGATCGATCCGCCGTTCGGCCCGATCTGCGGGCCGCAAACGCCATCGCGGCAAATGCCCGATTGGTTCTGCGAGTTATACGGATAGCGACGGTCACGATTGAACAAGGCTTCCTGATTGAAATAGAAGCCGCTGAGATAGGCATTGAACCCTTGATCGTTCAGATCGCCCCAACCGACGGTCAGACTGAGGCGCTGGTTCGCCGCGTCACCGCGCTCGCTAATGCCAGCCTCGACCCGGCCCGATATGCCGGTAATCTGCTTCTTGGTGATGACGTTGACCACGCCCGCGATCGCATCCGCGCCATAAGTGGAGGACGCTCCGTCGCGCAGCACTTCCACGCGATCCACGATATCGTCGGGAATAGTGTTGAGGTCGACGAAGTTGCGTGTCGCGTCGTCTGCCAGCGGATAATAGGCCGCCCGCTGACCATCAAACAGCACAAGCGTGGAATTGGTGCCAAGCCCGCGAAGCGACACGGCCGAAGCGCCCGCTGCGAATGCTCCGTTGGCGGAGAAGGCGTTAGTAAGAGCAGGGCCATTGTTCGATGCGAGCCGCTGGATTGCCTCCTGCGTCGTATTCACGCCCCGCTGCTCGATGGCTTCCGCCGTCACCACAGTGATCGGCGACTGCGTAGCGCTGGTGGTCTGCCGCAGGATCGAACCGGTGACGACGATCGCGTCCTCTTCGCTCGGCTGCGATGAATTCGTCACCGGCGCGGGTTGCTGATCGGCGGGTAACTGCGTGTCAGACTGCTGCGCCGCCGCGCTTTGCGCTGCTGCCGGTGGAGCAAAACCTGTTCCTATTAGCGCGAAAACGGAAAGGGCCGTGCTTCCACGGAGCCAACAGCGCGTAATGCCAAATTTATGTATCACATCATGTCCCCTTAAGCGTTTGGGTCACACCTCGCCTTGCTCGGCGAGATGATCGAAAAACGCAGGGACGCAGGGATGAGACGCTTATGGTCCCGGCAACCTAGCTTTGGTCGACCGTCGCTTTTTCCGGGTTCTGTGATGGAAACGCCACACTATTACGCTGCGTGGAGGCAATGTCGTTAGAGCTGGAAGCGTCAGAGCAGATACGATCCGAAGATCAACAGGTACGTCGCGCCCGCTTTAGAACAAATACCAGAATAGCGCGAAGGCCCCGGCATAGCCGATCAGCAATGCGACAGGTCCGGCAACACGCGACACCATATGTGTCGCGTCTTCTATTGGATCGGCTTTGGCCGGTAATTCCGCATATTTCCTGAATGGAGAAAAAACGTGCTTCATTAGATTTCCCGGCACCCCCATGCGAGACAAGACAACGCAGATGTGCCGAAAAATGTGCTTTAACGCAACATATTTTGCGTTTAAGGCACGTGCATTATAGTCATAATGCATGGTAAGCTAAAATCACCTTGCAGTATAAATACTTAGACGAATTTACCATCCATAATGGCGGTACTTTTCACAAATAGATCAGGTTTGAGGGACGCGTAAATTGCGATCCAACCTCAAGATAGACAGTGGAGGATGCGGATCAGTTGATGGCCCGCGTTTGAGATATGGCAGATATTGAACAGGAAAAAGCACGGCAACTCATTGGCCGGATTGTTAACGCAACGAGCCTCTCGGTGACAGAAATCGCGCGCAAGGCGGGTCTTTCACCGTCTACATTGACGCGGATCTATCCGGAATCGACGGTGAACTACACACTTTCGACCCGGACGTTGGCGAAAATCCGAACAGCCTTCCCCATTGCGGAAGATGGTGACGTAATGGGCCGCGTCGCCGATCAAAGGCAAGCGTTTGCACCCCAACCCGCGCCGAGCCTCTCCGTCTACGTCCTTGGACCGCTGGACGACCCTTCGGTGGGAGAGCAACTCTCCGTGCCCGCCGAATTCGAGCTTTACAGCGCCGATCTTGAGGACATCAAAATCAAGCAGACGACGCAGTTCGAGCTACGGGAAAAGGACCGCTTCGTCGCCGCCTATATGCCCGGAGACGCCATGGAGCCGCGGTTCCGGGCCGGGGAAATGGTCCTGATCGACAAAGTCCGGCCTGCATCCATCGGTGGCGACGTGTTCGTAGAACTGACGAGTGGTGAAGGCCCGGCGGTTGTAACCATAGCCAAGCTGACGGAGCGCGATCGCAACCAGATCACATTGCTTCAGCACCGCTACAAAGCCGAAATCAACATCCACCGCAGCCGCGTTGAGAATATCTACCCAATCGTCGCGCTATTTGAAGACCGCTTCTGACACGAAGAAGGAGCGGACCTGTACGATCCGCTCCTTCTTCGATTTCTGGTTTTATGCCTCTACTTCACCGTCGGCTTCCGCCACGGTTGATCGCGTTCATGCCTTCGGTGCAGGCTCCACCACGCGGATGCTGAGTTCGCGAAGCTGTTTCAGCGACACGTTGTTCGGCGCGCCCATCATCAGGTCTTCGGCCTTCTGGTTCATCGGGAACAGCACGACCTCGCGGATGTTCGGTTCGTCCGCCAACAGCATCACCATGCGATCTACACCCGGAGCGGAACCGCCATGCGGCGGCGCGCCGAATTTGAATGCGTTCAGCATGCCCGAGAAGTTCTTCTCCACGTCCTCGGCCGAGTAGCCTGCAATCTCGAACGCCTTGTACATGATGTCCGGGCGATGGTTCCGGATCGCACCGGACGACAGCTCCACGCCGTTGCAGACGATGTCATACTGCCACGCCAGGATGTCGAGCGGGTCCCTCGTCTCCAGTGCCTCCATCTCGCCCTGCGGCATGGAGAAGGGATTGTGGCTGAAATCGACCTTTTTGTTGTCCTCGTCATATTCGAACATCGGGAAGTCGACGATCCAGCAGAATTTGAACACGTCCTGCTCGATCAGGCCCAGCAATTCGCCGGTCCGCGTCCGCGCCGCACCGGCCAGCTTCGCCGCCTGCAATTCCTTGCCCGCCGCGAAGAACACGCCGTCGTTCGGCCCGAGGCCCAGCGCCGCGATCAGCTTTGCCGTGGCTTCCTCGCCATGGTTCTTGGCGATGGGGCCGCCGGGTACGCCATCCTTGATGTTGATGTAGCCAAGCCCTGCGTGGCCTTCGCCGCGCGCCCAGACGTTCATGTCGTCGAAGAACTTGCGGCTTCCTGCGCCAGCGCCCGGAGCTGGAATAGCGCGGATCACGCCGCCGCCTTCGACGATCCCCGCGAAAATGCCGAAGCCCGAGTCGACGAAATGCTCGGTCACATCGGTGATCTCGATGGGATTGCGAAGGTCGGGCTTGTCGCTGCCATATTTCAGCATGGACTCGCGATAGGCGATGCGCGGGAACGGGTAAGGCGTCACTGCCTTGCCGTCCGCGAATTCCTCGAAGACGCCATGCAGCACTGGCTCGATGGCATTGAACACATCGTCCTGCGTTACGAAGCTCATCTCGAAATCGAGCTGGTAGAACTCGCCCGGAGAGCGATCCGCGCGCGCGTCCTCATCGCGGAAACAGGGCGCAATCTGGAAATAGCGGTCGAACCCGGCGACCATCAGCAGTTGCTTGAACATCTGCGGCGCCTGCGGCAGTGCGTAGAACTTGCCCGGATGCACCCGGCTCGGCACCAGGAAGTCACGCGCGCCCTCTGGCGACGAAGCCGTCAGGATCGGCGTCTGGAACTCGGTGAAGCCCTGCCCGATCATCCGGCTGCGCAGCGACGCGATTACCGAAGAACGCAGCATGATATTCTTGTGCAGCCGCTCCCGCCGCAGATCGAGGAAGCGATAGCGCAGGCGGATGTCCTCTGGATATTCCTGTTCACCCGCGACCGGCATAGGCAATTCATGCGCAGAGGACTGCACCGTCACCTTGTCCGCAACCACCTCGATGGCGCCAGTCGCAAGGTTCGGATTGGTAGCCTCCGGCCCACGCGACACCACTTCGCCGTCGATCGTCACGACCGATTCGACACGCAGCCCCTCTAGCACCCGTAGCGCCTCGCTGTCCGCCTTCGCGACGATCTGCGTCAGCCCATAATGGTCGCGCAAGTCGACGAACAGCACGCCGCCATGGTCGCGCTTGCGGTGCACCCAGCCGGAGAGGCGGACATTCGCGCCGACATCGCTCTCACGGAGGGCGGCGCAGTTATGGGTGCGGTAAACGTGCATGGCTCTGTTTTCTTCCAACGCTTTACGGAAATGACAAACCCGTGGATCGGGGCTATGGCCGAATATGTCGAAACCGACGAGCCCGCCAGGGAGCGGGCCAGCCCATAATAAGATCGAAGACCATATGCAAATTCATCCGCTGATCAGCGACAGCAAAACCCTCGCCGAATTCTGCCAGCGCATTGCCAAATCCCCCTATATTGCCGTCGATACCGAGTTCATGCGGGAGAACAGCTATTGGCCCGACCTGTGCCTGTTGCAAGTCGCCGATGACAGGGAAGCGGCGGCGATAGATCCCAAGGCACCGGGGCTGGACATGAAGCCCCTCCTTGATCTCCTCGTCGAGGATCAGGATGTGCTTAAGGTTTTCCATGCCGGCGGGCAGGATCTCGAAATCATCCACAACATGACGGGAAAGACGCCCTACCCCATGTTCGATACGCAGATCGCCGCGATGGCGCTCGGTTTGGGCGAGCAGATCGGCTACGGCAATCTGGTCGATGCATGGCTAGGCATCACGCTCGACAAGGGCGCGCGTTTCACAGATTGGGCACGCCGCCCACTGGACAAGCGGCAGATCGACTATGCCATCGGCGACGTCACTTACCTCATCCAGATTTTTCCGATGATGCTCGCTGACCTCAAGAAGACGGGGCGCGGCGGCTGGCTGGATCAGGAGATGGAGCGGATCAGCGACCCCTCCAACTACGTGAACGAACCCGACGAGGCATGGAAGCGCGTCAGGATCGCCAGCCGCAAACCTGATGTACTCGGCCGCCTGAAGGCGCTTGCGGCATGGCGGGAGATCGAGGCGCAGGACAAGAATCTGCCGCGTGGCCGCATCGTCAAGGACGAAACGCTGGCCGACATCGCTTCCCACCCGCCGCGCACGCAGGACGATCTGGCGAAGGTCCGTGGACTCTCCGCAGGCTGGAAAAGCAACGACATCGGCACGCGCATGATACAGGCGCTAGCCAACGCCAAGCCGCTGGACCGCGACGAAATGCCGGAACGCGATCCTAAAAAGCCGGGTCTCGGCAAGGATGGCGCATTGGTTGCGGACTTGCTCAAGCTCCTGCTCAAAATTCGTGCCCGCGAAATCAACGTCGCCGCCCGGCTTTTGGCGCGCACCGACGATCTAGATGCGCTGGCAGCGGGCGAGCGCGACGGCTTGTCGATCCTGGAAGGCTGGCGTTACGAACAATTCGGGCGCGATGCCGTCGACTTGGTGGAAGGCCGGATGGCGTTCGCGGTGAAGAACGGCAGGTTGCGTATGACGCGGACTGTCGCGATCGCCGACGCCTCTGCGGAGGGCTGAGCCATGCTGAAAATCATCATGCCGCTAGCTTTGTTGGTGCCAATCACCGCTTGCGCGACCGCGCAAAGCGAGCCGCACGCGGCTGGAGATGCAGCCTGTAATGACGCCGCCCTGAGCAGCTTCATCGGCACCAAAGCGTCCGAAGCCTCGGCAGCGGATATGTTGAAAGTTTCGCGAGCACGGCATCTGCGCTGGGCAGGACCAGGGATGGCGCTGACAATGGACTATCGGGCGGACAGGCTGACGGTCAGCTACGATTCCACTATGGGGATTACGTCTGCCCGCTGCGGGTAACGCGCCGGAACGTTAAGCCGCGACCGCCATAGCATATCTCAGCCCAAGCGCCTGCGCCAAACTGCGCAGTCGGCGCTCAACTGCCTCTCCATAAAGATCTTCATGGCGAGCAGGCAGAACCAGCGTCAATGTACCGTCTTCTACATCGAGACGACCGCCGAGCAGCGGCCCCTCGACACCGCCCGATAATCGCTGCCCCAACCGTATCGCCATGCCCCACAGCGCGGCCCGCCGCAGCGCATCAGCCCCGGCAAGGCGTGTCAATTCAGCTGGCGTTTGCGTTCCGCCCCCAAAATTGCTGTGCAGTGCCTGCGCCAACATTGCGCGACCCTCCACATCTATGCCAACCCAGTTGCCGTGTAGCGCGATTTCGACGCCTCGCTCTGAACGAAAATCCGGATTGGCACGCCAGCCGACATCCGCCAGCAAGCAAGCCGCGCGCCGGATGCGCCGCCATTTCTCCCCGTCTTCCAAAAAGAGCGGCGCGATCCAGTTCTCGATAAGGTCGCCGTGGCCGGGGAACCTTCCCTGAGCCTCACCTTCCGCTTCCACGGCAGCCAGAAGCGGATCTTCCAGCCGTATGTCCTTCGGCAGCGCCTCGAACAGCAGGCCTTCCCGCAATCCGTAGGCCGAGACGATGAGCCGGCTGCTTTTCAACTGCCGGACCATGACCGACAGCAAGGCAGCTGCGCCCGGCAAAGTAGGAATACGGCTTCCCGTAAGTGCGGGCACATTCTTCAGGGTTTCGCGATGCATCTGACTGGTCACGCGGACGAGATGCGCTGCCCGTGCCGCTGTCATCTCATAGTGGTGGATAACCGGCAACGCGAAATGGTTGAGGTGCATGTCAAGGCGCGCCAGCGATCGCCACGATCCACCCACGAGGTAAAAGGGAAGCCCCTGCTCCACTGCATCCCAACCGGCCTTCTTCAGCAGTTTCTTGACGTGCCGTTCCAGCGCGCCATTCCCTTTCGCGCGCACTTCAGGGAGCCGCAGCACGCCTAAGGGAAGGGACGTGATCTCATGAACCTGACCGTCGCGAATGCGCACAAGTTCCAAGCTTCCACCGCCCAAATCACCGACAATCCCATTGGCGTGGGGAATAGCGGACAGAACGCCATAGCCGGATGCCGCGCCTTCCTGCGCGCCCGACAGCAGCTCCACATCAAGTCCGATTGCTTTCGCCCTGCGCAACAACTCCGTTCCATTGGTGGCGTCACGCACAGCCGCAGTGGCAACGCAGCGCAAGGAAGCGACGCCCATCTCTTCACAAAGATGTTTGTAACGGGCCAATGCCCCAAGGCTTCGCTTCATAGCGGCAGGCTCGATCATCCCGGTCTTGCCCAGCGACGCGCCCAAGCCCGCCATCACTTTCTCATTGAACAATATGAAGGGGATACGGCGGGGCCCGTCATAAACGACAAGGCGAACGCTGTTCGAACCGATGTCGATTATCGCCGAGCGCGTCTCGACCACGGACGCAGCTTCATCACGAGTTGTAGCGGTGCGCAGGAAAGTCCGGATGGAGGCCATGGATCAGCTACGGCGACGCAGGCTGAGGGTCGGCACCGCATCGCTGCTTTGGACTGATGCTCCACGCCCGGAAAGCGAGGGATTTGTCATGAAGTATCGATGTAAGTTGAATGGGCGATCGCCGGGTTCCAGCCGATGATAACGCCCGTCGCTGTCCAGCTCCCAGCTTTGCTCATTGTCTATGAGGTTGGCCACCATCACCTGATCCAGAACCTGATCGTGCACAGTCTCATTTTCGATCGGCAGCATATATTCCACGCGGCGGTCAAAGTTGCGCGGCATCCAGTCCGCGGAGCTTATGAACACGCGCGCGCCATTATTGGGCAACGGCTTGCCGTTACCGAAGACCGTGATGCGGCTATGTTCGAGGAAGCGGCCGACTACGGACTTCACCCGGATGTTTTCCGAAAGTCCAGGCACACCGGGCCGCAGGCAGCATATGCCCCGCACGACCAGTTCTACCTGAACCCCTGCATTGCTGGCCGTGTAAAGCTTTTCGATGATTGCAGGATCGACCAACGAATTCATCTTAGCCCATATGGTCCCCGGTCGCCCCTCCCGGACATGTCCGATTTCCGCCTCTATCAGGCCGCACAGGCTGTTGCGCAGATCGCGCGGCGACATGATGAGATGTTCAAGATGCTGCGGCTCGACATAGCCGGTAATATAGTTGAACAGCGACGCGGCATCACGGCCAAGACCCGGATCAGCGGTAAAGAAGCTGAGATCCGTGTAAATGCGCGCCGTCACTGGATGATAATTGCCGGTCCCGAAGTGGCAATATGTGCGGAAGTGCTCCCCTTCGCGGCGCACAACCATCGAAATCTTCGCGTGAGTCTTCCAATCTATGAAGCCATAGACCACTTGGACCCCCGCCCGCTCAAGCGCGCTCGCCCATAGCAGGTTCTGTTCTTCATCGAACCGCGCTTTCAGTTCGACGACGGCGGTAACAGACTTGCCCGCCTCCGCCGCATCGATGAGCGCGCGGATGACGGCGGACTGCTTGCCCGCGCGATACAGCGTCTGTTTGATAGCAACGACGTCGGGATCGCCCGCCGCCTGCTTCAGAAACGCGACGACGACATCGAAGCTTTCATAGGGATGATGGACCACGATGTCCTTCGCCCTGATCGCCGCGAAGCAATCGCCGCCATATTCGCGGATGCGTTCCGGGAAACGAGGCGCATAAGGTTCGAATTTCAGATCGGGTCGATCTTCGTCGACGATGCCCGAAAGATCGCCGATCCCCACGAACCCGTCGATCTCCGCGATGATCGATTCGTGGCCCTGGAGCATGTCCTGCAACATTTCCTCAACGGCCGCCGGAATACCCTGCTCCACCTCCAGCCGAATCACGCGCCCGCGCCGCCGCCGTTTGATGGCGCTGCGGAAGTAGCGGACCAGATCCTCCGCCTCTTCCTCGATCTCGATATCGCTGTCGCGGATGATGCGGAAAACGCCGCTGTCCTTGACCTTGTAACCCGGGAACAGCTTGTCGCAGAACCTTCGGATCACGGCCTCCAGTGCGATGTAACGCGCGGGTTCTCCCGGCACGCGGACGAACCGCGCAAGCGTGGCGGGGATCATCACCAACTCGCGAATCGACTGCTTGTCAGACAGGCGCACCAGATCGAAAACGATCGATAGTCCTTGATTGGGAATAAACGGGAACGGATGCGCCGGGTCCAGAGCCTGTGGTGTTAGGATGGGAAATATCTGGGTCAGGAAGTGATTTGCGAGCCAGTCGTCACACTTCTTACCCATGCTCACGTCGCTGCCGATCACTTCGATCCCCACCTCGGTGAGTTCGCCATGAAGCTTGTGCCAGACGCGTTGCTGGGCAGTCATCAGACGGTCCGTCTCCTGCGCGATGGCGATAAGCTGCTGCGCGGGCGTCAGGCCATCGGCGGAACGTAGATCAACATCCTGTAATTGTTGCCCTTTCAAACCCGCGACACGAACGGAAAAGAACTCGTCGAGGTTCGCACCCGATATTGACAGAAAGCGTAAGCGCTCCAGCAGCGGATGCGCGGGGTTCATCGCCTCCTCCAAGACGCGCTGATTGAAACTGAGCCAGCTCAGTTCGCGATTGAAATAGCGTTGCGGCGCGGGGGCCAAGCTTACGGACGGATCGGCTTCGGCCACAAAGGCTTCCTCATCAGGTTGCTGCAATTTGCAGGATCACGGTTCCGGGTCGGACCAGACTATAGGCAAAAATCCGGCTCCTTGCAGAGCCTCTTTTGCGAATGGCACCGAAATCTTTCGTCTCTGCGACAGTGATTGGGCGTTTAGATAACCCATCACTTCCGCAATAGCGGCGTAGCTCCGTTCGATTCGGCGATGGAGCCAATCCACGATATCCAGAGACCAAGGCGCCCCTCCGCTGGCAAGCCCACGTTCGATCAGTGCGCGGATCAGCGCATCGTCCGGCTCCTCGATCCGAAGATGGGGCATAGCCATCAGGCGCGACCGTAAATCGGGGAGAGCAACGGTCCAGTTCTGCGGCTGCGCCTGTGCGATCAACAGGAGCGGCTGCTTGTTCAATTGCGCGCGGTTCCAGGCATGGAAAAGGGTTTCGTCACCCGCCCTTTCGGCATCGTCTATCACCGTTCCGCCCGATAATCGCGCAAACTGACGACCTAGAATAGAGCGGCCAGATCGGGGGGGGCCGGAGAGGACGCTGGCAGCGACAGGCCACTCGCGCCAACGTTCCAGATGCCGCACAGCCAACTGGTTGGCGTCACTTATGAGAAACGAGTTCACCGCAGAAGCGTCGTGGCCGCTCCAGTCGAAAGGTAAGCTGATCTGACTCATTGCACGGGCGCCGCAGTCGCTCCCTTGCGGCTGATACGCAATGTGTTTCCCGATGTTGTAACGGTGTAGCCGCGCGACTGCAGGGCGCTGCGGAGCGCATCTACATTCCCGGCAAAAGTAACTGACATGACCGATGTCCCACCCAGCGCGAGGCTGCTGGTGCTCGCCGACTGGACGCCGGGAATACCCCGAAGAGCACTTTCGCTCTGGCTCACCGATGTCACATTGGGCGTGTCGTACTGAATAACGAAGGCGTTCACACCCGGTACGGGTGCATCGATGATATCGACCGGCACATCTGTCGAATTCTCAATCGCGAGCGCATCGACATCGACCGGCTCCTCAATGATGAGCGAAGGATCGGGCCGTAGCGTTCCATCCAGCAATGCCTGTGTGTATAGTCCATCGATCCGTTGAATCGCCTGATCGATCATCTCGGCAACCGCAGCTTCATTGGAAGCGCGCAGCGAAAAGCTTCCGATCAGCGCGTCGTCGGGACCATAGCGCGCCGTGAACCGGCCGAGTACCGGACCGCCGGGAAATTGTCGCTCCAGCCGCGCGATTGGAATGATGACATCGGCAGCGCCATATTGATCGAGCAGCACCCGCCACCAGTTGCGGCTGCGACGCCCGGCCTGCGCCGCGTTCAGCAACAGCGGGTCGGCCGCATTTCCCGTGACACGCACATAGTCGATGGCGCTATCGCCCGTGCGGAATCGCGCCCAGCCTTTCTGCCACTCGTTGATCGTCTCATAAGAAGTAGCGGTCCCGCCCTGCCACAAGATAGGGATGACCAGAAGAGGCGGCGAGCGCATCGTCCGTCCCTGCACGCCCAAAATCTGGCCAGCTCTCGCGCGGTCGAACAGCACGCCCAGCGTTGCGACATAGCGCGTGGGTCCCGCCTGCTCGGACTGGATTTCGATGCCCGAGACGATCGCCTCCAGTTGCGAATCAGAGAGCGCCGGAACGCCCGCGCCGCCGTTGGTCCGCGTCCATAGCATCTTCCAAGCGAGGCGCTGCGCCTGCCGCCAGCCCGCATATCGTGCCGCGTCCGCGTTAGCAGCGGCGACATCGACCTTGACGTTGCTAACTTGGAAATCTCCGCCGCTAGCGATCGGCGGCACGCCCCGTTCGCCCTCGATCTGCGCCACGAGGATCGCTGCCGCCAAGCCGAGCAGCAGCACGATCACAATATGAAACGGGCGAATTTGGGGTAAGGAGAGGGTCACGGCGTCCTTTTGGCGGCATTTGCCTGCGAAGCCAAGAGCCAAGTCCCTTGATAAAATCGGTGAGATGACTAGGCGCTGATCCCCATGAGCGACGAGACATCCTACAGCTATGCCCAGGCGGGCGTTGATATTGCCAAGGGCAATGCCTTGGTACGCGCGATTGCGCCATTGGCGAAAGCCACGCGTCGCCCCGGTGCGGACGCGGAACTGGGCGGCTTTGGCGGTTTCTTTGATCTGAAAGCGGCGGGCTATAGTGATCCGCTGCTTGTGGCTGCGAATGATGGCGTCGGCACGAAGTTGAAGCTCGCAATCGATCATGATCGTCATGACGGCGTTGGCATCGACCTTGTTGCGATGTGCGCCAACGACCTGATCGTACAGGGTGCCGAGCCGCTGTTCTTTCTCGATTACTATGCCACCGGGAAGCTGGAGAGCGGCATTGCAGAGCGCGTCATCGCAGGCATTGCCGAAGGCTGCCGCTTAGCAGGCTGCGCGCTGATCGGCGGCGAGACCGCCGAGATGCCCGGAATGTACGCGCCTGGCGATTATGACCTTGCGGGCTTCTGCGTCGGTGCGGTCGAGCGGTCGCAGGCATTGACAGGAACGCGGGTCGCGCCGGGTGATGTTCTTCTGGGCCTTGCGTCGTCCGGTGTCCATTCCAATGGCTTTTCGCTTGTGCGTCGCCTAGCGGCCGACAAAGGCTGGAAGCTTGAACGCCCCGCGTTATTCGATAACGAAGTCATTCTGATCGACGCGCTGATGGCGCCGACGCGGATTTACGTGAAGTCGTTGTTACCTTTGGTGCGTGGCGGCAAGATCAATGCCCTTGCCCATATTACTGGCGGGGGATTGCTGGAGAATATCCCCCGCGTTCTGCCCGAGGGGAGTCATGCGGTAGTCGACGCGGACTCATGGGAGCAATTGCGGTTGATGGCCTTCCTGCAGGCGCAGGGGAATATAGAGCCGGAGGAAATGGCGCGGACCTTCAACTGCGGGATCGGCATGGTGCTGGCGGTGGATGAGGACCAGGTAAACACTGTCACCAGAGCGCTCGAAGTTGACGGTGAAACTGTATACAAAATCGGCGTTGTGGAAGCGGGCGAAAAGGGGTGCACGGTGCGCGGCTCCATCGAAACGTGGAGCGCGAAAGCGGACTGGACCGCGACACATAGAGGCTGAAGTTGAGGGTCATGACCAAAGCCAAGGTCGCCATTCTGATCTCCGGGCGCGGATCGAACATGATGGCGCTGCTCTATGCCTCGCGATTGCCCGATTCCCCCTACGAAGTCGTTCTGGTTGCATCCAACGATCCGGAAGCGCCGGGACTCCCTTTAGCCGCTGCCGAGGGTGTTCCCACATTTGCCCATAGCCACAAAGGGCTGGACCGAGTCAGCTTCGACGCGATCATGGATGCGCAATTACGTGCCGTTGGTGCCGATTATGTCGCCTTGGCCGGATATATGCGCATCCTCTCGACCGAGTTCGTGGCGAGTTGGGAGGGCCGGATGCTCAACATCCATCCCTCGCTGCTGCCGAAGTACAAGGGGCTGGATACGCACGGCCGCTCCATTGTCGCCGGGGACAGCCATGCGGGCTGTTCAGTGCATCTAGTGACGGCGGAGTTGGATGATGGGCCGGTTCTCGGCCAGGTCCCAGTGAAGATCGTGCCCGGCGAAACGCCGGACAGCCTGGCGAGCCGCGTTGTCTTTGCGGAGCATCAACTTTACCCAAAGGTTCTGGCGGATTTCGTTCGGCGGGACACCCACCCTGAGTGGCTGCTGTCGAAGGTTCGGGAGTTTGCGCTGGCTCTGCCCGAGACGGAGGAAAAGGCATCCCATGGCAGCCCCGGCTTCTTCGTGAGCGGCGGCAAATTCTTCGCCTATTTCAGTTACAATCATCACCACGATGGCGTCACCGGCTTGCTGGTGAAGACAAGTGGCGTGGAGGAGCAGGCGATGCTGATCGATCGCGATCCCGACCTCTATTACCGTCCCGCCTATCTTGGGCCTTCGGGCTGGATAGGCATCCGCCTGGACCGAGGCGGCAACGATTGGGAGCATATCGCCGATTGGTTGCAAAAGAGTTGGCGGCTTTCCGCGCCGAAACGGCTTACCAAGATGATGAATATCGCCGACGCGTTCTAAAGCGTGCGGGCCATGACCTTGTCGTAGAAAAGCTGCTGCCCTACCACGAATTCACGCTCACCGATCATCTCGAAACCGGCTTTGCGATAAAAGGCAATCGCCCGATGGTTTTCGCTATAAACTCCCAGCAGCAGCCTGCGCTTGCCCATCGACCGCGCCGCGTCGATCGCAATATCCACCAGGCGATGCGCCAGCCCGCCGCCATGATAACGCGAGAAGATATAGATGCGCTTCAATTCGATATCGTCCGGCAGCGCCTGCGTCAGGTCGGAGGTTGTAAGAACCTGATAGCCTATGGGCGCTGCAGTGACGGGTAATTCCGCAAGCCAGCACCGCGTATTAGCCGTGTCAGCCAACAGCGTGTTATAATAAGCGACACCGTGCGGTCCCTGCGCGTGGGCGAGGAGATTGGCCGCATCGATGCTATCGCCGAACGTTTCCAGAAACGTGGCGCCGCCGATCAGCGAAAGCATCGCTGCGTCGGCGGCGTTACAAGCCCTTATGCGGGGCGCAGTGTCGGCAACGTTCAGCAAGATCAGCCGACGATTTCTTCCGGCTTGAAGAAATAGGCGATTTCGGTCGCCGCGTTTTCTTCACTATCCGAACCATGGACCGAGTTCGCTTCGATCGATTCGGCCAGCTCCTTGCGGATCGTACCGGCATCAGCATTCTCAGGGTTGGTCGCACCCATGACGTCGCGATTGCGCTTCACGGCGTCTTCGCCTTCCAGAACCTGAACGACGACGGGGCCGGAAATCATGAACGATACCAGATCATTGAAGAAGGGGCGTTCGCGGTGCACGCCGTAAAAGCCCTCGGCTTGATCCTTGGTCATCTGGATGCGCTTGGAAGCCACAACGCGCAGGCCGGCTTCTTCCAGCATCTTGGTAACAGCGCCGGTCAGGTTGCGGCGCGTCGCGTCCGGCTTGATGATCGAAAAGGTGCGGGTCGCGGCCATGGCGATGAAACTCCAAGAATGCAGGAAGGATAAGGTCGGCGCCCTTTAGCCGCGCTGCGCGCACCCTGCAAGTTTGTTGAAGCGGATAGGGAACGTCACGGACCCTGCATCCATTTGCCGCCCTCTTGTCGCCAGAAACGCGGTTCCACATTGGGTCTATCGCGCAAGGCCCGCCAGCTTTGGCGTGCGCCATCGATGGTCAGCGAATCGAAAAAGTAGAAGGCGCGGTCGAACGACAGCGCATCCTCTCGCCATTCGCCGTCAGCCAAGGCGATGAAGCGCGCGTCGTTGACAGGCTCGCATGCTTCCGACAGCAGGATCGGCTGGACAGCCTCGTTCCTTTCTCCCTTAAAACCATGCGCGAGAAAGCTTGCAGGGTCCGTACACCACAAGCCCTCGGAGATAGCGTCGCGCTGGTCCTTTTCCGCAGCCACGACCAGCAGGCGGCCGCCGTTGGCAAGCACGCGCGCCGCGATCGCGGGGAGCACTTTGCTCACCGGATCACGGCTTAGCTGGTAGAAATCGACTTGCATCAGATCTCGAACTTATCCGCAACGAGGCGGTCGAGCAGACGCACGCCATAGCCGGTCGCGCCCTTATCCCACACCGCACCGGGCTTGTCCGCCCATACCATGCCGGCGATATCGAGATGCGCCCACTTCACGCCCTCATTGACGAAGCGCTTTATGAACTGCGCCGCCGTGATCGATCCGGCAAAGCGCGGGCCAATGTTCTTCATGTCGGCAATCGGGCTGTCGATCAACTTGTTGTAGGCGTCTGACATGGGGAAGCGCCATAGCGTTTCGCCGACCGCAGTGCCGGCTTCGGCCAAGTCCTGCGCCAAGCCGTCGTCGTTGGCGAACAGTCCGCCATGCTGATCGCCCAACGCAACCATCATCGCACCCGTCAACGTGGCGAGATCGACGATGATCTCGGGCGCAAACTGCTTCTGCGTCCAGGTGATGACATCGCAAAGAACAAGGCGGCCTTCGGCATCGGTGTTAAGCACTTCGATGGTCTGACCCGACATCGATGTTACGATATCGCCGGGACGTTGCGCGTTACCGTCGGGCATGTTCTCGACGAGGCCGCAGATACCGACGATGTGCGCCTTCGCCTTGCGGCCAGCGAGCGCCTTCATTGCGCCCGCGACGGCGCCCGCGCCGCCCATGTCCCACTTCATGTCTTCCATGCCCGCGCCGGGCTTCAGCGAGATACCGCCAGTGTCAAAGGTGACGCCCTTGCCAACGAATGCGACCGGCTTCGTCTGTGCACCATTGGTGCCGTCCCAGCGCATCGCGAGGATGCGGGGCTTGCGCGGCGATCCCTGCGCCACGCCGAGCAATGCGCCCATGCCGAACTCCGCCATCTGGTTTTCGTCCAATATGGTGATCTCGATGCCCAGATCGGTCAGATGCTGGCAACGTTCGACGAAGCTTTCAGGATAGATGATATTGGCAGGCTCGGACACGAGTTCACGAGTCAGCGCCACACCATCGGCAACGGCGGACAGCGCAGCCCATTCGGCGCTGCCTTCGCCGCTTACGATGGTGACCGACTTCAGCGTCGGCTTCGCCTTTTCCGGCTGACGCGTGCGGTAGGTGTCGATGCGCCAGCCGCGGAGGCGTGCACCGAATGCCAGTCGCGCAGCCGACTTACCGGTGGCGCCGAGTGGGAACTCAACGGCCACGTTCGCTGCGCCAGATGTAGCAAGACGCGCCGTCAATGCGCCGCCCGCCTTCTCCATATCCAGATCGCCGCCATCGCCGGTCCCAAGAAGGACGACACGCAACGTCGTGCCGTTCTCATCGACAAAACTCTCGAACGTAGCGCCAGCGTCGCCCGTGAAGCGCGCCGCGTTTGCGCCCTCCACCAGAATGCGCGACGCCGTAATAGGTGCGTTTGTCGACCCATCCTTTGGAATGGCAAACACCAGCGTGTCGAAAGTATTCGGGCGAGAAGGGCTAAACGCAATATCCATCAGGGTCATTCTTTCCAAAGCAAACGAGGCGCCGGGTTCCGGCAGAAGGCTGATCCCGTCGGGATTACTTGCTCAGATAGTGCGCCTGACGCGCCGTGGCAAAGTGCTTCGACGCAATTCCGCGTCATCTGCACGGCGAAGGCGATTGCGGCGGGCGCGCAGCAATGCAATAGGCTCCTGTGCAGCGCCTACGGAAAGTACGTCATACTCCTCATGAAAAGTCGTAATCGCCTGTTCGGTCCGCTCTTCGCGACGCAAGGCCTTGTGTGGGCACTGGCAGTCACGCAGGCTCAGGGGCAGACGCTGAATACCCCAACCGCGCCGTTGCAGCAGGCTGACACTCCCGCGCCTGCTAGCGAAGAGGAGATCGCATTTGCGGCCGATCAACTCGATTACAACTCCAATACGGATGTGGTGACGGCGACAGGCAACGTGCAGATGGTGCGTCAGGGCAATCGCCTGCGCGCCGATGGCGTGACATGGGAACGCAAGACCGGCAAGGTCCTGGCGACCGGCAATGTCTCCGTCACTGATCCCGAAGGCAACATCGCCTATGGCGACAAGGTCGATGTCACCGATACGTTGAAAGACGGCGTGGTCGAGAACATGCTGCTGGTGCTGGAAAGTGGCGGCCGTCTGGCGGCGGCGAAAGCAACTCGGGTTGATGGCGTGTATACGCTGGACCACGCAGCTTACTCCGGATGCTCCGTGGAAGACGCGGACGGCTGTCCGAAAGAACCAACCTGGCAGATCAAAGCGGTGAAGGTCGTCTATGATCCGAATCGTCAGCGGGTCAGCTACAAGAACGCCAAAATCGAGCTGTTCGGCCTTCCGCTCATCCCATTGCCCGGATTATCGCATCCTGTAGGAGAAGGCGGAGGCAACGGACTTCTCGTGCCCGACATGCGCTATGATCGGGTAAATGGGCTGGAAGTGGCACTGCCATATTACATAACGATTGCTCCTAATCGCGATCTGACGATTACACCTCGCTTTTTTTCGGACGCGCTTCCGATGGTTGCGGCCAATTACCGGGCGTTGCTCGACAGGGGCGCGTATCAAATCACCGGTTATGCGACCTATGGTTCGCGACTGCCTGCGTCCAACGTTGCTCCATCAGTCAATTCAGAAAAGGATTTCCGGGGATATTTCGATGCCAGCGGCCGCTTCCAGCTTGATCCGGAGTGGAGTTTGAGCGGATCGATACGTGTGGCGACCGACCGTACGTTTCTGCGCCGCTATGACATCAGTCGCGACGACCGGCTGCGCTCAACGGTTCAGGCTGAGCGCATTGGCGAACGCAGCTATTTCTCTCTGTCCGGCTGGGCCACGCAGACATTGCGAGCCAACGATATTCAGGGGCAGGTGCCGATCGCGCTGCCCATCGTCGACTACCGTCTGCGCATGTCGGACCCTATCTTGGGCGGCGTCATCCAGTTGCAGGCGAACAGCCTCGCCATCACCCGGACACAGGGGCAAGACACGCAGCGAGCATTCGTCGGCGCGCAATGGAACCTGCGCAAGCTTACGGGCCTTGGGCAGGAGGTCACATTTACCGGCTATCTGCGTGGGGACGTCTACCACAGCGACCAGAACAACCTGACGCAGACAGTGAGTTATCGCAGCAACAGCGGTTGGGAAACGCGTGGGATTGCCGCCGCCGCTGTCGATGTGCGGTGGCCGTTCATTGGTGAAGCATTTGGTGGCACGCAAAGGATTACGCCGCGCGTGCAGGTGGTTGCCGCCCCCCGTTTGGCAAATCTTTCCGTTCCGAACGAGGACGCCCGCGCCGTCGATCTGGAAGACAGCAATCTCTTCGCGCTCAATCGCTTTCCCGGATATGACCGATTCGAAGACTCAACCCGTGTTACTTATGGTCTCGAGTATCGGCTCGATCGCGATAATGTGTCTCTCAGCACCATAGTGGGGCAGAGTTATCGTCTGGATGCGCGCCCAGGCATCCTGCCGGATGGCACAGGGTTGTCGGAAAGGTTCTCCGATATTGTGGGGCGCACCAACGTCAAGTTCACTGACTTCGTCAGCCTCACGCATCGCTTCCGGCTCGACAAGGATAGCCTCGCGGTGAGACGGAACGAAGTCGATGCAACGGTGGGGACGCGCAAGACTTACGCAACGGTCGGTTATCTCCGGCTCAATCGCAATGCCTCCACCGCCCTGGAGGATCTACAGGACCGCGAGGAAATCAGGCTCGGCGGCAGGGTGCAGGTGACGCAATTCTGGTCGGTCTTCGGCTCTACGGTGATCGACCTAACCGATGCGAGCGAAGATCCGATATCGTTTGCTGACGGTTATCAGCCGGTCCGCCATCGTCTTGGCCTGTCCTATCAGGACGACTGCCTGGAATTCGGCCTGACCTGGAAGCGGGACTATCGCGCCACCGGAGATGCACGTGCCGGCAACACATTCCTGCTGCGGCTGGCTTTTCGCAATTTGGGCATATAAGGGTGATACGGATTTTGCCCGAGAGGGTGTTCCGGTGTATCGGCCTCAGCCGCTCAGACCGGGTTAATATGCCGTATGCCATGGAGTTTCGCACCGGCATCTGCGGGTGAGAATTGGAGAGTATGTTTCGCTGATGATAGGTTCTGTGTCTGCCGCTCGCCGGTCTCGCTCCTCCGCACTGCGGAATTCCGTTCTCGCCGTGGCTCTGTTGTCGATCGGAGCGTCCTCCTTTGCGCAGTCCGTACCGGACGAAGACCGCGCACCTTCCGCCACGCTCGATATTCCGAAGGACGTGACCATCTTCGGCAAGAGCGACCCCAACGTCCGCAAGGCGACGGCCGTTATCAACGGCGCGATCATCACCGGAACCGATATCGACCAGCGGCTCGCGCTCATCATCACAGCCAATGGCGGCAAGGTTGCCGAGGACGAGAAGGAACGGTTGCGCGTGCAGGTGCTGCGTAACCTGATCGACGAGACGCTGCAAATCCAGGAAGCGGCGGCCAACGACATCAAGATCGACCGTGCCGAAGTCCAGCAGAGCTATGAACGTGTCGCAGCGAACTTCAAGCGAAGCCCGCAGGAATTCGACGCCTATCTCCGGGAGCAGGGCAGCTCGTCCAACAGCATCAAGCGCCAGATCGAAGGCGAGTTGGCGTGGAACCGGCTGCTTCGTCGGAACGTCCAGCCTTTCGTCAACGTCGGCGAGGATGAAGTAAAGTCGGTCATCGACCGGTTGAATGCGGCAAAGGGCACCGATGAATTCCGCATCGGCGAAATCTACCTGTCGGCGACCCCGGAAAATGCAGCGCAGATTACCGAGAACGCCCGGAACATCATCGAGCAGATCCGCAAGGGGGGATCGTTCGCAGCCTATGCGCGCCAGTTCTCCGAAGCTTCCACGGCGGCTGTCGGCGGCGATCTTGGTTGGGTGCGCCCGGCGCAGTTGCCTGATGAATTGGCCACTGCGGCAGCAGAAATGCAGGTCGGGCAGATTGCTGGTCCGATCGCCGTCCCCGGTGGAATGTCGTTGTTGTACGTCATGGACAAGCGCAAGGTTCTGACCGCTGATCCGCGCGATGCGCTGCTCAGCCTCAAGCAATTGTCGATCGCGTTTCCGAAGGGCATTACCAAGGAGCAGGCATCTGCCAAGGCTGCTGAATTCGCACAGGCGACGAAGGCTGTGCAGGGATGCGGTGCGGCCAATACCGTGGGCGCGAAGTTGGGTGCAGATGTCGTCGACAACGACAACGTCAAGGTGCGCGACTTGCCGCCACAGTTGCAGGAGATGCTGCTGGGGCTTCAAATAGGTCAGTCGACGCCGCCATTTGGTTCGGTCGACGAGGGCGTGCGAGTACTCGTGCTGTGCGGTCGAGACGATGCTGCAGGCGAAGGCGCGCCATCCTACGACCAGATCATGGCGCAGATGGAAGAGGAACGCGTCAACAAGCGCGCGCGCATCTACCTTCGCGATCTTCGCCGCGATGCGGTGATCGATTATAACTGATGAGCAGTGGTCAGGCGACGTCGGTTTCATCGTCCGCGCCCGATCCATGCTTTGCCATATCGTTGGGTGATCCTGCTGGCGTAGGTCCGGAGATCGTCGCGAAGGCATGGGTCATGCGGGAGGCGCGTGCTCTTCCGTGCTTCTTTGCCGTGGGTGATCCCGCCTCCATCAGCGCGGTGTGGAACGGACCTTTGCGCGAGATCGGTTCGCCGGAAGAGGTCGCGGGTGTATTCCCCGAAGCCCTGCCTTATTTGCGCGTCGCTGATGCGGGGCCGGTCACACCTGGGCAGCCGAGCGTCGATGGCGCGCGGGCAGCGTTGGAGGCGCTGGAGGCATCCGTGGGGCTTGCGCGGTCGGGTTCCGCCGCCGGGATTGTCACGGCGCCGGTGGGGAAGACACAGCTTTATGGCGTCGGCTTTAATCATCCGGGGCAGACCGAATTCATAGCCGAACGCTGCGGCGTGTCCCATGACAACGCGGTGATGATGCTGGCGGGACCGTCGCTGCGCGTGGTGCCGATCACCATCCATTTGGCTATCGCGGACGTACCGCAGGCGCTGACCATCGACCTTATTCGCGCGCGAACCATTGCAACGGCCAAGGGATTGCAGCGCAACTTCGGCATTGCCAAGCCGCGCCTGGTGATGACGGGCCTTAACCCCCATGCCGGAGAGCAGGGCGCGTTGGGCCGCGAAGAGATCGACGTGATTGCGCCCGCCATCGAGTCGCTGAGAGCCGAGGGCATCGACGTGACGGGGCCGCATTCCGCCGACGGTCTGTTCCATGCGCGGGCGCGCAAGACCTATGATGTGTGCCTGTGCATGTACCACGATCAGGCGCTGATTCCGGTCAAGACGCTTCATTTCGATGATGGCGTCAACATGACGCTGGGCCTGCCGATCATCCGGACGTCCCCAGACCATGGCACGGCGTTCGGGATCGCGGGCACCAATTCGGCCAATCCGGGTGCGATGATCGCGGCGATCCGGATGGCCGGGGAAGCCGCGCAGCACCGCCGCGCCGCTGACGCCTGAAAGCCACGCCGATGCCGAACCCCCAATTGCCGCCTTTGCGCGAAGTGATCGCCGCGCATGGGCTTCAGGCGAGCAAGGCGCTGGGGCAGAACTTCCTGCTGGACGAGCAGTTGCTGGACCGGATCGCTGCGATACCGGGCAAGCTGGACGACACGGCCACGGCCTATGAAGTCGGCCCCGGACCGGGCGGGCTGACGCGGGCGTTGCTGCGCACCGGCGCGAAGGTCGTGGCGGTCGAGCGGGACCGGCGGTGCCTGCCTGCGCTGGCGGAGCTGGATGCGGCGTTTCCGGGCCAGCTTAGCGTGGTCGAGGGCGATGCAATGGCGCTGGATGCGCGCGAGTTGGCGGGGGATGGCGCGCATATCGTGTCGAACCTGCCGTATAATGTCGGGACGGCCTTGCTGGTCGGCTGGCTCTCGGCCGAGTGGACGCCGTGGTGGGCTTCGTTGACGTTGATGTTCCAGCATGAGGTCGCGGAGCGGATCGTCGCGCAGCCCAATACCGATCATTATGGACGGCTCGCTGTGTTGAGCCAGTGGCGATCGACCCCGCGAATCGCCATGAAAGTGCATCGCAGCGCCTTCACTCCGCCGCCCAAGGTAATGTCGGCGGTGGTCCATATAGAGCCTGCCGCGCAGCCCGAAGGCGTGGACATCAAGGCATTGGAGCGGCTGACGGCGGCAGCGTTCGGACAGCGGCGCAAGATGCTGCGGCAGAGCCTGAAAGGATTGCCGGGTGGGTTGGCGGCGCTTGAGGCGGTAGGGATCGACTCGCAACGGCGGGCGGAGACTTTGAGCATCGCGGAGTTCGTGGACGTGGCGCGGGTGCTGAGCGGCTGACCGAAAATCCCGCGGATTTGGCGCGGAAGGTCACGAAGGTCACGCTACGTCACCCCCCAGTCGGGCATCTTTGGCAGTGCAGCCAAGCCACCGTGCTTCCGATGAACCGTGTTCCCGCGAACGCAGGAGTCCAATGTCATGGAGCGCCATAGCCAAGCCTGTCGCTCCGGCTTCCTGCTCTTGCAGGAGATCGAAGAAGTGAGTGGCGTCATCATCCTTGCTCCTTTCAAGACGCAAAGGTCGCATGGGTCCGAGGCCAGCCATGATTTCCCCGCCTCGGGATGCGTGTGCAGCCTTGGGGCGCTGCGGCCCATCATGCCTTGTGTTGGCGCCGGTGCATCATGAAAGTCGCGGAGCGTTCGGCTGTCCGACCCTATTTGCCGCTTGGTGCGGTCAAGGTGGCGGGGAATGCGACCGGGGCTTTTTGCAGGGCGTCAGGAAATGGGCATAGAGAGGCGTGTACGCCAATGAGGACGTGTAGGACAGCGGAGAGTGGGACACCAATCTGCGCCTAAGCGGCAGAGCCACCAAGGGTGAATCCTTCTACCCTTGAAGGAGAAGCTATTATGGCTGCTCCGTCGGTACAACGGTTGGCGTGGGAGTGACTTCCTTGGCAGTCAGGATCGTTGGCGGAACACCCTTGGCGATGGCGGCGGAAAGCTGCACTGCGGCAGGGCAGTCGCTCCTGCAGAGGGTCTTCACTTGCGCGAGATTTTCACGAGCCTTGGCAAGAGCACCCTTCTCGGCCATCGCCTGCCCCTGCCCCGACAAGGCCGCGACATCAGTAGGATCGAGGAGCAACGCCTCGCGGTAATAGCGGATGGCTTTGCCTTGCAGGCCCTGCGCGCGGGCAACCTTGCCAAGCGACAGATAGGCGCCCCGATTGCGCGGATCGATGGCCAGAGCCGTTTCCAGCGCATCGGTCGCACCATTCAGGTCGCCTGCCTGCTGCGCTGCCTCGCCCTTCTTCTGCCATTCGAGCGACAGCGGCTCGATCTGCGCATCGGGGCGCTGGCTCACGCCCACGCTGGACACGGTGGCGAACAGGGCAGCCAAGGCAATAGTCGCGGGCGTAAAACGCATTACAGTCTCCAGTGTCGAATGCTTAGAAGTTTCCCTGTTTTCTATGTATTTGTCCATCAACCTTTTTCCAGCACCGCCAGGAAAAAGCCATCAGTGCCATCATGGTGCGGCGTCAGCAACCGCCCATGCCCCCAGGTGCGTCCTGCCGCCGTATCGACCGGGGCCACTTTCCAGCCGGGATGCCGCGCCAGAAACTCATCGACCTGATCGCGTCCCTCCCGGTCAGTCAATGCACACACCGCATAGATTAGCCGTCCCCCGTTTTTAACGAGCGGGGCGGCGATATCCACTATGCGGGCTTGCTCGGCGACCAGCCGGGTCAGCCGATCGGGCGTCAGCCGCCAGCGCGCTTCCGGATTGCGCCGCCATGTACCGGTGCCGGAACAGGGGGCGTCGACCAGCACGACATCGGCCCTTCCTTCATAGCTGCCAAGGGTTGTGGCTTCGCGGCCCTGATCGAGGAGGACGGTCTGGATGAAATTGGCCCCTGCCCTTTCGGCGCGCGGCGTGAGGCGTTGCAGGCGCGAGCGGACGGTATCGGCGGCGATCAGCGTTCCTTGCGCGTCCATCGCGGCGGCGAGCGCGAGGGTTTTCCCGCCTGCGCCGGCGCAAAGGTCGATGACGGTCATGCCGGGCTGGGCTTTGCAGGCGACGGCGATGATCTGGCTGCCTGCGTCCTGGACTTCGACGAGTCCCTGTTCCCAGGCTTCGGATTTTTCGAGGGGGTAGCCTTCGGGGAGGCGTAGGGCGTTGGGGAGATGGGGGATTGGGGTGATTTCGCTTCCACTCGCCGCCTGCTGGTTGGCTCCCATATTCGCGCTGTCCCCTTCCCCGTTCGGGCTGAGCTTATCGAAGCCTTCTCCTGAACGAAGTGAAGGGGCTTCGACAGGCTCAGCCGGGCCCTTCGACAAGCTCAGGGCGAACGGGGAGAGAGTGTGCGAGTTGGTCGGGTTTGATCTTGGGGTTAGGATAGGCTCCGACCCAGACAAATCCAGCGTCGCCTTCAGCGTGTTCACGCGCACGTCCAGCGGCGCGCGTTCCAGCAACGCCGTGCGTTCGCGCGCGTCGATCAAGTCAGCGAGCAGCGGCGTTATCCCGCGGGGCACAGCACGCGCGGGCGTTGCAGCTTCGCCTTCACCTATCGCGGCTGGGCCGTGAGGCGATCCGTCAAAGAAGGCCGCGATCTCCGGCTGGTCCTGCACCAGACCGAGCATAGCCGCGCGGCCGCTTTCCGGGCGCTCACCTGCGCGGCGGATGGCGTCGTACACCAGATCGCGGACGGCACGGCGGTCTTTCGACCCGGCGTAGCGCCGCGTTTTGAAATAGCGGGCGATCAGCGTGTCGGCAGCGGGGCCGCCGTCGCGCGCGGAAAGCACGACTTCGTCAAGCAAGTCGATTGCGGCCTGTACCCGCGCGGCGGGTGTCATTTACCGGGTCGGATAATTAGGGGCTTCGCGAGTGATCGTGACATCGTGGACATGGCTTTCGGAGAGGCCCGCATTGGTGATCTGCACGAAGCGGGCACGCTCGCGAAGGTCCGGAATCGTCCGGCTGCCGGTGTAGCCCATCGCGGCGCGCACGCCGCCGACGAGTTGATGGATGACGTCCTTGGCCGGGCCTTTGAAGGGCACTTGACCCTCGATGCCTTCGGGCACCAGCTTCATCTGGTCCTTGATGTCCTGCTGGAAATAGCGATCGGCGCTGCCGCGCGCCATCGCGCCGACGCTGCCCATGCCGCGATAGCTTTTGTAGGCGCGACCCTGATACAGGAAGGTTTCGCCCGGTGCTTCCTCGGTTCCGGCGAGGAGCGATCCGACCATGACGCAGCTTGCGCCTGCCGCGAGTGCCTTGGCCACGTCGCCGCTGGTGCGGACGCCGCCGTCGGCAATGACGGGAACGCCGGATTTGAAGGCTTCTTCCGCTGCGTCCATGACGGCGGTCAACTGCGGCACGCCGACGCCCGCGACGACGCGCGTGGTGCAGATCGATCCGGGGCCGATGCCAACCTTCACGCAATCCGCGCCGGCGTCGATCAGCGCGCGTGTGGCTTCGGCGGTGGCGACGTTGCCCGCGACGACCTGCACGGAGTTGGAGAGGCGCTTGATGCGCTCGACGGCGGCGGACACTTGCTTGCTGTGGCCGTGCGCCGTGTCGAGGACGATGAGATCGCATTCGGCGTCGATCAGCGCTTCCGTGCGCTCATAGCCGGTGTCGCCGACCGTGGTGGCGGCGGCGACGCGCAGGCGGCCCGTGCCGTCCTTGGTCGCCTGCGGATAATTGACGGCCTTTTCCATGTCCTTGACGGTGATGAGGCCGACGCAATGATAGGCTTCATCGACGACCAGCAGCTTTTCGATGCGGCGCTGATGCAGCAGGCGGCGGGCATCGTCCTGTGTCACGCCAGCCGGGACGACCGCGAGGTTGTCCTTGGTCATCAATTCGCTGACGGGCTGCTTGGGGTTCTCGGCAAAGCGAGTGTCGCGGTGGGTAAGGATGCCGACCAGCTTGCCGGACGCCTCGACCACCGGAATGCCGGAGATGCGGTTGCGCGCCATCAGCATCTGCGCGTCGGCCAGCGTCGCGTCGGGCGTAATGGTGATCGGGTTGACGACCATGCCGCTTTCGAAGCGTTTCACCGCGCGCACCGCTGCCGCTTGCTGCTCTACGGTCAGGTTGCGATGCAGAACGCCGATGCCGCCAAGTTGCGCCATCACGATCGCCATGTCGGCCTCGGTGACAGTGTCCATGGCCGACGACAGGATGGGAATGTTGAGCTTTATGCTCTTGGTAATGTGGGTGCTGGTGTCCGTCTGGCTCGGCATGACGTCCGATTCCCCCGGTTGCAGGAGAACGTCATCGAATGTCAGGCCGAGGCGGATATCCATGGATTAAGCCACTTTCTGTGTGGGCGTTCCGGAGGGCGGGGCCGGATGCCGAGGGGATCATGTGGCGGTCCATGTAACCATTAAGGCCGCAGGGGGCTAGTGCGAGGCGAGAATTTGTTAATCCGCCGCACGGAGCGCCTGTGGCATTGCCGCAACAGGTGAAGAACCACGTAATAATCTGTCATGATTCAGACATAATCGGAGCCTAGCGGGCAGCCATCGCGTGGCGGGCTCATCCTCGCCTCTTCAACCAAGGATCATATCGTGACGCAACCCCTTCTCCGCTCGGCGCTTCTGCTGACCGCCGCTTTCGGCGCGATTTCCTTCGCCGATGTCGCACAGGCGCAGGATCCCGCCCCCGCCGCCGACGATTCGCAACTGACCGAAATCGTCGTCACGGCAGAGCGTCGTTCGGAGAATCTCCAGAACGTACCGCTTTCGGTAGGCGTCGTCGCGGGCGATCAGTTGCGCGCGTTCCAGACGGGTGGCGACGATATCCTCGCGCTGTCCGGTCGGGTGCCGGGCCTCTATGCCGAAACGACGACGGGCCGCATCTTCCCGCGCTTCTACATTCGTGGTCTTGGCAACATCGACTTCTATCTTGGCGCGTCGCAGCCGGTGTCGATCATCCAGGACGAAGTCGTTCTGGAGCATGTCGTGCTGAAGTCCAATCCCGTGTTCGACATGGGTCAGGTGGAAGTGCTGCGCGGGCCGCAGGGTTCGCTGTTCGGCCGCAACACGACCGCGGGCATCATCAAGTTCGACAGCATCAAGCCGAACCTTACGACCTATGAGGGCCGCGCGCAGGCAAGCTATGGCAGCTACAACACCGTCACGTTCGATGGGGGCGTTGGTGGCCCGCTGATTGCCGACAAGCTCGCCTTCCGTATTTCCGCGCTATACCAGCATCGCGACGATTGGGTCGACAACACCTATACCGGCCCAAGCGCGGACGGCACGGTGTCGCCTAAGAAGGACGCGATGGGCGGCTTCAACGAGAAGGACGTGCGCGTTCAGTTGCTCGCGACGCCGAACGAAGAAACGACCCTGCTTCTCTCTGGCCATGCGCGTGATTATGATGGGACGTCGACCATCTTCCATCGCGCCGCGCTGAAGAAGGGATCGAATGATGCCAGCAACGAGCCGCGTACGAAGATCGCTCTGGACGAGGCGCAGAACAACCCGCAGGCTTACAAGACCTATGGCGGATCGCTGAAGGCAACCTACGATTTCGGTCCGGTGACGCTGACATCGATCACGGCCTATGAGACCACGTCGGGCTACAGCCGTGGCGATACCGATGGCGGCGCGGCGGCGAACTTCCCAGTCGGTGGCGTTGCGAATGGCTTTGGTCAGAGCCAGGGTAACCTGCGCGATCTCGACCAGTGGACGCAGGAAGTGCGGCTGTCGAGCAACGGCGACACCGGCCTGAAGTATCAGATCGGCGGCATCTATTTCGACTCGCGCGACACGACGGACTTCTACCAGCGCGCGTTTTTTCTGACGACAGCGGCGCGGAACCCCAACAACTGGGTGCGTCTGCACAACATCAACACGAGTTGGGCGCTGTTCGGTCAGCTGAGCTACGAAATCGTGCCCGACCTGACGCTGACTGCTGGCGGGCGCTACACCGAAGACACCAAGAGCACGCGTCTGCTGAAGACAGCGGATAACGCAGCGGGTGTAAGCAGCTATCGCGGTCGTCGCTTCGTGCGCCTCTCCGATTCCAAGCCAAGCTGGGATGTGAGCGCGCTGTATCAGGTGAACCCGGATCTCAGCCTTTACGCCCGCGTGGCGAAGGGCTTCCGTGGTCCGACGATCCAGGGTCGTTCGGCCGTGTTCAACTCCGACTTCACGACGGCGGATTCGGAGACGATCCTGTCGTGGGAAGCCGGTTTCAAGAGCCAGATCAGCAACGCGCTCCGTTTCAACGCCAGCGCCTTTACCTATACGGTCAAGGACATCCAGTTGAACGGCAACGACGTCAACGGCAACGGTGTCCTCTTCAACGCGAACAAGGCGAAAGCCTATGGCATGGAAGCGGAACTGGACTGGGCGCCTATCGAGAACCTGTCGCTTTCGGCTGGCCTCAGCCTGCTGCATAGCGAGATCAAGGACAAGAACGTCTATGCACAGGTCTGTGCGCTGAACGGCGTGGTGGTCTGCACTGTCGGCAACCCGACGATTACGGTGCCGGTCTTCGGCCAACCCGCCGTGTTCGCGCAGATCAACGGCGAGCCGCTGCCCAACGCGCCTGAGTACAACCTCAACCTAACCGCGCGCTACGACATCCCGCTGGGCAATGGCGGCAAGGTTTTCGCTGCGACCGACTGGAACGTGCAGGGCAAGACCAATTTCGTGCTGTACGACACGAAGGAGTTCAATTCGAACGGCAGCTTCGAAGGCGGTCTGAAGATCGGCTATGCCGCACCGGATAACGCGTATGAACTGGCCGTGTTCGCGCGCAACATCACGAACGAAAAGAACCTGAAGGGCGTCATCGAAAACTATATGGCGGCGGTATTCAACGATCCGCGTATCATCGGTGTGTCGTTGAGCGGGAAGTTCTAAGTCTTCCGACCGTTTGAGAAAGGGCCGCGTTCCATCAAGGAATGCGGCCCTTTTCTGTTATCGCTTTAGCATCTCTGCGCGAGCGATGAGGGCGCGCGCCGCATCGACGTGCATGGCTTCGATCATGCTGTCTTCGAAGCGTTCCGCGCCGCCCGTTGCGGCTTCTATCAGGCGTTGGGCGTCGGCGACCGCTGCTTCGTCGGGGCCGAAGATCGCGTTGGTTGTTGCGATCTGGCCGGGGTGGATCAGGGTCTTGCCGTCGAAGCCGTAGCTGCGGCCCTCGCGGCATTCCGCTTCCAGACCTGCGGCATCGTCAAGGCGGTTATAGACGCCGTCGAACACGGCCTTCCTCGAAGCGCGGGCCGCGAACACGACGGTCTGGAGCGCGAGCATCAGTCCTGCGCGTCCAGCGTCGGCGGGGATGCCGAGATCCTTGCGCAAGTCGTTGACGCCGATGAACAGCGCCGCCGTGCCGGCCTGCGCGGCGATCGCTGGAGCGGCGGACAGGCCGAGGGCGGTTTCGATCATCGCGATGACGGGTTTTTCGCAGACCTGATGGACATCGTGAACCTGCAAGGGATGCTCCACCTTGGGCAGGATGATATAGTCGGCCCCGCTGGCTTTTGCTGCGATCATGTCGGCGCCGTGCCATGGCGTCTCGGCGGTATTGATGCGGATGCCAGTCAGCTTGTCGGCATAGCCCGCCTGCGTGGCGGCGACGGCGGCGTCGCGTGCCGCGTCTTTCTGCGCGTCGGGCACCGCGTCCTCCAGATCGAGGATCACCATGTCGCAGGCAAGCCCCCTCGCCTTTTCCACCGCGCGCGGATTGGATGCGGGCAGGAAGAGGAGCGACCGGGCAAAGGCTAGCTGCATCGTTGTTCCTTCAAATGACTTCCCCGGTTAACGCTTTGGCGGCATAACAATGTGTATCGGGCCGGTGGGGAGAACGAAGATCATGATTACGACATTCGCACTGGCAGCCGCGCTGCTCGTCTTCATCTATCTGGCCGCAAGTATCAAGATCGTCCGGCAGGGCTATCAATATACGATCGAACGCTTTGGCCGTTTTACAGAAGTCGCACGTCCCGGCCTCAATTTCTACCCCGCGTTTTTCTACAATGTCGGCCGCAAGATCAACATGATGGAGCAGGTTGTCGATATTCCGGGGCAGGAGATCATCACCAAGGACAACGCCATGGTGTCCGTCGATGGCGTAGTATTTTTTCAGGTGCTGGACGCAGCGAAGGCGGCGTATGAGGTTTCGGAGCTGTACGTCGCGATCATGCAGTTGGCGACGACCAACCTGCGCACCGTGATGGGATCGATGGACTTGGACGAGACCTTGTCCAAGCGCGACGAGATTAACGCGCGGCTGCTATCTGTGGTCGATCATGCAACGGGTAGTTGGGGCGTGAAGATCACGCGTGTTGAGTTGAAGGACATTCGCCCGCCCGCCGACATCGTCAATGCGATGGGTCGCCAGATGAAGGCGGAGCGTGAAAAGCGCGCCAATATCCTTGATGCCGAGGGCGCTCGCGCGTCTGAAATCCTGCGGGCGGAGGGCGAAAAGGCCGGGCAGATATTGCAGGCGGAAGGGCGGCGGGAGGCTGCGTTCCGCGACGCCGAAGCGCGCGAACGTGAGGCTGAAGCAGAGGCCAAGGCGACGCAGATGGTGTCCGAAGCCATCTCCGCAGGCAATCCGCAGGCATTGAATTACTTCATCGCGCAGAAATATGTGGAGGCGGTTTCCGGGTTCGCGACGTCGCCCAATGCCAAGACGATCCTGTTCCCTGTCGAGGCGACGCAGCTTATCGGGACGCTGGGCGGGATCGGCGAACTGGCGCGGGAGACGTTCGGTAACGCGCCGACTGTCAACGATCCAACGCCGACGCCACGCCGTCGCGGACCGTTCGAGCCGACAGCATGAGCGATTTGCAGGGGATGGAGCCGTACTGGGTCTGGCTGATCCTCGCCGTACTGTTCGGCATTGGCGAGATCGTACTGCCCGGCGTGTTCCTGCTCTGGATCGCGATTGCGGCAGCGCTGACCGGCGGGATCACTGTTCTCGTCGGGATAAGTGTGCCGGTGCAGGTGATCGTCTTTGCGGTGCTGTGCCTCGTCGCGACCTATGCCGGGCGGCGCTGGTACACGAACAATCCAGTGGAATCGCAGGATCCGCTGCTGAATGATCGCGCGGCTCGGCTGATCGGTGAGACCGTCATGATCGTAGAAGCGATCGAAGGCGGAGAGGGACGCGTCAAGGTGGGCGACGGCGTGTGGACGGCGCACGGACCTGACGCGGAAGTGGGCCAGCGGATGCGTGTCATCGGCGTAGACGGCACGGTGCTGCGCGTCGATTCCCTCTGATGCGTTAGAATTGCAGCGGATCGGCGACGGGCGTTCCTGCGTCAATGTCTTTGCCGAACAGGCGCGCTTCGGCCTGAGCGGTGTCGAAAAATTCCCAGGTTTCGCGGATCAGGCCATCCTCCACGCGGAAGATCTGGCAATAGGTTTGCTCGTACCGCGCCCCGTCATTGGTGTCTGCGTCCCCCTCCATCATGCCGACGACAACCGACCCGTCGACGGCCATGATCCGGTGCCGCCTTGCAAGATTGACCGTGCCGGGCACGAGGTTGGCCATCACGAGCGGGAATATCTCTTCGAAAAGTTGCCGCTTGCCGTACGTGCGTCCTGACACGGCAGTCCGACCAGCGACGTTGTTGATGTAGTCGTCATGCAGCGTCGCTGCGAACGCATCGATATCCATCGCCGCCAGCGCGCTGTACCACTGCTCGACGACTGCGCGCGGTTCGATCGTCATGGCACCTCTTCTCCCCTGCTCCGCATGAGGATGCGTGCGGGGGCAGAATGGCGTCATCTTCACCGTCATGCCTACTGACGAAAACAGCAGGCATGGCGCGACGAAAGGATCAGCCGAATAAGCCCTTCGCCAGACCACTTAGTTCGTTCAGCGGATTACCGTCGCCATCGCGATCGAGAAAACCCGTCATGTTGCCGAGAATTCCCGCAGGACCACCGAGACCCGCGAGCGCCTCCTGCAGCGTGTCGGCTGAGACGCCATGCGCGGCGGCAGTTTCTGCCAATGCCGTAACGCCGGGCTTACCCGATCCAATATCGGCGGCGAGTTGCTCCAGCAATCCGGGGATCGAGTCGGCAGAGATACCGAGCTTGGCCGCAAGTTCGTCGAGGCTGCCTAGATTACTCAAAATGCCGTCGAACATAGCCATGATCTGATACTCCCATGATCGAGCATCAATAGCAGCTTTATCGTCCAGCGTAACGAAAAAGGCGGGCCAGCATGTCCTGCCGACCCGCCTTTCAGGCAATTTACGTCAATGTTCAGGCGGCAGTGAGAGCAGCCTGACGCACGGAGGCATCCACATGATCCTCGAACTGCGCGAAGTTGTCGACGAACTGCTTGACCAGCTTGGCAGCGGTATCATCATATTCCGCGCCATTCGCCCAGGTCTGTCGGGGATCGAGTATCTTGGCATCCACACCCGCGACTGCGACCGGCACTTCGAAGCCGAAGTTCGGATCAGTGCGGAAGGCGACATCGTTCAGGCTGCCGTCCAGCGCTGCGTTCAGCAATGCACGTGTGACGCGGATCGGCATACGGCTGCCGCTGCCGTACTTGCCGCCGGTCCAACCGGTGTTGACCAGCCAGCAGGTAACGCCGCCTTTGGCGATGCGATCCTTCAGCAGATTGCCGTACACCGAAGGATGACGCGGCATGAAGGGGGCACCAAAGCAGGTCGAGAAGGTCGCAGTCGGCTCGATCACCCCGATTTCGGTGCCCGCGACCCGTGCGGTGTAGCCCGAGAGGAAGTGATACATAGCCTGTTCCGGCGTTAAACGCGAAATAGGAGGAAGTACGCCATAAGCGTCGGCCGTCAGGAAGATGATCGTCTTGGGAACCGGGCCAAGATTGTCCTTCGACGCATTGGGGATGAAATCAATGGGATAAGAACCGCGGCTGTTTTCCGCGAGGCTGTTGTCGTTGAAATCGAGTTCGCGTGTATCCTTGTCGATCACAACATTCTCAAGGACCGTTCCGAAGCGTTTCGTCGTCGCGAAAATTTCCGGCTCCGCCTCGGGCGAGAGGTTTATCATCTTGGCGTAGCAGCCGCCCTCGAAATTGAAGACGGCGGTGTCCGACCAGCCATGCTCGTCGTCGCCGATCAGCGTACGGCTGGCGTCGGCCGAAAGCGTTGTCTTGCCTGTACCTGACAGACCGAAGAACACAGCCGTGTCGCCGTTCGGGCCGATATTGGCCGAACAATGCATTGGCATGACGCCCTTCACGGGTAGCAGGTAGTTGAGGATGCCGAACACCGACTTCTTCATTTCACCGGCATAAGCCGTGCCGCCGATGAGGATCAGCTTTTCGCTGAAGTTGACGGCGACGACCGTTTCGGACCGACTGCCATGGCGCGCAGGATCGGCGCGGAAGCTCGGCAAATCGATGATGGTATATTCGGGCGTGAAAGTCGCCAGCTCATCTGCGGTCGGACGCACCAGCAACGTGCGGATGAAAAGGTTGTGCCAGGCGAACTCATTGATGACGCGCACATTGACGCGATGCTCGGGCTGCGATCCGCCGAAAAGATCCGCGACGTACAGCGTGTCCTTCTCACCCAGCGCTGCGAAGAAATCGGCCTTCAATGCCGCGAAGTGCTCCGGCGTCATGGGCACATTGGTGTTGCCCCACCATACTGTGCTGTCCGTCTCTGCGTCGCGGACGATGAACTTGTCTTTAGCGGAACGGCCGGTGTGCTTGCCGGTTTCGACAACCAATGGGCCGTCCTTGGCCAATATGCCTTCGCCATTGGCGAGCGCTGCTTCGACAAGGGGCGCCGTGCCGAGATTCCAGAACTGGGAGGCACGAGTTTGAATGCCCTGTTTTTCCAGGGTGAACGAGGATGTCGCCTGCACGCGCTTGCTCCTAAATGTTATGTTGAGCCTTAAAGGCTATGGCTGCGAGGCCCACAGGTCTTCGATACGCCCGCGTTATATCCTCAGCCGACCGAATCCGCATAAGCGTTAGACAGTTGGCCGTCAAATCCATGGCCAAAACCTTGATCCATGTTGATACATTGGATGAGCATGTCCGATCAGGGCTGCTTTCCGTCTTCCTTGCCCCGCCATGCGCCATCGTCTAGTCCGTCCCGGTGATACAGCAGCCGGAACGCAGTGAATGAGCGCGACCCAAGTCCCCACGATCGCCCTCGTAGACGATGATCGAAACATTTTAACGTCTGTTTCCATCGCCTTGCAGTCCGAAGGCTTCGTAACGCGAATCTATTCCGATTCCGAAGTTGCACTGAAAGCACTGATCGAGAATCCCGCCGATCTTGCCGTGTTCGACATCAAGATGCCCAAGATGGACGGAATAGAATTGCTGCGCCGCCTGCGCGAAAAAAACGCGATGCCCGTGATCTTCCTAACCAGCAAGAGCGACGAACTGGACGAGGCGCTGGGCCTGGCGATGGGGGCGGACGATTATATCTCAAAGCCTTTCTCGCAACGGCTGTTGATCGCGCGCATCCGTTCGATCCTGCGGCGGGCGGAGCTTGCCCGGCCCGCGACCGAGCATAGCGAACCGGCAGCCGAGCCGATCGTGCGCGGGCGGCTGGAGATGGACCCGGCGCGGCATCGCGTGAAGTGGAAGGGGCAGGACGTGACGCTGACCGTCACCGAATTCCTGATCCTGGAGGCGCTGGCGGCGCGGCCCGGTGTCGTCAAGAACCGCAACCAGTTGATGGACACCGCTTATCAGGACGACGTCTATGTCGATGATCGCACCATCGACAGCCACATCAAGCGCCTGCGTCGTAAATTCCGCGAGGCAGACCCCGACTTCAATGCGATCGATACGCTCTATGGCGCCGGATACCGATTCTCGGAAGAGTGAGGAAGGCGATATGGCGCTCCGCTGGTCGGGGCGACTGTCGCTTACCCGCCGGATTCTGGCGGTCAATATTTTTGCGCTCGCGCTGCTGGCGGGCGGGTTCTTCTATCTCGACAGCTACCGCGCGCGGGTGGTGGATGCGCGGCTGGAACGGTCGCTGCGCGAACTTCAGTTGCTGGGGATCGCGCTGGAAAGCACGCCGGACGCTCAGCATAATGCGCTGATCGCCGCTTTTGCGCGCAAGAGCAATGCGCGCATCCGGCAATATCGGCCTGATGGACGGCTGCTGACGGACAGCTTCACGCTTGGGCCACCTACCTATGAATTGCGCGATCCGGCCAGCGAGGAATGGCAGCGGCATGTCGCGCGCTTCATGGACCGGGTGGTGGATCGCATCGTGTCGGCCGACCCGACGCCCGCCTTTGCCGAACCGCGCGTGGATCGCGCACAGGCGTGGCCCGAAATCGTGTCGGCGAAACGGACGGGCCAAGGCCAGGTCATGAACCGCTATGCACCGGACCGAACGCCGGTCGTGTCTTCGGCGATCGCGATGCGCAATGGCGAGACGATGCTGGCGACGGAGAATGCGCGCGATATCACGCGCACCGTTCGGGCGGAGCGGCTGCGGCTGGGTTTCGTGCTGGCGGCCGCGTTGATTGGATCGACGCTGCTCTCGCTGTTCCTTGCGCGCACCATCGTGTTGCCGCTGCGGCGGCTTGCAGGTGCGGCTGTGCGGGTGCGCTTGGGGCGGGCACGCGAAGTGATCGTGCCGCGCCTGCCCGACCGCCGCGATGAGATCGGGATGCTGGCGCGCGCTGTGTCGGACATGAGCCAGGCGCTTCGGCAGCGGATCGACGCGACCGATGCATTCGCGGCGGATGTCAGCCATGAATTGAAGAACCCGATCGCGTCGCTGCGTTCCGCCCTCGACGGCTTGGGAACGGTCGATAAGCCGGAGTTTCGCGAACAATTGCTGGCCATCGCCAAGGACGATGTGCGGCGGCTGGACCGGCTCGTGACCGATATTGCCGAAGCGTCCCGTGTGGATGCGCAATTGTCTCGCACGCGGTTCGAGCCGATCGACTTGGGCAAGCTGATCGAAGATCTGGTCGTGGCGCGGGAGACGCGCGGGATCGAGCGGGATGTGCACATCGCCTTTGCCCGCCCGCGCAAGGATGTGGCGGTGGTGCTGGGCGAAAAGCAGCGGCTGGCGCTGGTGCTGGAAAACCTGCTCGACAATGCGATCTCCTTCTCGCCCAATGGCGGGCTGGTGCAGATCGTCGCGACCGTGGCGGACAGCGAAGTCCTTGTCGCCGTCGAGGATGAAGGCCCCGGCGTGCCGCTGGCCGAGCGCGAGACCGTGTTCCGCCGCTTCCACAGCGTCCGTCCCGAAGGCGAACAGTTCGGCAAGCATAGCGGCCTGGGCCTCGCCATCGCCCGCAGCATATTGGAAGGCCATCAGGGCCGCATCAGCATCGGCGATCGCGATGATGCGCAGCAAGGGGCAAGCTTCATCGTGCGACTGCCGATGGCGCAGTCCGCCGATCCGGGCATGACATCGGAGTGACCGGCGAGAGCCAAACTCTTCATGCTACGTCCGTGGCGATCGAAGGGCGCGCAGTGTTGCTGATGGGGCTCAGCGGGAGCGGCAAGTCCGATTTGGCATTGCGGCTGATCGATCGGGGCGGCAAGTTGGTCAGCGATGACTATACGGTGCTGACGCGCCTTGGCGAGACGCTGATGGCGAGTGCGCCGGATCGGATCGCGGGCAAGATCGAAGTGCGCGGAGTCGGCATCGTCGAAATGGAGCTGGTTGCAGCGGCTCCGGTGGCGGTGATACTTAATTTAGGCGCGGAGGTGGAACGCTACCCCGGCGTCATGCAAGTGACTGAAATCGCAGGCATTGCCATCCCCACCCTGCCCCTCTCGCCATGGGAAGCAAGTGCGCCGATCAAAGTCGCGCTTGCCTTGAGGGCGTTCGGACTGGCAACAGACGGGGATGGCGTCGCCGCAGCATCCTAAACATATTCTGCTCGTGTCCGGTCTTTCGGGCGCGGGGAAGACGACAGCGCTCAAGACGCTGGAGGACATGGGCTGGGAGGTGGTGGACAACCTGCCGCTGCTGCTTCTCGATCGCCTGCTTCAGACGCCCCTCCCCGCGGGCCATGCGGAAGAAGATCGCCCGCTTGCCATCGGCATCGATGCGCGCACGCGCGGGTTCGACGCCAACGGCATCGTCCAGCGGATCAAGGCGCTGCGCGAGAAATACAACCACGATATCGAGACGCTGTTTCTCGATTGTAGCGGCGCGGAGCTGGAGCGGCGTTTTTCCGAAACGCGGCGGCGGCATCCGCTGGCGCAGGACCGGGTGGCGGCGGACGGCATCGCGCGCGAGCGGGAACTGCTGGAGCCGTTGCGACGCTGGTCGACCAATGTGCTCGACACGACGAGCTTCAACAGCAACAGCCTGCAACAGGAAATCCGCAACCGCTATAGCCGAGAAAAGCTGTCCGATCCGGTCCTGACGATCCTGTCCTTCGGGTTTTCGCGTGGATTGCCGCGCAATGCCGACCTGGTGTTCGACATGCGCTTCCTGCGCAACCCGCATTGGGATGAGAAGTTGCGCCCGCGCACTGGGCAAGACCCGGAAGTCGCGGCCTATATCGCCGAAGATTGCACCTATGAGACGGCGGTGTCGCAGATCGAGACGCTGTTGATAACGCTGCTCCCTCGTTACGCGGAGGAGGGAAAAGCTTATGTTACAGTGGCTTTTGGATGTACCGGAGGGAGACACCGCTCGGTTCATGTCGCCGAACGTGTCGCCACAGCCTTGCGTCAGGCAGGATTTTCGCCCACGGTCTCGCACCGCAACATGGAATCGGCACCCCAGGACGCTCTGGAGAAGCGCCGGGCCGGAGGGCCGGACCCAAGCAATGACGCAAATAGGCTGCATTAACTTATGATCGGACTGGTTCTGGTAACGCATGGTCGGCTGGCGGCGGAATTCGTCGTGGCCATGGAGCATGTGGTGGGTCCACAGCAGGCGATCGAGACGATCTGCATCGGCCCTGAAGACGATATGGAGTTGCGCCGCGCGGATATCTCTGCGGCGGTGGAGCGCGTGAACGACGGCAGCGGCGTGATCCTGCTGACTGATCTGTTCGGCGGTACACCATCGAACCTTGCGATCTCGCTGCTGAAGGCGGGGGAGATCGAAGTGATTGCGGGCATCAACCTGCCGATGCTTATTCGCCTCGAAAGCGCACGCAAGGCGATGGACGTGCGCAAGGCCGTCGCGGCGGCGCGCGAGGCCGGACAGAAATATATCAGCGTCGCCTCCGAATTGCTGGGCAGCGCCTCATGAGCGACATTCGGCAGGAAGTGAAGATCACCAACCGGCGCGGGCTTCACGCGCGGGCGAGCGCCAAGTTCGTCACCGTCGCCAGCGGACTGCCTGCGCAGATCACCGTCGCGAAGGACGGCTCCGAAGTCACCGGAACGTCGATCATGGGCCTGATGATGCTCGGCGCGGCGATGGGCGACAGCATCGTCATCAGCGCAGCGGGCGACGATGCCGAAGCATCGCTGGACAAGCTCGTCAGCCTCGTCGAGGACAAGTTCGGCGAAGAGTGACCTTGCGTGGCGCGTGAAATCACAGGATTTTCCAATCCGCTGGTGAAGCGGGTGCGGTCGCTGCGGGAGAAGAAGTTCCGCAAGGCCGAGGGGCTGTTTCTGGCCGAAGGCTTGCGCATACTGACCGAGGCGCGGGAGGCGGGGGTTTTGCCCGAGATGCTGTTCCATGCCGGGTCCGAGCATCCGCTCGCGCGGGACTTGATCGCGGCGATGGAAGATGCCGGCAGTGACGTGATTGAGACTTCGCCCGATATTCTTTCGAAGATCAGCGGGAAGGACAATCCGCAGGCCGTCGTCGGCGTATATCAGGATCGACTGACCCCGCTTGCGCAGATCGACCGGCGCAGCGCGGACATATGGATCGTGGCGCAATCGCTGCGCGATCCGGGCAATCTGGGTACGATTTTGCGGACGGGGGATGCCGTGGGCGCGGGCGGGCTGATCCTTGTCGATGATTGCGTCGATCCCTTTTCCGTAGAGGCCGTGCGCGCGAGCATGGGCGCGCTGTTCACGCAGAAGATCGCGACCGCGCGGTGGGACGAGTTTCTCGACTGGCTGCGGCAGGGCGATGGTCAGTTGGTGGGCACCAGCCTCAATACGGCCAACGATTATCAGGACGTTGCCTATGACGCGCCGGTGTTCCTGCTGGTGGGAAACGAGGCGCAGGGCTTGCCGGATACCTATGAGGCGGCGTGCGACCTGCTGGTAAAAATCCCGATGCTGGGGAAGGCGGACAGTTTGAACGTGGCCGTGGCGACGGCGGTGATGGCGTATGAAGTGCTGAACCAGAAGCGGGCGCGCGCGTGAGCGGCGGTGGGTCAGACGGCATTGGCGCGATGCTGCGCCATAAGCGAGTGCTCGGCGCGAGCCTGATCGGCACGGCGGTCGAGTTCTACGACTTCTATATCTACGCGACGGCGGCGAGCCTGGTGTTCGGGCCGCTCTTCTTTCCGGCGACGTCGCCGTCCGCGCAGTTGCTGGCGGCGTACGCAAGCTTCGCCCTGGCGTTCATCGCGCGGCCGATGGGCGCGGCGGTGTTCGGCCATTATGGCGACCGCATCGGGCGCAAGTCGACGCTGGTCTATTCGCTGATGTTGATGGGCGGATCGACGCTGCTGATCGCGTTCCTGCCGACCTACCAGTCGATTGGCTGGGTCGCGCCGTTGCTGCTGTGCATCCTGCGTTTCGGGCAGGGCTTCGGCCTTGGCGGGGAATGGGGCGGGGCGGCGTTGCTGGCGGTGGAGAATGCGCCGCCGGGATGGCGCGCTCGCTTCGGCATGTTCCCGCAACTGGGCGCGCCGGTCGGCTTCATCGCGGCGAACGGGCTGTTCCTGTTGCTCGGCGCGTTCTTGAGCGATGCGCAGTTCCTGGCGTGGGGATGGCGATTGCCGTTTCTTGCGAGTTCGATCCTCGTGATCCTGGGCCTTTGGGTAAGGCTGAAGTTGACGGAGACGCCGGAGTTTTCCGCCGCGATGGAGGAAGCGCCGCCCCCTGCCCTGCCGCTTGCCGACTTGCTGCGCGGGCATTTGCGCGCCGCGCTGGCGGGGACGTTCGCGGTGGTGGCGTGCTTCGCGATCTTCTACATCGCGACGGCCTTTGCTCTGGGATACGGCACCGCAACGCTGAAGATCGGGCGCGAGACGTTCCTCGGGCTGCAACTCGGCGCGATCCTGTTCATGGCAGTCGGTATCATCCTTGCCGGATGGTGGGCGGACAAGAGCAGCCCGCGCCGCGTGCTGGTGATCGGATGCCTTGGCACCATCCCGATGGGCCTGATCTTCGGCACGGCGATGGGCAGCGGATCGTTGCTTGCGATCTTCCTGATCCTGGCGCTGGCTCTGTTCCTTATGGGGTTCGTCTATGGGCCGCTGGGCGCGTTTCTTCCCGCGCTGTTCCCGACGCAGTTACGCTACACCGGCGCGTCGTTCGGCTTCAATCTGGGCGGGATCATCGGGGGAGCGTTGGCTCCGATCGTCGCGCAATATCTGGTGGCGGCGCGCGGGATCGAGCTAGTCGGACTGTATATGTCGGCGGCGGCGGCGCTTAGCCTGATCGGACTGTGGCGGCCGCGTTCGGCCTAGGCCTTCGATGCCGCGCCGCTTACGTCCATCATCTTGCCGTCGGTGATGATAACCTTGTCGCCCAGCTTCGCCTGTCCGAACAGCAGCTTGGCGAAGGCGGTCGGCACACCGATGCAACCATGCGTGGCATTGCCATATTGCACGTTGCTGCCGTGAATCGCGACGCCATCGGCGGTCAGGCGCAGCATGTAGGGCATCGGCGCGTCATAAGTGCTGGAATAGTGGTCGGCGTCCTTCTGCGTGATCGGGAAGGTGCCAAGGGGCGACTGCTTGTCGGTCGCGCCATAGATGATGACCGCCGCGCCGATCTCATAGCCGTCGCGAAAAACGGAGAGCGTCTGCGCCTTCAGGTCGACGGTGATGACGACGGGTCCGGCGGGAACGCCCGCGTCGTCCCACACATAGTCGCCATGGCGGAAGGGTCCGTCGATCTGAAGCACGCGCTTGACGGCGAAGGGACTGTCCACGGCTTTGGCAACGGGCATGGTTTTGGGGGCCGTCGCGGGCGTCGCTGCTTTGCCGATTACAGGCTCCGGCTCACGGGCGAAGCGGCTCGGCATGCTGGTTACCTGAATGGCGGTCGCCACCAGGCCCATGCCGAGGCCAGCGCGGATGAGGTCGCGCGCCGTCAAAGCCTTGATCTTGTCGAATATTTTCATGCGCAACCGTTCTCCAGAGCGTTTGCTTAGCCAATCCTGCCGGGAAGACCAGACGGCGATTCCGGCTGTACCGCAGCGGGACGGTGACCGGGGGGAGCATTAACGGGTGCACAAAAGCGATGCGTCACCGCGATGCCCCTTGACCCGAGCGGCGCAGTAACAAAAGGAGGCGGGGAGAAGGTCGGTGCCGGCCGACACAGCTTCGCCACAAGGACCATCGATGCGCCGCACTGCCCTGATTGCCATTGTCACTTTCCTGCCTGCGCCGGTCCTGGCCCAGGACGAAGCGCCGCCGCCTATCATCGTGACCGGTCGGGGATTGCCATTGCCGCCAGGGACGCCCGCTTATGGTTCCGTCATCATTCCGCGGGAGCGGCTGACGTCCGTCGCTTCGGGGCGGCTGGAGAGCGTGCTTGCCGATGTGGCGGGGTTCCAGCAGTTCCGGCGGTCCGACAGTCGATCGGCCAACCCCTCGGCACAGGGTGCGACACTGCGCGCGCTCGGCGGCAATGCATCGAGCCGAACGCTGGTGCTGCTCGACGGGGTTCCGATGGCAGACCCGTTCTTCGGCTATATTCCTTTCAGCGCCATCGTACCCGAACGGCTGGCGGGCGTCCGAGTGACGCGCGGCGGCGGCCTGGGCGCGTTCGGCGCTGGTGCCGTGGCGGGCACGATCGAGCTGGAAAGCGCGCTGCGGGCCGACCTGCCTACAGTGAGCGCCAATGCCGCCTATGGCAGTCGCGATTCGACCGAGCTATCGGGGACGGTGACGCCGGATCTGGGGCAAGGTTATGTGTCGATTTCGGGGCGTTGGGACCGCGGCGACGGCTTCTACACCAGCCCCAAAAGCCAGCGCACGATCGCCGATGTTCCGGCGCGCTATGATGGCTGGTCCACCAACATCCGCGCTGTTGCGCCGGTTAGTGATACCGTCGAGATTCAAGCGCGGGCGTTGATCTTCAATGACGATCGCACGCTGCGCTTCCGGGGTGCCGACAGCCATAGCGAAGGGCAGGATGCGAGCATCCGCCTGATCGCGCGCGGCGAATGGCAAGTCGATGCACTGGCCTATGTGCAGGCCCGCAATTTCAGCAATATCGTGATCAGCTCGACAAGTTTCAAAAAGACGCTCGACCAACGCAACACGCCCTCGACCGGGATCGGCGGGAAGATCGAAGTGCGGCCGCCGCTTGGCGCGGATCATGTCATGCGGCTCGGCGTCGACACCCGGATTGCGAGCGGCGACATGTTCGAGGACGCGTATAATGCGACCAGCGGCGCGGTGACCGCGCGGCGGCACGCCTTCGGGCGGCAGAGCACGACCGGGCTGTTCCTGGAGGATGACTGGACGCCCGCAGCGCTGGCGAGCAAGCTGGTGCTGACCGGCGGCGTGCGGGCGGACCGCTGGACGATCACGGATGGGCAGTTCGAAATCCGCAATGCGGGTGGCGCACTGACATCGGATACGCTTTACCCTGATCGTGATGGGTGGAAGTTCAGCGGGCGCGCGGGTGCGCTGTTCCGGGCGAGCGATGCGATCGCTCTGCGTGCCGCGGGATATACCGGGTTTCGCCTGCCGACATTGAATGAACTTTACCGTCCGTTTGCAGTGTTCCCTGTGACGACACAGGCCAACGCGGCGCTCGGGCTGGAGAAGCTGAAGGGTGTCGAGATCGGCGCGGACCTGACGCCGCTCGCCGGTGTAACGCTGGGGGCGACGGCCTTTTACAACCGGCTAGGCAACGCGGTCGCCAATGTCACCTTGGGAACCAACCTGCGTCAGCGGCAGAATGTCGATGCGATTGTAGCCAAGGGGATCGAGCTAACTGCCAGCGTGCGGAGCGGCCGATGGTCTCTGCTCGGCTCCTATGCCTATAGCCATGCGACCGTGAAGGCGCCCGGCAAAGCCTTTGACGGCCTGGTGCCTGCGCAAAGTCCCCGTCATGCGGCGAGTGCGAAGGTGGCGTGGGAACCTGTCGAACGGGCTTCCCTTTCCACGACTGTCCGCTACGTGTCGCGCCAGTATGAGGACGATCTGCAGACAGATGTGCTGCCGGGCGCGATCACGGTGGACGCATTCGCGCAATTGCCTATCGGGGCGCATGCCGCCATCGTAGGCCGTGCGGAAAATATCTTCGACAAGGCGGTCGTCACGCGTAATGTGGGCGGATCGATCGACCTCGGCACACCCCGGACCCTCTGGATCGGCGTGCGCTTCGAAGGATAAACTAAAAGAGGGATGAGCCTGAATGACTGAAGACCTGTTTCCGGTGCCTTCTGAGTGGGCGCAGCACGCCCTGCGCAATGCGGACAGCCGTGCCGCCGAGCATGCGCAGTCGCTGGCGGACCCGGAGGGCTATTGGCTGGAACAGGCGAAGCGGCTGGAATGGATCACCCCGCCGACGATCGCGGACGAGAGCAGCTTTGCAGAAGGCGATTTCGGCGTGCGCTGGTTTGGCGACGGGGTTCTGAACCTCTCGGTCAATTGCATCGACCGGCATCTGGCGGAGCGCGGCGACCAGACGGCGATCCTGTGGGAGTCCGACGATCCCGCCGAGGAACCGCGCCGCTACAGCTATCGCGAATTGCATAGCGAGGTGTGCCGCTTCGCCAATGTGCTGAAAGGCGCGGGCGCAAAGAAGGGCGACCGGATCACGGTCTATATGCCAATGATCCCGGAGGCGGCGTTCGCGCTGCTCGCCTGTGCGCGGATCGGGGCGATCCATAGCGTCGTGTTCGGCGGATTCTCGCCAGAGGCACTCGCGGGGCGCATTGCGGATTGCGATTCCAACATCGTCATCACTGCCGACGAAGGACGGCGCGGTGGCAAAGCGATTGCGCTGAAAGCCAATGTCGACAAGGCGCTGGAGATCGCGCCATCCGTGGACAAGGTGATCGTCGTCAGGGCGACTGGCGGTGACATCGCCATGCAGTCCGGGCGAGACATCTGGTATCACGAAGCCGCCGCCGGTGCTTCGGCCGACTGCGCGCCGGAGCCGATGAGCGCGGAAGATCCTCTGTTCATCCTCTACACCTCTGGATCGACTGGCAAGCCCAAGGGCGTGCTGCACACGACCGGCGGCTATCTGCTGTGGGTCAGCCTGACGCACGAGCTGTGTTTCGATTATCGACCCGGCGACATCTACTGGTGCGCCGCCGACATCGGCTGGGTCACGGGGCATAGCTATATCGTCTACGGGCCGCTCGCCAATGGTGCGACTACGCTGATGTACGAAGGGCTGCCGAACTGGCCGACCCCCAGCCGCATTTGGGAAGTGATCGACCGGCATAAGGTGCAGACCGTATTCACCGCGCCGACCGTGCTACGCGCGCTCATGAAGGAAGGCGACGGGTTCGTCACCGCGACCAGCCGCCAATCGCTCCGACTGCTCGGCACCGTGGGCGAACCGATCAACCCGGAGGCCTGGCGCTGGTATCACAGCGTCGTCGGCGAAGGGCGCTGCCCGATCATCGACACCTGGTGGCAGACCGAGACGGGCGGCGCGATGATTGCGCCGATGCCCGGCGCCACCGACCTGAAACCAGGGTCGGCCACCCTCCCCCTGCCTGGCGTCGAACCGCAGATCGTCAACGCGGACGGCAAGGTTCTGGAGGGCGCGGCGGAGGGCAACCTGCTGATCGCGCGATCATGGCCGGGGCAGATGCGCACGGTGTGGGGCGATCACGAGCGGTTCTTCCAGACGTACTTCACCACCTATCCCGGCAAATATACGACCGGTGACGGCGCGCGACGCGACGAAGACGGCTATTACTGGATCACGGGACGCGTGGACGACGTCATCAACGTCTCCGGCCATCGGATGGGCACCGCTGAAGTGGAAAGCGCGCTGGTGCTGCATCCCAAGGTTGCCGAAGCGGCGGTCGTGGGGATGCCGCATGACGTCAAGGGTCAGGGCATCTACGCCTATGTGACGCTGAACGCGGGCGAGGAACCGTCCGACGATCTGCGCAAAGATCTGGTGAAGTGGGTCCGCACCGAAATCGGCCCCATCGCCACGCCGGACGCCATCCAGTTTGCGCCGGGCCTGCCCAAGACGCGGTCGGGCAAGATCATGCGCCGCATCCTGCGCAAGATCGCGGAAGGCGAAGTATCGGCGCAGGCATTGGGCGACACGTCGACGCTGGCCGAGCCTGCTGTGGTAGAGAACCTCGTCGAGAATCGGGTGACGCTGCAATAAGAGCGAAATAGTCCGATTATTGGCCCGAGTAGAATCCGTTTGGTCCGCGCGGGTTGCGGTGGGGTGCCTCATTCGGTAGGGCACCTGCGCGCGGCCATGAGAACGCTGCTTTTCTACGCAGACCAGGAAATTCAGATCGATGAGTGACGGCACCGAAATGCTCCCCCGTTTGGAACCCACGTCCAGCCTTACCGTGGAAACGGTGCTGAGCGTGCGGCACTGGAATGAGCATCTGTTCAGCTTCACTTGCACACGGCCGCCAAGCTTCCGCTTCCGGTCCGGCGAGTTCGTGATGCTTGGTTTGCCCGGCGAGAAGAAGCCATTGCTGCGCGCCTATTCGGTCGCAAGTCCCTCTTATGCCGAGGAACTGGAGTTCCTATCGATCAAGGTGCAGGACGGCCCGCTGACGTCGGAGCTGCAGAAGATCCAACCGGGCGACCAGATGTATCTGGGCCGCAAGCCTACCGGCACGCTGGTTGCCGACGCACTGATCCCGGGGAGCCGCCTGTTCCTGCTGTCCACCGGCACTGGTCTTGCGCCGTTCCTCAGCATCATTCGCGACCCGGAAATCTATGATCGGTTCGAACAGATCGTGGTGGTGCACAGCGTCCGCCGGGTCAGCGACTTGGCATTTCACGAAGAGCTGGAATCGAAGTTGGCGGGCGATCCGTTGGTGGAAGAGGAAGCCAAGGCGCAGCTGCATTACCTGCCGACCGTCACGCGCGAACCGTTCCACACCAGCGGTCGCATTGATGCGCTGATCGCCAACGGCAAGCTGTTCGAAGGCGTAGGCGGGCCGCACAAGTTCGTGCCCGAAACCGACCGCATCATGATGTGCGGCAGCATGGACATGATCCGTGACCTCGCCGCGCTGTTCGAGCGCGAAGGGTTCACCGAAGGGTCGAATGCGCAGCCCGGCCAGTATGTGATCGAGCGCGCCTTCGTCGGCTAACGAGAACGTTCAGGGCGCGGCCATTTCCTCGCCCGGCTGATGAAGAGACGTGGCGAGTGGTAGCGGCGCATGGGCGCGCTGCCGCCGCGACCATATGTCTCGCGTCACCTGCTCCGTCCAATCGATCAAAGCGTGCAGGAGCAGTCCCGCCGCCACGGACAAAGGCACTGTCAGCAGCAATGCGCCGATCAATCGGGCCGGTATCCCTAACATCTCCCCCCGGCCGAACAGCGTCAGGAGTGGCATGAACACCGCAGGGTGGACAAGATAGATATACAAGCTGGAATGCGCGATCCGCGCGGTCAACCAAGCGGCCATCCGGCTCCCGAACTCCACCCGTCTGATCCACAGCAGCAGCATCGCGACACCCGTCGTCACGATCATTCCGGACTGAAATCGATGCGCGGGTTGAAGCACCAGCACCGTCAGCGCCACGATCGACAGCAACAACTTGCGCTGACGGGTGGTGCCGAAGTTCAGTATCCACCCCAGCGCAAAGACGTAATACAGATAAAAGGATGATCGCAGTTCGGCCGCCCGAACATGTCCCGTCGGTGCTACGAGCAGATGCAGGGCAAGTGCGACAACGAGCACGATCAACGGCAGCATGATATTGCGCTCCCGCTCCAGCCGCGCGACGAAGGGCACCGCGACCAACAGGCAACTGAAAAGGATCAGCCAGATATAGGTCTCGATGAACCAGTACAGCCCGATGACCGTCGCGCCATCGTCATAGCCACGCGTAAAGGTCGAGTAGAGGAAGATGTTGGGCCAGAACACGTCCCGCTTGGCGATAAAGTACAGCACCATGATACCGATATAGAGCGGCACGATACGGCGCAGCGACCGGCACGCTGGAACGAGGGGCCCGAGTGTCATGACGGCCGGCGCTTGCAGGCGACCGAAATTGAACCCAGCGATCATTAGCAAGCCGATGGCCGCGCCTTCCAGCGCGATATCGGCCCCATGGTGCAGCACGACCAGCAGAATGCACACGGCGCGCGCCAGGATATCCGATGGGACGCCGGGGCGAGGGACGGGAATGCTTTTCCCCGTTGCAGAGACCAGTTTGTCCAACTCAGCCATACTCATGCGTTCCCAGCCGGGGGGCGCCTGACCCAGCCGATCCTCGATCAATATCGAAGCCGAGACGATATTGAGTGAATCTCCGCCAGCCTCGATGAAACTCCTGTTCGGACCGATCGCGGGAATACGGAGCAATTCGGCGAGCGCCACCGCCAGGGGCTTTCCCGTTTCGAAGGGCAAGATTTCGGCAGTTCGTAATTGCAGGATGCGCGGATAGTCGACCTTGCCCGATGCAAGACGGGGCAGTTCGGCCATGCCGACCACGGCTATCTTGTCTTGAGGAATCACTAATTTGGCGGCGAGATCGTTTCCCAGTGTCGCGTCGGGCGCCCCTATGGTTGCCAGTACGATCCCGCGGTCATCCCCTGCCACGGCCGAGCCCGGGGAGCGCGCCCCGCACCATTGCTCTACATCGTCCAGGTCGATGCGTAGCCCGAAGAGTTTGACGAAGCGGCTGAGCCGCCCGACAATCGTGAAAAAGCCGTCCTTATCGACGGTCGCGAGGTCGCCAGTGCGCAGGCTCTCAACATCCTTACCCCGCGAGAGATCATCCCGGCCATGGGCATAGCCCATCATCACGTTGGGACCGCGATAGACGAGTTCGCCTGGTACTCCGGGCGCGGTGATGCGCCGACCATCCTCGTCCTCCAACGCCAATTCGCCGCCCGGAATGGCTCTGCCAATTGAATAGGGATGAGTTATCGCCGCTTCGGGAGGCAGATAGGCGATGCGGGGCGACGCTTCAGTCTGGCCGTACATGACGAAGAAGCGGATATTGCGGTCGGCAAGCGCACACGCGAATTTAGCAACCTTGTCGGGAGCCAGCTTTCCGCCCGCGGCAGTGACATACCGCAGCCCCGCAGGTGGATTGGCAAGAAAGTTGGTTCGTTCCAGTAGTTCGAAGCTGTGCGGAACACCTGCAAAACTGGTGCCGCCCTGCCCCTCGAAACGAGTCCAAAGGTCCGGGTCGATTACGGACCTGTCATCCAGCAAAAGGCTCGCCCCTGTCATCAGGTGCGAATGCACCACAGACATGCCGTAGGAATAGAAAAATGGCAGCGTGGTCAGCGCGCGATCGCTGGGGGTGATCTCCAGATACTCAGCGATGGCATGAGCGTTCGAAATCAGATTTTCGTGTGACAGCCGGATCAGCTTCGGCGTGCCCGACGAGCCTGACGACGACAGCAGGACTGCAAGGTCCGAGTTTATTTCATTGGGCAGGCCGTCAGAGAGGTGCTCCCATATATGGCCACCCTGCCGCACAATATAGTTCGGACGGAAGGTCGAATGGATGCGCTCGTCCTGCGCATTGCCGCCCTTCAGCAGCAGAACGGCATGGTTCGCCCGCAGGGCTCCGACATACGCTATGAGCGCATTCGCCGTATTGCTTGCCTCGATCGCGACCAGTTGTTTGCTGCTTCCTAGCGGCAACGCCAACTCGTCCGCTCGTTGCGCCAATTCGGCATAGCTGATCCGGTCGCCAAGTTCATCGACGATCGCGACCGAAGCGCCAAAGCGCTCAATCCCGGCGAACATCCGCCCCTTCGCGTACCGCATAACCAGCCCCCTTTTCACCGAGCATCCTGCGGAGGGGGAAAATCGCTATCTACAACATGCGCTAAGACGTGCAGCGATTGCTATGAACGCATTCTGGAAATGGGCGAGCCATCAGGCTCAAGCACGATATCAAGGATTTCGATACCAATTCACTCCCACCGCATCGCGTGAAACGGGGTCAAGGTCGCGGGGCGCTCCAACGTTCCCTTCCGGGTAGAAAAGGCCATTTGCCGCCCGATTGAGCACTTCGGACTTCACCGCGATGGTCTCTGGCGGTCGATCGGAAAGGCCAGTAGGCGGCACCTCCGCCACATTGGCCAAAAATGCGATACCGCTGGCGTCTGAGACCACGGCGAAGGGGCTTGCCCCGCCCGTCCCCGTAACCAGATTTCGTTCGAACCGCGTTCGCACCGGGGCGGCTGCTAGTTTCGATCCTGCACCGGTGCCGATTGACACTTCGGCTGCCTCGATCACACTGTTGCCCTCAATCAGGGTGTCCGTCACCTGCGCATATCCGTTCAGTGGGCCGCTGACGGAGCCGTTCATGATCGACAGCGCGGCATAGTGGCCGGTGCCCGTCACGCCCTCTATATAGTTGTTTCGCACCGTCTGACGGGCATTGATGATCCTGATCCCGCCGGTTCCCGGTTTGCCTTTTCCCAGAATGACGTTGCGCTCGACCAGATTGCCATCGCCATGGCGCAACACGATCGAGCCCTGCGACGCGATTACCAGATTGCCCCTGACGATGTTGCCGCCGGATTTGATCGAGATGATCTCAGCCTCGCCATCGCATTCCTCGAAGTAGTTATCTTCGATGATCGTCCCGGAGATGCCCTTGGAAAGATCGCTAGTACCAACGCGGATGGTCTCTCCCCCATTCTTGCCCAACGGCGGCCGGGGACCGAAATAATTATGATCGATCCGATGGCGATCCGCCTGCGGTTGCGGATCATCGCGAATGACGGCGACGGTTACGCCCCGGCTGCGTTTGCCCAAAATGTGTGAATGGTCCAGCCGATTGTCATGCCCATAAAAAGCAATCCAGTTCTCCCCCTCTTCCGGATTCGGCTGGCTAAAATTATCGATAACGATCTCAGTGAGGCGGGAGTTGGACGCGAACACGCCCTGCTTCTCGCGGAAGGAGATCAGGTCCGCATCAGCACTATACCCATTGCGAAAGACGAGGCCGGAAACAACCAGATACTCTCCGGCGAGGCGCAAATTGGATCGCCCCGTAATCACGACGGCTCCCTTCGTCTGCGCCTGCAACGTCACCGGCTTCTCTCGCGTCCCCCGCGCCTCGAACATGATCTCGAAATTTTTCCACTCGCCGTTCGCCAGCGTCACGACATCTCCAGGGGCAAGCGTGGTAGCGACACGCCGGTACTCCGCAATGTCGTGCACCAGATACTCGCGCGAGGCACCAGGACTGGCGCAAGCAGCCAGGCTTATTAGTGCGAGCAACATCTTCGGGGCCCCCGGTTTCGTCTGCTGGACCGAGTAAATGATTTGCGCAAATTTGCTTTTTCTCATCATGACGCGATAACAGGAAGAATTCGAATCTACCAGAGTTCAAACCACCCGTTCCAATACGACTATCAGCGTTCTGCTGCTTTAGCTCCCGTCTGCGCCATCGGCAAAATGGTGCAGGGCACGCAGACCCAGAGTGGCAGCTAAAAATGCTTGGGTTCAGACCACCTCCATCAGGATGCCTGCTCCCGTGAGCCTCCTGTGCCGAGAGAGAAGAATGCTCTTTACACTCCTATCTTACATGCTAGTATGGCAACAAGGAGAAGGTAATGGCGTTTCTTTGGCCAGAGATTGCAGACCGCGTTCGCCTCGGCTTTGTCGAGGAGATGAAGAGCATCCTATTTAGAACATGGAAATCGGCATATGCGACGTACTGACGGACGAAAGCTTGTCGCACCAAGGTTCCTTGGCAATCTGGACCAACCACACTCCGTCGCTGCTGACCACAGCATGACCGAATGACAAATATCGCCTCCTCAAATATTTGGGAGTGGAAGAAGTGATCCATTCATTACGACATCTCGCACTCACCGTGCCGGATCTGACGGAAGGTGCGGAGTTCTATCAGGCGTTCGGCCTCAACATGGCCGACCGGGGCGGAGCATTAGGCTTTCGATGCGATGGCCGCGATCATGACGAAGTGATATTGGTGGAAACCGGACGCGACCGAAGGTTCCATTATGCTTCGTTCGGTGCCGATGAGGCCAGCCTTCCCATCATTGCCCAGCGATTGCAGGACCGGGGCATTGCGCGTCTCGATCCGCCCAGTGCGGACGCGCCTGACGGATTGTGGTTCAACGATGCCGACGGCAATCTTGTCAATGTGACCGTCGCGGCAAAGGCGAGCCACGCAGCGGAGCCAGTTCCGAGGGTCAATCGGCCCGGCGTCATAGAGCGCAGCGGCGAGCGCGGCTGTCCAAGCCGGGACATAGCGGCGCGGCCGCGCCGCATGGGTCACATAATCTTGTTCACGCCGGATGTGACCCGCCTACAGCGTTTCTATTGCGACGTGCTGGGGATGCGGCTGAGCGATACGATCGTCGATGAATATGCTGCGTTCATGCGCTTGCCCGTCGACAGCGATCATCATGTGCTCGGTCTGCTTAAATCCCCCGGCCCCGGTTTTCATCATGTCAGTTTTGAAATGGCATCAATCGACGAAGCCGCCCTGGGTGCGCAGCGATTATTTGGGAAAGGCTTCCGCCACGCCTGGGGGCCTGGGCGTCATGGCGTAGGATCGAACTACTTCCATTATTTCCGCGACCCGTGGAATGGCTTGGCCGAATATTACTCCGATATGGATTATGTGTCCGCCGGATGTGACTGGCCGGTAACGGAATGGACCAAAAAAGACGGCATGTTTCTGTGGTCGGCAGATGGTGTTCCGCCTCCGGATTTCGGGCGGAACTACGAGCTGAGTTGAGGCTTCCGCGCCGGCCTTTTGACCCAAACGGCGCTTTCCACCGCTAATCAACATACGCCCACACCGTCGAGCGGTGGGTGATGGGGAGGATATCGCCATGACAAGATCGAATGCCATCACCCTAGGAGCCATTGCAATTGCCACAGCGTCAGCCTGGCCCATGAAAGTCCACGCGCAGGATTCGTCCGCGGTCAATACGGACGGTGGCGAACAGGGTATCAGGGACATCGTCGTCACCGCCAGCCGGACGGGTGAGACGAGCGCGCAAAGCACACCCATTGCCATGAGTGTATTTTCTGCTGACAAGCTCGACGGCTCTCTGGTTCTCAACGTCAAGGATCTGGTAGCGGTCGTCCCCGGCCTCAATGTCGCGCAAGTCACGGCGAGCGCAGTGATCTACATGCGGGGCATCGGATCATCGAACGTCTTCGGCGGGTCGGACCCCAGCGTGACTACTCAGCTTGACGGTGTCTATATCGCGCGTGCGTTCGGACAATTTCAGGATTTTGTCGACATCGAGCGGCTGGAGGTCCTGCGGGGGCCGCAAGGAACGCTATACGGGCGTAATGCCATCGGCGGCACCATCAACATCATTTCGAAAAAGCCTGATGACAGTTTTACCGGCAAGGCGCAGGTAACGGTCGGCAGCCAAGACGCCTTTACTGCACAGGGGTTCGTCTCCGGACCATTGATTGGAGACACTGTACAGGCAAGTCTCGCAGCCAGCTACGTTCGCCATGACGATTATTTCAACAACCTCGTCGCCGGGCAACCCGGTACGAGCAATGCCAATCGGGGGGGCGTGCGCGGCCAGATCCGTGTCCTTCCGGCATCAGGCATAGAGCTTATCACGCGAGCAGACTGGAGTAAGGGCAACGAGCGATTCGATAGCTACGATCATCTGCTTGTCCCATTCCGGCCGAGCGGCATCAATGCAGCGCCGCTCGCAAACAGCATCGTCGGTGACTTCCACACAGTCGCTATTAGTTCGCCGCAGTTCAATCGCACCGAATTCTGGGGGATTAGCCAGGAAGCGAGTTTCGAGTTGTCGGAGGAACTCGCGCTGAAGTCACTCACCGCGTATCGGCATAGCAGCTATGACTTGCAGGTCGATAGTGACGGGACGGATCTGCGTGCCGCTGAGGCAGGCCAAGCCGAAACGTCGCGCCAATTCAGCCAAGAGTTTAACCTGACGCTCAACAGCGAAAGGCTATCGGGCGTTCTTGGCCTTTTCTATTTCCACGACAAGACCAGCACTGATCTGTTCGCGAACAATTATGCCAGCCCGGTGCTGCCGCCTGCCGCCGCGTTCCGCATCGCTACCACGCCGGACAGTTTGACGCGATCTCTTGCCGCCTTTGCCCAAGGGACATTCAAGCTGACGCCTGACCTCGGCATCACGGCGGGTATCCGCTATACGCACGACCGGAAGCGGATTGAGCAGAACTTCAATCGCGTTTCACTGGCGACCGGGCAGTCAACTCCGGGCTTTCCGTTCGTCTATGATTTGCAGCGCAATTTCGATGCAGTGACGCCCAAGTTCGGCATCGACTGGCAAGTCACTCCCCAGATACTGCTGTATGGATCGGCAACCCGCGGTTTTAAATCGGGTGGAACGAGCATCTTCGCTAACACGCCAGCGGACCTTTCGTTCGAGCCTGAGACGATATGGGCCTATGAAGGTGGCATGAAGAGCGATCTGCTGGGGCGGCGGCTGCGCATCAATGTCAGCTTGTTTCACTACGATTATAAAGACCTCCAGGTTCAATCGCTCGTTGCGCCCGGCGTAGTTGCGATCCGTAATGCCGCTAACGCGCGGGTTACTGGCGCAGAGTTCGAAGTGACCGCCCGGCCCGTAAATGCACTGACCTTGACGGCGAATTACGCGCTGCTCGATACTGAATATAGGTCGTTTCCCACATCAAGCGTACCGAACCAGTTAGTCCCGTTTTTAACAGGCGACACTCGGTTCAACGCTGCGACCCGCACCTATAATGCAGCCGGAAATAGACTGAACGCGGCTCCCCGACATCAGTTGTCCGGATCGGCCCAGTTTAATTTCGACCTGGTTGGCGGCAAGGCCTTCCTGCGGGGCGAATATTATTATCAAAGCCGCGTTTTCTACGATCCGTCCAACGCCGCAGTCTTTGCGCAACGCGGATATGATCTGATTAATGGCTCGGTGGGCTGGACCAGTGCCGACCGTGATTGGAGCCTGCAGTTGATCGGCAAAAATCTGAACGACAAACAATATCTGATAACCATTGCGGCTAATGGGTTAGTGCCTGCAGGATTGGCAGGAGCCCCACGCACATTCGCGCTGCAACTGACTAAGAGCTGGTGACAAGGAGCGAGACGATGACGATGCTGGCAATCTGGGCGACGATGCAGGCGCGGCCGGGACGCGAGACTGAGGCGCGAAGCTTCCTGGAGGAGGCGCATCGGCGGATCGCGCGGGATGAACCGGGAACCACAAGCTTCCATGCGCTGGACCTCGGCAATGGCAGCTTCGCAATCTTCAACACCTTCGTCGATGAGGAGGCAGTCATGGCGCATGTCAACGGTCCGATCGCGGCATGGGTGCAGGCGACGAACCCCGACCTTTTCGTCGAACCTTATGCGATTACCCGCGCCAAATTGTTCGCGCACAAACCCCATACCACTCCTACCGCAGTCTCGGAGGATTGACGGTGGAGAATGCTTCGAACGACTGTGATGTCCTGGTGGTTGGTGCCGGCCCCACCGGGTTGATGGCGGCAAACCTGCTGAAGCGCGCCGGGGTGAATGTGCGGCTTGTCGAGCAGCGGGGCGAGGCGACCCGAGAGTCGCGTGCTTTCGCCGTTCAGGCGCGCACGCTGGAATTGATGGACAGCATCGGCCTGGCCCGAAACTTCCTTGCACAGGGAGTTCGTGCGGACTCGGTCAACATCCATGTGAAAGGTCGCTTCCGCGGCGGACTCGATTTCGCGCGGGCGAATGCAGGCGACACGCCTTACCCTTTCATCCTGATGATCCCCCAGTCACGTCTGGAAGCCATTTTGTCCGACGATTGTAGCGCATTAGGTGTAAGCATAGAACGACAGACGACCGTGACGGCAGTCGAGCAAGACGGGCAAGGAGTGACCACGCACGCCGATGGCGCCGATGGGCCATTCAGAATTCGCAGCGCCTATGTAATCGGGGCGGATGGATCACGCAGCATAGTGCGGCAGGCGACGGGTCTGGGCTGGGACGGAGACATGCTTCCGCAGCGCTTCCTGCTTGCCGACTGCAAAGTTCACTGGCCCCTCGATCACGAAAGTTTCCGCGTGTTCCTTAACGGCTCACGCATCGGTCTTTTCCTGCCGCTTGACGGTGCGAAAGTGTCGCGAGTCATGGCGACGGACGTTAGTGGTTCGTTCGGCGACGAGGACGGCAGCAAACCCGCTCCGCTGGACCTGGCGGAGATGGAAGAAGGATTGTCTAAAGCAATCGCCCTCCCCGTCAGGCTGAGCGATCCCGTTTGGGTGACGCGATACCGCGCGCACCATCGCTTCACTGACTGCTATCGGGCTAACCGTGCATTCATCGCCGGTGACGCCGCCCATATCCATTCGCCGGCCGGTGGCCAGGGCATGAACACGGGCTTGCAAGACGCGGCGAACCTTGCGTGGAAGCTTGCGGCGGTTCTTCGCGCGGGGGCAAAGGACGGGCTGCTCGACAGCTATGACCAAGAACGTCGTCCAGTCGGAGAAAACGTGATTAAGTCGACCGGTCGTTTGTTTGCTGCCGCTGCCGGACAGACCGGCGCAAAAGCCGCCGTCCGCGACCAGATCATCAGCACGGTCCTGCCGCTGCTAACGCGCGTGTCGCCCTTCCAGAAAAGGGCGTTTTTCAATACGTCACAACGCGCGATCGCATATCCGCTCGGCGCGTATGTGAGCGGCACCGCCAGCAAATTAGCGCCACCTGGCGCACGGGCTCCGGACGCGCCTGTGCATGCTGTAGGGTCTGTATTCGCGCTGCTGCGCGGTTACCGCTTCACGATCCTCGTTTTTTCGCGCGAGAAGTTGAACGAGGCAGATACCGCCAGCATTACCGCCGCACAAACCCGGCTCATGGCACGCGGGTTGGCGATAGGGATCATCGCAGGGGCACAGCCGGACGAAGACGTCGTTTTTCAGCGCTATGGTGTGGGGCAGAATCCGGGACAGGCAGTCGTCCTTGTGCGGCCCGACGGCTACATTGCCTGGCGCGGTGAAAGTCTCTCGCTGGATTTGTGCGAGAGCCACGCCGCGATGATAATGCCGAGAAGAGGTATTAGCGATGCATCTTGAACTCCCACCGCGCGCCGGTCCTCGCCCCGCGACGTTGCCCCGCGCACCACACAGCCAGCTAAACCAGCTCGTGCCTCCCGCCGCGCGGCGAACGCTGAGCAGCGCGCTGCTGACATCGCTTGCAGATTTGGCGCATGTGAGCCTGGGCCAAAGTATGCGCGCGCCGCCGGGGACGGTGGGCCTCTATCTCGACCCGGAGCATGCCTGCGAAAACGCGCAAGCGTTCCTGATTGGTCATGAATTTGCGCATATTCATTTCGATGATGATGGCAGCTTGCACGCTATATTGCCCGAGCCTTTGCGCAGCGAAGCCATCGACAAAGGCTGGGCCGAACCCCATCCGCTTGCCGGGCAACCGACTGTTTCGCCGGACACCGTGATGCTGTACGCCCCCCGCGACAATGATGAAGTCGTTTTGATCGCTAAGCTTGTTCGCCAATCTTTCCTGAACGCGATGAAGAACGCCGAAGAGAGATCACCCACGTAGCGAACGGGGCTTAGGCAGGCTGACCACTAACTTATGTTTAAGCCGAGATGGTGGAGCATCCTCATCGTTGCTGCTAGCCCGCACCCAAGGCGCAAAAAGCGCTGCGGAGAGGGTGCCATATTTATGACCCAGCCATCGGCGGGCAGGATTTTCCACGAAGCGTTACGCGCCTGCCTGTCGGAGGGGCGGGCTCCTCATGCGCAGGAAGTCGAACACATCGCCAGAAAGATCTGGAGCGATGCATTCGCTCGAAAGGCGGGAACTGATTGGGAGGATGTTCCCGAACAGTCCGACTGCCGCCTTTATGTGGTCCGCGCGGCCAGAATGGCGCTGGGCGTGCTATGATAATCATGCGCGGGGCCAAAGATGACATACTTGAGGCAGCGGTCTTGAAAGGATCGATATGGAAGGTCGAGCGGCTCCCGATCCTGTGAGGCATTGATTTCGTGATTGCTCCGGAGCGACCACGCGCATGATGCGAGTTGCCGGGCATAGTGGCATGGCCGACATGCAGTCCTGCGTTGCCGCCGATCTGACAGCGATCCTTGCAAAAGCGCATGGGCTTCCAAATCAGCATCTCCATCGCGAAGCACCGCCCGACAAGGTACTATCCCTGCTATCCGAAGCACCGGACAGAGCAGCGAGACGACAGTCCTTCATTCTTGCCGCTTTAGTTTTGGCGACAGCCATCGGCGGCGCAGGCGCTTGGCTGATATGGCATAAGCCCCCTGCCCCTCCCGCTTCGGCAGTGACGGTGCAACGTTCGCTGCCTCAGACACCAACAGCGACCATCATTCCCGCAGCGTCGCCTCCGAGAGAACATGTCGAAGCTCAGACCGACGTTCCGCCCGCAAAAGCTGAGGGTGACACACGTCGGCACGTTCCGAAACGTAAAGCAGCAAAGAGCGTCGCAAGGAAAGGGCAAGAGCAGGCGGCTCATGATCGTCCGCAACCGAGATCGGCAAACCGGACAAGTGAGGTCAACGGCAAGGTCGATTGCATACAGCCCCGCCCTGAAGATAGATCGTGGTGCTTGAGGCCTGCCATGCTCGATGCCGACAAACGTTTGCGCCGCGCCTATCTTGCCGCTCTTGCTGGCGGCGCCGGTTCGCAAGTGATTTCCCGCTATCAGAGACGATGGATCAAAGTGCGTCGGGAGGCGGATGACGCGCCGGAATATGTCATAGATGAATATAATGCTTTAGCAAAAGAGCTAGAAAGCCTGTCTGCGGAGAGGTGAACGGGAATGACCCTGGCTGAGCTATATGAAGACGATCAGGGCGAACACGCGGAGAATCTGCATCGCAATTCGGCATCAGTCGCGGGTGAACTCGTCTACTGCATAGGTGACATCCATGGATGCTACGATCTCCTGAAGCTGCTCCTTGGCAAGATCGTCGGGGATTTAGCGCACCGATCCCCTGCGCAACGACCTATATTGATATTCTGCGGCAACTATGTCGACAAAGGCCCGGCCTCTTCAAAGGTGCTGGAAACGGTCTGTTGGTTAAAGCGGTACGCACCATTCGAAACGCATCTGCTGATGGGCGATCATGAGCGGGCGATGCTGAACTATATCGAAGACCCGCAGAGCGCTTCTGACTGGCTGGAGCAAGGCGGCAGCAACACCCTCGACTCCTATGGGGTTCCGCACTCCGTGGCTATGGCAAGCGTGTTGGATCAGGTGCGCGCGCGCGACGATCTCCTGCATCGTATGCCTGCATCGCATTTAGCGGCGTTAAAGAACCTTGAGCAGATCATCGGCATCGGCGACTACGCCTTTGTTCACGCGGGTGTGAGACCCCAAGTCCGGCTGGACAGGCAGAGCCTCGACGATCTGACAGGGATCGGAAGTGAATTTCTCGACTGGACGGGACGTTTCGACAAGATCATCGTCCACGGACACGCATGGAAAGACGATCAGGTACAATTCGCCAGACATCGGATCGGCGTTGATACGGGCGCATATGAAACCGGCGTATTGAGCGCAGTACGTATAGAAGATGAGGCCGTGGAGATTATTCAGGCCAGAATCTGATTACCCTCCTTTCCCAGCCTGTGCGCAGCAGAATGGGGCTGGCGCGGGCAAACATATTCGCGTCGCGTCACCGATAACAGACGTACCTGTGCCTTTGGCGCTCGGCTTTCATCGCGCTCCAGGGGGTGCACAGGGCGCCCGGCCCAACCCCGCAATCCATTCCGACACCTAATCCTGCGCAGAATCGCGTACTGAGCAAAAAGCAAACATGTTTGTCTTTTTTCTCTTTCCATAAACTAACATCTATGTTCTTTTATTAACGTCGCTGCATAGGCAGTGACCATCGTCCCGAGTCGCAAAACAAGCGACAGGGACTTACGAGGGAGGATGCTATGGGTGGATTCCGCCAATGGTCGAACTGCGCCTACGGAGCAGCAGTTAGCTTGCTTCTTGCAGGTACGAGCACCGTCGCACTGGCTCAGTCTGACGTATCGCCAACGACAACCGATCCAGCGCCAGCAATGCAGGAGCGCGGTCAGGTATCCGGTCTGGAAGACATCGTCGTCACGGCGCGGCGCGTATCGGAGTCGCTTCAGGACACGCCGATCGCCGTCACCGCATTTTCGGCGACGGCGATCGATCGCAAGTTCGCGACCGACATCCGTGCTTTGGCGGGTGACGTACCAAACGTGGTGATTACCAATGTTCCCGGCTTCAATGCAGCCTCGATCGGCATTCGCGGTCAGTCGACTGGCGACATCATCCTGACCTTCGAACCTGCGATCGGCGTCGTGGTCGACGATTTCGTGTTGGCGCACGTGCAAACACAATTGTTCGACCTATTCGATATCGAGCGCATAGAAGTGCTTCGCGGGCCCCAGGGGACGTTGTTCGGCAAGAACACGGTCGGCGGCGTCGTAAACGTCATCACGAAGCGGCCTGAACGGACGTTCGGCGGGGAGCTTCGTGTCGGCTATTCGAGCTTCGACACAAAGGACGTGAAGGCATCGATCAATGTGCCTCTCACCGACACTCTCTTCTTTCGCGCCGCCGGATCGTTCCAGGAGAGTGACGGCTACTACCGCTTGACGAAGAACAACGCTGTTGACGGCGTGCAGGGTTTACCCGGCACCGGCAAGCGGCGCAGCGGCAGCCGTTATTTCAGCGGCCGCGCGAAGCTGTTGTGGGAACCTACGCCCGACACCAACCTGATGCTGACTTATGAAATGTTGCGCGATCGGGGTGACTCTCCACCAAGCGTGAACGAGACGCCTCCCGGCTTCCTGTTCGATGTGGTTGGATTTCCCGGCATCCAGACGACGGGAGCAAGCCCCTTCAAAACGGGGACAACCTTATGCGCAGGAGACGCGAATAATCAGGGCAACGCGACCACCCCGACCTGTCCGGGCACACTGCTCGGCCATCGCATAAACGTTGATGGATTGTACCTGCGCGGCGAGCACAAGATCGACGGCGTGGGAGCGATCACCGTCGTGGGCGGATACCGCCGAGTGAAATCCATCCTGCCGTCGGATTACACCGGAGAGAACGCGTTTCTGTTCGTGTCGACCCGCGACGACGTGCGCAAGCAATATAGCCTTGAAACGCGCTTCAGTTCCGATTTCTCGGACAAGCTGAAGATGACGGTGGGCGCCATGTATTGGGGTCAGACGCTCGATGCGAGCGCGACATCCCTGTTGGGTTTCCTGCGTTTCCTTGGCGATCCTACGGCGCTTACCGATCCGAACCAGTCTACGTCGCACTATAAGGTCGACAGCTACGCTGTCTTCGGCGAGGCGGAATATAAGCTGGCCGACGCGTTCTCTCTCTTCCTAGGCGGGCGATACACCAAGGAGGAGAAGAGCTTCTCCGTGCAACCGCAGGTCCGCCGCTCGGTCATCGCGACGGGCTTCTGGCCGGAATATTCCGACAGCGCCAAATTCTCGAAGCCGACCTTCCGGGCGGGGTATCGCTGGGAAATTGCCGACGGGATCAACAATTATTTCACATACAGCCAAGGCTATAAATCAGGCGGCTATAATGAGCAGGCCATGTCGGCGACGTCGGCCCTGCCGTTCCGGGAGGAAACTGCGGACAGCTTCGAACTGGGGCTGAAAACCGAAACGCCGGACCGCCGCCTTCGCTTCAACGCTGCGGCATTTTACGTGAAGTATAACGACTTGCAGCGTGATGCTGTCGTACCGTTCGTCGATCCCATCACGGGGCTTCCCGGTCAGGAGACTCGCACCACGAATGCCGGCAAAGCGGAAGTCTACGGCCTCGAACTGGAACTCAGTGCGGTGCCCATCGACGGCCTGACTTTGGGGGCATCGATGGGCTATCAGAAAGCCAAATATCTCCAGTTCTTCACGGACATCGACGGCAACGGCACCAACGAGGACGCCTCTTTCCTGAAGTTGCGGAATGTTCCCAAGATTACCGCCAATCTAACCGCAAATTATGAGTTCCCCCCGGCCGCTTGGGGACAGATCAGCCTGAACGGTGACGTCAATTATCAGTCCGAATATGAATCGGTGACGCTCAATGCCGATTACACGCAGGGTGAAGCCAGAACGCTGGTAGGCGCGAGCATCCACTGGTCCGATCCATCGGACAAGTACCGTGTGTCCGTATTTGGACGCAACTTGCTGGACGAGGTGTATCGCGTCTCTGCCAACTCAGTCGCGGGATTGTTCAACTTCACCAATTATGCGCCGCCACGCTCGTTTGGCGTCGAATTTGCCGCGAAGTTCTGAGCGGCATAATGGGTGTCAAATCTCCCCTCCTGATCGTCGCCGTTATTTGGCGCGATCCGGAAACACCTGCCGGGTCGGCGCGACCGACCCGGTTATTTTCTGAAGCTGTGCGGACGCCCGATCCCAGCGGGAACGAGGTCGAAGGCAAAACTAATCCGGTCCTGCGTACCGCCAAATGGCAAGGTCGTGTGCCACAGATAGGAGGGAAACAGGATCATCCGTCCGGCGCGGGGCTCATAGCTGTGACGGGTGCCGCCAGCCCCCAGGCTGACGGGCAAGGCGCCGATCGCGAACCAGCCCTCCTCCCCGTTCGTTTTGGGCATCGCAGGATAATAGACGCCGGACAGCCAGTTCGGCGCATGGATATGCGGCTCCACTGCGCCACCGGGCGTCAAAATGGTGCCCCACAATGTGAGCGTCCATTTGTCGGGCTTGGCTTGCACAAAGGGGTGCGGATCTTGCGCCAGAGCATCGACATATTCCCGCAAAGCTTCCGTCGCGATGCGCGTCAGAGCGCTGAAAGCCGGCGTCGGCGCAGCCGCCAGATCGTCACTTTGCCGTCCGTGGCGCGTCACCAGCCCCTCCGGCTCGAATGTGAGCGACGGATGGCGCCTCAATTCGTTTTCCAAACCCTTGTTGAAGTCCGCCATGGACGCAAACCCTGGTGCCGTCGTGACGTCGATGATCGTCACAAAGCGATCGAGACCCATAAGAGTTTGGAGCTCGCCGGTACGCTCCGATCGGTCGAGCGCCGCACATTTAAGCGCGAGGGGAGTCGTAACGGACGGCAGCGCGGCAATGAGGCGATCCGTGATAGCGATGGCTTCATCGTACCGGCCCGCGCCGATCAGCGCTCGCGCCAGATTGACGCCCACCGGATGGCTGGGCGTCTCAGACTGAAACGCTGCGTCATATGTATCGATGGCGGCGCTGACGGCACCGCGCGCCTCCAGCAAGCCGCCAAGCTGGTTCGCCGCACGCGCATGTCCAGGCATTCGCCGCACCATGTTCGTCGCCAGCGTTTCAGCGGCAGCGGCTTCACCGTCGGCAGCGAGCGCATCAATGAGGTTCAGCGCCGTCTCGACATGATCGGGACGTATGGCAAGCGCCCTGCGGTAAGCGGCTATGGCGTCGCTTTGGCGACCCGTACGGGCGAGGACCACGCCCAGGTTGTTCCAGGCTTCGAAATGCTGCGGGTTGGCGGCGACTGCTTCGCGCAGTGGTCGCTCCGCTGCTTCGGGGCGCTCCGCCGCGATCAGACAAGAGCCGAGGTTCGCGAGAGTCACGGCCGATCCCGGACGCAGGACAAGAGAGCGCTGCAACGCGGCGATGGCGTCGTCGAACAGGCCAGCACGTTTAAGGGCAATGGCATGGTTGCCAAGCCGGGCGGGATTGTCGGGATCACCTTTTCGGGCGCGGGCAAACGCATCGAGAGCCGCTGCATCGTCACCGGTGCGCTGAGCAACAAGGCCGAGAAGAGTGAGGGCGTCGGGATCGTCGGCGCGCTTGGCAAGCAGCGCGTCGATCAGCGGGCGTGCCGCCGCCGGATCTGGACCCTGCGCCAGCCTGACCGCCTCATCCAGCAAACCCGAAGACATTGATCGAAAGGCCTCAATGATGATTGGCGTGATAATGCATGTCCGTACGAAGCCGGAAAAGTCAAACAGCTTCGCTGCCCTTGTGGCGCAACTGCAGAAGGATGTGCGCGCCAATGAACCGGACGTGCCCATCTTTCAGGTGATGCGCAGCAACGACGATCCGGCGCTTTTCGTGTTCACTGAAGTGTTCGCCAACGAAGCCGCACACGCCGCGCATCCCGACATGCCCTATCACAAGGCTATGTCGGCGGCTGGCTGGGACTGCGTGGATGGCGAACCGGACATCCGCCTTTTCACCCCGTTGACCGACGATGACATTCAAGGAGATATAGGATGACTGCTTCGCTTGCAGGACGAGTGGCGCTTGTGACCGGCTGCACTGGCGGCATTGGCTCTGAGATTTCTCGGGCGCTGGCGGAAGTAGGCGCTGTGGTTGTCGGCGCGGATATTCCCGAAGACGGAAGCGCGTGGGCGCAGAATGTGCCGAACGGCCAGTATCATCCACTCGACGTGACGAGAGAAGGCGACTGGCAGCGAGTTATTGCTGCGGTCGAGGCAGACCACGGCGTGTTGGACGTCCTCGTGCATGTCGCGGGTATCGTGGTGGTAGAGAAGCTCCAGAACACGACGATAGAGCAATGGCGCAAGCAGATGGCGGTCAACGTCGATGGTCCTTTCTTGGGGACGAAGGTTGCTGCCGACCTGATGCAGCGCACCGGCGCGGATCGTCCATTCGGAAGCTCGATCATCATCATCTCGTCGGTTGCGGGCCTGATTGGATCGCCGCTGCATACCGGATATTGCGCCTCCAAGGGCGCGGTGAGGCTGTTCTCCAAAGCGTGCGCGATGGAATTCTCTGCGCTAGGCTACAAGATCCGTGTCAACACCGTGCATCCCAGCGGTGTGAACACGACGATGGTCGATCATATCCTGCAACGCTTCGTCGACAATGGTTTTGCCAAGTCGGTCGAAGAAGCCGCTGCCGGACTTGCGCCTGCGCATCCCATCGGGCGCATGGCTGACCCTATCGACATTGCCAAGGCCGTCCGTTTTCTGGCGTCCGACGAGTCCGGCTATATGCATGGCTCTGAACTGGTGGTCGATGGCGGGTATACCGCGCAATGACGCGCTTTGCCGGACAGATTGCACTGGTCACGGGCGGCACGTCGGGAATCGGTGAAGCTGTCGTGCGCGGCCTTGCGGCGGAGGGCGCCAAGGTCGCTATCCTCTCGAACGCGCCGCAAGCCGATCTCGATAGCGCAATCGCCAGCGGCGATGTCGCGGCGGCACGGCAGGTGGATATCAGCGATGCGGAGGCCGTGGCGCGCGCTGTCGCCGCTTTGGCCGATGAAATCGGTGCCGCCGACATATTGGTCAACAATGCCGCCATCTGGCAACCCAATTCTGTTCCGGACAGCCCTATCGCGCTGTTCGACCGGCATATCGACGTCAATCTGAAAGGCAGCTTTTACGTCACGCAGGCCGTGCTGCCACCGATGATCGCACGGGGCGAAGGGCGGATCGTTTTCGTCAGTTCGGTCAGCGGCGTTGCAGGACGAGCGGGCGACAGCGCTTATTCCGCATCCAAGGCCGGTGTCGCCATGCTTGCGCGCACCTTGGCGGCCGAACAGGGACCAAAGGGCATCCGCATCAACTGCGTATGCCCCGGCGCTGTGGCGACGCCGTTGACGGCTGGGCTGCGAACTCCGGAAGGCGAGGCGGCCATCACAGCGCTCATGGAAAATCATCCCAGCCCACGCCGCCAGTTCTTCATGGACCCCGCGCAGATCGCGGACCTGATCCTGTTTCTCGCCAGCCCCCAGTCAAGCGCGGTCCATGGCGCCGTCATCGCGGCTGACGAGGGCCTTACTGCAACCATGTAACGTATTCGAGGAGACCGACCATGACTATCGAGCATGATGCTGGAAAGACCGGCGACCTTATCGTCAACATAGCCGACGCGCGGCCGCACGAACTGGGGCAAGGGACGACCATAAGGCTGCTGCGCTACAGCGAAGAAAGCGGCGACTGGGTGCTGTGGGTCGAGATGCAACCGGGTGCGACGTTCGCGCCACATTGGCATCTAGGGTACGGCCAATATTTCGTCACCAAGGGCGAATTGATATACGATGTCGGCTCCGCTCCTGCCGGAACCTATGGCTATGAACCGATAGGCTCGCGCCACAACGAAGCGCGCTGCGAGCAGGTAACCGAATATCTGTTCATGGGGCATGGCGCGGTTGCCTTTACCGACGCCGGGGGCGAGGTGCGATTCATCCTCAACCATGAATTCCTGCGCGATCTCGCAAAGGGATCACTTGTGGCCGACATCTCGAACGAGGGCGCGGACACTGCCCTCGCCGCGGCCTGACCGATGGCTAACGCCCGCGTCGCCCGTCTGCGCTCCTTGCTGGCATCGGAAGGGTTCGACGCTGTCGTGCTCAGCCATCCGCATGACGTGCGCTATGCCACCGGATACCATTCGGTACTCGAACGCTGGACGCAGATGGAGCCGTTTGCGGCGGCCATCGTGTTTGCCGATGTCGAGAAGCCGACGATCCTTGTCATTCCAGAGGCCAATCTGGGCATAGTCGCCGTCCTCAACAGAGAGGCGCAGAACTGCACCTTCGACGAAATCCGCACGTTCGACATGCTCAATTTCTGTGAAGTGAGCCGCTATGTCGATCCCGATCGACCGGGCAGTCGGCTGGCGGACGATGCGATGGCGATCGCGGGCGCAATCAGGGGTACATGCCAGCCCGATATCGCGGCGGCAGTAGCGGCGGCGCTCGCGGATCACGGACTGGCGGAGCGCACCATAGGGTTCGACGAACATCGCGTGTCGGCTGCGGTCGCTATCATGGGTGTGCCGCATGATTATCGCGATGCGCTCGACTTGATGATGCGCGTGCGTGTCGTGAAGACGCCCGAAGAGCTGGCACGTTATCGCACCGTCGGGAAAATGGCGGATCAGGTCATCGCCCACGCAGGATCGCTGCTGCATGAAGGCGTCGACTGGAACGACGTGCAGGCCGGGATCTGCGATTTCATGGTCCGCAACCGGGTCATCCCTGTTGACGAAGGCGCGATGCTTTTCGGCGGCAGTTACGACGGGGAGGATTTTATCCCCGACCTGTTCCGGACGGCGGGGAATCGTGCTTTACGGGACGGCGACATCGTCATCCTGGAAACGCAGGGTGTGCTCGACGGTTTCTGGATCGACATAAACCGGACTGCCGTGATCGGCACGCCAACGCCCGAATATCAGCGCCTGCACGACATATTGCGGGACGCCTTCCTCAAAATGGTCGACATGCTGCGGCCGGGTGTGTCCACGAACAGCCTGCCTGCAATCGGCTACGAACATCTCAAGGCACACGGCGTGGCCGCGCCGGAGAAGCTGCTGGTCGTCGCGCATGGCATTGGCCTGATGCCGCTGGAGATTCCGCTCCCCTATCCTGCCGCTGGCCTTGCCGGCGTGAAGCAGGGCTTCATCATCGAAGAGGACATGCTGATCAGCCTCGACAGCCTTTTCTTCGGTGCGAAGCTTGGCCCGTGCCACATGGAAAATGTCTACGCGATCACCGCTGGCGCGCCTGAGCCCATGTACGCGGCGCCGCTTGAACTGATCGTCGCAGGCAAAGCGCCCGCCACGTACGAACCCGCCTTCGCCTGACCGCTCTCCCTTTAAAGGAACAGCCATGACCGATCTCCCCAACGACCGCAGCCTGGAAAAATACCGCCGGATGCTGCGTATCCGCCATTTCGAAGACAGGGCGGAGGCCATTCACGCGGCAGGGGAAATCCCGGGCGCACTCCATACCTATGCGGGGCAGGAGGCGTCCGGCGTGGGGGCGTGCATCGCACTGCGTACCGACGACTATATGGTCGGCACGCATCGAAGCCATGGGCACCCCATTGCGAAGGGCGCGAAGCTGCGCCCGCTCATGGCCGAGTTGCTCGGCAAGGCCACGGGCATCTGCAAAGGCAAAGGCGGCTCCATGCACCTATCCGATTTTTCGATCGGGAGCTTGGGCGAAACCAGCATCGTCGGATCGGGCATACCCGTCGCGGCCGGTGCGGCGCTGGGGTCGAAACTGCAAGGCAACGACCGTGTGGCCCTATGCTTTTTCGGTGATGGAGCTACCAACGAAGGCGCTTTCCACGAAGGCATGAACTTGGCGGCAGTGTGGAAACTCCCGGCGATCTTCGTGTGCGAAAATAACGGCTACGCGGTTTCCACGCCCGCACACTCCGCAGTGCCGGTGAAAGACATCGCCGAGCGGGCAAAGGCTTATGCGATGCCGGCGATCATCGTGGATGGGCAGGATGTCGATGCCGTCGAAGCGGCGGTCACGGAGGCAGTCGAGCGCGCACGAACGGGCGGCGGGCCAACCTTGGTGGAGACCAAGACCTACCGATATGCCGATCACGCAGTCAATATGGGGCGCATCCTGCTCGATCGCGGCGACGAAGTCGATGAATGGCGCAAACGCGATCCGCTGACGCTCTACCGCGCGCGCCTGACTGAAGCGGGCGTGGCCGCCGCCACGCTCGATACGATGGAGCAGGAGGTCGCGGACGAAGTTGCCGACGCGCTGCAATTCGCCCGCGACAGCGCCTATCCCGAACAGGCCGAAGCCTTTGATGACGTGTTCGTCGATCGCCTGCCGATCCCCGATTATCTGACCGCCTGAAGGCTAAGGAACAGCACATGACGAAAGCCACATATCTCGAAGCGATCCGTCAGGCCCAGCACGAGGAGATGTCGCGCGATGCGCGCGTCTTCATCATGGGGGAAGACATCATCTGCAATGTCTTCGGCACCACCACCGGCTTTGTCGATGCCTTTGGCGTCGAGCGGGTGCGCGACACCCCGATTTCCGAAAACGGCTTTATTGGCGCCGCGGCAGGGGCGAGCATGGTGGGTATGCGGCCCATCGTCGATGCGACAATTGCCTCGTTCCTGTACCCGGCGATGGATCAGATCATGAGCATCATCGCCAAATCCCGTTACATCTATGGCGGGCAGGCATCGTTGCCGCTCGTGATCCGCACTTGCCTGTTCTACGGCAATTCGAACGCGGCGCAGCACAGCGACCGGCCCTATTCCATGTTCATGAACGTGCCGGGCCTCAAGATCATGGTGCCGTCGAACGCCTATGACATGAAGGGCATGTTGAAGGCAGCGATCCGCGACGACGATCCTGTCCTGTGCTTTGAGGACAGCACATGCTGGACCAGCAAGTCGGACATGCCCGATGATCCTGATTTTATCATTCCGCTTGGGAAAGGCGAGATAAAGCGAGAGGGAACCGACATCTCGGTCATTGCCGTCGCCGGTGCCGTTCCGCTAGCGCTTAAAGCCGCAGAGGTGCTGGCGAAGGAAGGCATTTCCATCGAAGTGGTGGACCCACGCAGCCTAGTGCCGCTGGACAAGCCTCTTATCCTGAAATCCGTGCGCAAGACCGGTCGAGCGATCACGGTCGATCCCGCGCATCAGACGTGCAGCGCCGCCAGCGAAATTTCGGCGCTGATCGTTGAGCAGGCATTCGACGCCCTGCGCGGGCCGGTGCTGCGCGTCGCGACGGCCGATACGCACCTGCCTTTCTCTCCCGCCATCGAAAAGGCGCTGTATCCGACCGTCGATCGTATCGTGGCAGCGGCCCGCACGCTGGTCGGCGCTGCGCAACCTGTGTCCGCATAAGGGGGGCAATCATGGCGAATATGAAAGTGTTGCTCCCGCAATTCGGCATGGGAATGCAGGACGCCGAAATCGTCCGCTGGCTGAAAGCCATTGGCGATCATGTCGAGGCGGGCGAACCGCTGGTCGAAGTGGAAGCGGCCAAGACGACCGTTGAAGTGCCGTCGCCCGGTTCCGGCACGCTAACCGAAATACTTGTCGGTGAAGGTGAGTCCGCAGATGTGCGGAGCCACATCGCGACTATCGCGGTTTGATATGCCGAACGGGGGGCACAAACGTCGCTGGGCCATTCTGGGGATTATGCCTCCTCCTGATATGCGCAGGCGGAGTGATTTGGTGGAGGATCGAGCATCCACCGTTGCCGAAGCTCTTCATTCCCACACGCCTTCCGGCGCAGACTGCCTGGGATCAATGGGGCGCGACATCGGCAGGCACGCGCTACACGCAAGCGGCGCAGATCGTGCCCGGCAATGTCGGTCATCTCCAGGTTGCATGGCGATATTCGACGGGTGAGCTTTCCCGCCGCCCGGAAGCTATGCTCGCCAACAGTACAAGTGAGACCACGCCGATATTGGCGGCCGGATCGCTTATCACCTGCACGCCTTTCTCCCGCGTGATCGCTCTCGACCCGGCAACGGGGCGGGAGAAATGGACCTTCGATCCGAAGATCGATCCGCGTTACAAGCTTCCCGATCAATATATTTGTCGTGGGGTGTCGCAATGGCGCGATCCTGACATGCCGCTGAATAGCGCCTGTGCGCAGCGCATCATTCTCGCCACCGTCGATATGCGGCTGATCGGCCTGGATGCACGAACCGGACGGCTGTGCAGCCAGTTCGGAAACAACGGCACGGTCAAGGTCGATCCGGGCCGCCTGCACCACCCCGGCGAGGTCAAGCTGGCGGGTCCAGCGGCGATAGCGGCGGGCAGTATCGTAGTAGGCACGTCGGTGCTGGACAATGTGCGTGCCAATGCGCCGCGCGGCATCATTCGCGCCTATGACGTCCGGACGGGACGCGCATTATGGACCTTCGACCCCATTCCCCAGACCGGCGGCAGCGACAGGGACTGGATGGGCAACAGCCGCCGCACGACTGGCGCTGCCAATGTCTGGTCGGTGATCTCCGCTGATGAGCGACGCGGCTTAGTATTCCTGCCGACATCCAGCGCATCGCCGGACTATTATGGCGGGCTCCGCCCCGGCGATAATAGGCACGCCAACAGTGTCGTCGCGCTTGACGCGCGGACTGGTTCTCTCGTTTGGGCACGGCAACTGATCCATCATGATATATGGGACTACGACACTCCCGCGCAGCCCACGCTTATCGACATCGAACGCGGGGGGCAGGCGATTCCCGCATTGGTCCAACCGACGAAGCAAGGCTATGTCTTCGTGCTCGATCGCCGGACTGGCGCTCCGCTTTTCCCGATTGACGAAGTGCCGGTTCCGCAGGGCGCGATGCCGGGCGAATGGCTATCACCAACGCAGCCACGTCCACGCCTGCCCAAGCCAATCGTGCCGCAATCCGTTAAGCCCGACGACGCATGGGGCTTCACACCGTGGGACCGCGGCAAATGCCGCGACCTGATCGCGCAATATCGCAGCGAAGGGTTGTTCACACCTATTACCGAGCGAGGCACGATCACCTATCCCGCTGCCTCCGGCGGCGCAAATTGGGGCGCGGGCGCCATCGATCCCGTCCGGCAAATCTATTACATCAATTCCAGTCGGGTCGCGTCCGTCATCCGATTGCGCAAACGTGCGCCGGGGGCCGGCGGGACCGTCAAGCTCTCCGCAACCGAAGATGTGTCGCCAATGGCTGGCACGCCCTATGAAGTGAAGCGCGAATGGCTGCTCTCTCCATTGGGCGCGCCCTGCACCAAGCCACCTTGGGGTGGCCTGACAGCCATCGATCTGCGATCCGGTCGTACTTTGTGGGACGTGCCTTTAGGCACGATAAACAATAAGGTTGCCGTGCCGCTGCCGTTCGACCTCCGCCTTGGAACGCCTAATATCGGCGGCCCGATCGCTACCAAAGGGGGCGTGCTGTTCATTGCGGCCACCATGGATGGTTTTTTGCGGGCGATCGATATGGCGTCAGGAAAGGAACTGTGGCGCGACGCCTTGCCCGGCGGCAGCCAGACAACACCAATGAGCTACATGGCCGGTGGGCGGCAGTTCGTGGTCATTACGTCAGGCCAGCATATGTGGTTCCAGACCAAGAGGTCGGACCAGATCGTTGCTTATGCCTTGCCGATGAAATGATCGCCAGCGTCGCGCTCCGCACGATTATTAGAGGCTTTAGCGCCAATGGCGCTTAATGCGAGTAGCGCCTGCTTTTCCGTAAGCATTTTGATGTAGCTGCTGCGGACAGGATCATTCAGGACAAGGCAGGCGGTTTTCAGGAAGTTCGCGTGCAATTCAATGCGGCATTGGTCTCCATCGACAGCACCCACAGCCCAGCGATGATAGACCACGAACTCGGTCGCCACGAATTCCTGTGCAATCCGCTCCAGATCGAGATCGTCTCGCGTATGGCGTTGCACAATTTCCCGGTCCATCCAGTTACGAAAACGGTTATAGGCGACCGAGCCTAACTCTCGGATCGCAGCTAGGCGCGGTTCAAGTGAGAAATAAAACCCAATGACCACCCGCGCATATTCTGAATCGCGATGCATCTCCGACACCATCCAGTCGAGTTCTTCAAAAACGACATCGATCGTGTAATCTCTCTGGCGGCGGGCGATGGAGGCACGCACTTCGCGCAGCCGATCGGAGACCGTTGCAAGGATGACGCCCTCCTTGTCGTCGAACAGCCGATACAGGGTTCTGGGGGCGACCTCTGCTTCGCGGCTAAGGCGGTCGATCGTCAGCGACTGTGTTCCCCCCTCGCCCAGAATACGATGCGCGCAGTCGATGATGCGCTGGCGCCGCTGTGTCATCATCGAACTGGTGTACTTGCGCCTCTGCTTCGGAACTACCTCTTCGGCCCGAACAGAGTTTTGCATATCGGGCGTAACGCGCTCTTTAGGCTTGGCTATCATATATTTGGAATTAGGCCGTCTGTCTTGAGCGTTCAACCTGCAATAGCTTCAACCCCATGGTCTTCACCGGGCAAGACAGTCATTATCAATACGCGTGATAGTTGAGCAGTGATTTACCGACCAAGGGACTTCACTTCATCACGACAACCGCATCATTGCTTCATCATTTCCACAATGCGTAAACAGGGTCTTGAGGGTCCCTTTTGCCCCGAAGAGTAAGAGCGGCATAAATGCCTTCACCGATCTGCTCTGTCGCCGGTTCAACGCGGCTCCAGTCACTGACGAAAGTTCGCTCGGCGAATTTCCAGCGTCCTTCCCGTCGCTCGAACCGATCTATGTAGCGACCGCCCGTCAGTATCTGCGATGCCCCATCCGCCGTGGTCGCGATGGCAATCACATATGTCTCACCCACTGCGGCGTCGCCAGTAACATCGATCCACTGATTGGCGATCGAGTGAAATGTCTGCGCGAACGCCGTCCTGACTATCTGGCAAATCTCCGAAGCGAAGCCCTGCCCATTGCCGTTGTACGCACCGCTCACAACAGTACTGTCGCTATGGAAGATGCTGGCGAGAAGAGCTTCATCGGCACGATCCACACCCCGGCAATATGCCATGGTCAAATCCGCGATTTGCTGCCGCGAGATGACGGCGTCGGCGGCTTCGCGCGTGTACATGTCAGCCATATTCATCGATGTATCTCCTGTCTCGGCTCGCCCTTTCGCCGCAGCCAGAGCGAGCAAGGCGATGCCTGGATCTGCTGGACCATGGCCGCCCGCAGGCACGTGATGTGCGAGAGAATTGAGGCCCCCTGCGACATGTTCGCCGGGCCAGTTGACGTTGGTATCGAGTACATAAGTTCTATGATCTAGCCGCCAGCTCCCGTCCCGTTTGGCGTGCCGATCAAGATAGCGACCGCATACCAGCCGTTGCTTCATCGCGCCGTCTGCTTCAGGCGCCTGCACATACGCGATGACATAGCTCTCAGACCGGGCTTTTTCGCCCGATATTCGTATCCACATCTGGCCGGTTCGATGCAGCGTCACCGGCCCGGCCTTTTGCGCATCGGTCAGGATGGTCGCAAACGCGCCTGCCGGCCCTGCGTAGAACCCGTAATCCACGCTAGCGTCATCATGATAGCAGTCGGCCAATAGCGTTTCGTCCGCCCGGTCAACGCCGCGGCTGTGCTGGGCAAGACGGTTGGCAATTTCCTGGATGTCGCCGACCTGAGTTATAGTGAGCGCCGCAGTCATCGCATCGTCTCGCCATTGTCTATGACGATGTGGGTGCCGGTGATCTGCCGAGACTCCTCGGAAGCCAGAAACAATACGAGATTAGCGACGTCTTCGGGAGCGCCCTGCCCCATCGCCTGAATCTGCTCCAGGCCAGCATCACCCTGCGGCAACTCGCCCAGCGCTCGGCGAGTCATGGGTGTGTCATGTGCGCCGGGCGCCACTGCGTTGACCCTGATCTTGTAGCCCTGCTCCTGACAATGCACGGCGATGCTTCTGGTCATGGCGATGATTCCTGCCTTGGCGGCGCTGTAGGCCGGGATGACGCCTATGCCTTTTAGCGCGGCCACTGAGGCTACATTGATGATGGACCCGCCGCCCGTTCTGGTCATCGCGGGCAAGGCGGACTTGCAGCCGAGGAAGCACCCTTCCACCATGACTTGCATCTGGAGTCGAAATTCCTCCAGCGTGCAGTCCTCCACATTGGCGAACCGCACAAGGCCGGCATTGTTGACGAGCACATCGAGTTTCCCGAAATGCGATATCGTTTGCGCCAAGACATCGTGCCACTGCGCCTCATCCCGAACGTCGTGCGCGAGAAACAGCGATCCGGGAATATCGGCGGCAGTCTGTTGGCCAAGTTCCTCCTGTATGTCAGTGATGACGACCTTGGCGCCCTCGCTGGCAAGCTTCCGTGCGTCGGCGGCGCCGAGTCCGGATGCACCGCCAGTGATGAGCGCCACTTTGCCCTCAACGCGTCCCATTTCGTTCTCCCGCCATAGGATTTTTTAGAAGTTGAAGGTCGCCGTCCCGCCGAATTGGCGCGGCGGGGCATATCCGGCAATTCCGCCATAGCCGGGGGAGTCATAGACGGTGGAGATGTAGCGGCTGTCGAGCAGATTCCTCGCCCATAGCCCGAGCGACCAGGCGCGGCCTGCGGGATAATAAGTGATGGTGCCATCCACCAGATGCGTCGGCTGTATCTTCGAACGCGGCGTATCGAGTATGGCCGTGTAATATTTGCTGCTGGTGTAGGCGTAGTTGACGTCGGTTACGAGTTCCGCGCCATTGCCCAGCGGCACGACAAAATTGGCGCCGAACGACGCATTCCACTTGGGCGCATTTTGCAGGCGATATCCCTGCAAGTCGAGCGCTGCGCCGGAAAGCGGATCGATATAGGCAAACGTCTTGTACTTCGCGTCGAGGTAAGCCAGCGACGCGCGCAAAGTCATGCCCTCGACCGGGACGGCCGTCGTTTCCAGTTCGAACCCTTTGATCTCGGCTTTGCCTGCATTCAGGATTCGATTGCCCTGTGTACTGGTTGTTGAATCGAAGTAGATCTGCGCCACCTGAAGATCGCGGTAATTAGTGTAGAAGATGGCGAGGTTGGTGCGCAGACGGCGGTCCAGAAAGTCCGCTTTCACACCGACTTCAAAGGTATCGACGGTCTCCGGATCGAATGGCTCGCTGCCATCGGCCGGAACGCCTACACGACCAGTGAAGCCACCCGATTTGAAGCCGCGCGCCCAGCTTGCATAGAGCAGTCGGCGATCGCCCAAATCATAATCCGCGCCAAGCTTCCAGCCGACATTGTCCCAGCTCTCCGTGCCGCCGGTCGTGAACGCGCCGATCACCGTGTTGCCGATGCCGGTATAATTGGATCCCGCCGGGTTGCCGATGCTGGTCTCCAGGCTTGGCGTAGATTCCGTTTTCTCGTGGGAGTAGCGAATGCCGGCCTGAAGCTTCAGGCGGTCGGTGACCTGCCAATAGCTTTGGGCGAATCCGGAGATCGAGTAATTATCCTGATCCTGCAAATTGATCTGTAGCAGGCCAGGCGCGGCGAACTGCAGGCGGTATGCCTGAATGTGATCGTAGTGGGTCTTGAGATAAAAGCCGCCGATGAGCAGGTCGATGTCGTCGTTGACGGCAATGTTGCTCCGCAACTCCTGGCTGAACTGCCAGCCGCGTGTCCGGCGGTAGGTGTCGTTCTTGAACTCGGGCGTTCCATCCTGATCAGTATATTCGACCAGCTTGAACTTCTTGTAGCCGGTAATAGATGTGAGATCCCCGATCGGCGTGTTCCTGTAGTTGATGGTCAGGCCGCCCGTGTAGGTATCCATATTCGAGATGTCGGGCACGCTGTTGTTCGCGCCGTAATATTTCTTCGGCGCTCTGCACTGGCCGCCACTGATGCAGGGGCTGGGGTACATGCCGTCGACGCCCGGCTCTTCGAAGATCGCTTCACCCCGGTAAGAGCCATTGATGACGATGGGCGATCCGTTGCGGGCATTGACATACTCGCCCTGCAACGTCGCGTCGAAATCCGATCCATCGGGCGCGAGGCGGAGATAGGCGCGCACCGCATCCAGGTTCTTGCGACCAAGATCGGAGCCATCCACGACATTCGTGACCCAGCCCTTCCGCTGCGTGTGAATGCCCGCAACCTTAAGCGACAACAGATCCTTGACCAAAGGCGCCTCGATCGATCCACTGAGGTCGAACCGATCATAGTTGCCGTATGCACTCTTCACGAACCCGCCGAACTCGCCAGTGGGCTGCGCCGTGACCACGTTCACGACGCCACCTGTGGTGTTCGCGCCAAACAGGGTTCCCTGCGGCCCACGCAATACCTCGATCCGGTCGACGTCATACAAGTCGAGCAGCGCGCCCATGCTGAAGAATTGCGGGATACCGTCGACCACTATGGACACCGTGTTTCCGGCATAGGGGTCTGGTTCAATGACGCCGATGCCGCGCACGGTGAACACCGCCGTCTGCGGTGTGTTCGCGAAGTTGTCGATCTGAACATTGGGTATCGTGCCTTGCAGAGCCTGCAATGTAGTGACCTGCGCCGCGCCGAGGCTCTCGCCGCTGACGGCCGTTACGGAGATCGGCACGTCCTGGAGATTTTCCGATCGCTTCTGGGCCGTGACGACGATGTCCCTAATGCCTGTCTCCGGCTCCGGAGCGGCAGCGTCCTGTGCGTAGGCAGACCCTAAGGTCAACGCCAGCGCGGAGATCGTCGAAAGCAGGCCAAGGCTCTTTCCGGCCAACATTCTGGCAGTTCGCATTGCACTCTCCCTTATCACATTATTTTATTGGAATTGGGCGTTCAGCGTCGCCCTTCGAGATAATCGTTGAGCACTTCATGGAAGAAGCGGACACGCGTTTCCTGCGCGGTCAAATAGGCGTCCTCATAGCCTTGCGAGTGCATGCCCTGTTGCTGCCCTTCGGCGAGCATCATGTCCTGATAGACGATCTGCCCCTCGATCTCGGGCACGCCGCGTCCATTGTCGAAGGCGCGGTGTTGCATCTCCGCCTCCCGCAGAGGCTGTGGTCCGGCCATGATAGATTCCACTATCTTTTGTCCCGCTACGGGGAATGCCATGCACCACAGATCGAATGTGCATTTGTTGGGGTCCGTCGGATGCGGCTCCGTGCGAAAGAAGATCAGATTGTCGGGCAGGAAGGATATCGTAACGTTGGGGAAGATGACGGTATGGGGGCTGTCGGTGATCTCCTCGTCCGTCATATGCTCGTAGTGCAGATAGCCGCGCTCCTTCCACAGCCGCCGCTTGGCCGCTTTCAAGTCGAGCCAGCCCTGCATCGCCCTGGCTTCGTAATCAGGGTAGCTGGCGGGATCGATGTCCCACTGACGCAGGATATAGTCGAAGGGATGAGGCTCGCCTTCCGGTAGCCGATCGCTGAGCGAGGGCCGCATCGGCTGCACCGTTCGCCCATGCCCGCCTGGATACATCTCATGCCGAGCGGTATCGACATCCTGATCGATCCACGGCGGCACTTGCGGGTGCGCCGTGCGCGTATGATAGCTTTCGCTGAAGTTATCGGTCGCGAATTTCCAGTTCGTATTGAGATCGATCTTCATCCAGAAAACGCGCACGGCCGTTTCCATCGGATAATTCTTGTAGATCTCCGGCATCGGCGCGAGATAATCGAGTAAATCCGGCGCATTATCGTCCATCGTGTACCACACGAACCCGCCCCAGATGGCGCAGCGCAGTTCCTTCAGTTTCAATTTTCCGCAGGGATTGCCCTGTGGAAAATCATGGGCATCCTGCGCATAATTCAGCACGCCATCCTTGCCCCATACCCAGCCATGATAGGGGCACTGAAAGCTCTCAGCGGCGGCGCTGTCATTTACGAGACGCATCCCGCGATGGCGGCAACTGTTATAAAATGCCCTGATCGAACGATCGTCCTGCAGGACGCAAAAAACGCTCTCGTTCATGAAGTTGTGGACGACGTAGTCGCCCGGTTCTTCCAATTCAGCAGTGCGCCCCGCGACATGCCAGATGCGCGTCCACATCCGCTCCCACTCGCGCCGCATAAAGTCCTTCGACGTGTAGCGATCACCCGTGATCGGATCGCCACGCAGATTGGAGGGTTCACGACCATCAATCGTAAGGGGATGAATATCGGTTTGGCCCATTACTTCCTCCAGTCGCTGCGCGTGTGCGCAACGCCATTAAAACCGGAGATTTTCCGGGACATAATCCATCTCCGTTCTGCCGACTGTCCTCATCAGCTCACGGCTATGTTTTGCCTTAAATAGGTCGATCGTCCAACCTGTGAGATTGGTGAGGTTCGCCGGCAATGCGCTCGAGCCCAGCGGCGAAAAAACGGATGATCGCGCCCGAATTTCTGCCGATTGCATTGGACATGTGGTGATTTCGCGTCAGGTCGTCGAGGAATCCGGGATCCTGCACCATGAAGATGAGCGCAGCTTCCATGATGTACATTCCAAAGAGGATTTCGCTCTCTGAGGTGTGTGGCATGAGCTTCTTTATTCGCTGTTCGAAGAGGTCGCTAACGACGCTCAGCTTGGCCAAAATCGGCCGCAGTTCCGGCATCCGATAGGAACTCATCAGGTGCGACGTCATCAGGACATAGTGTCGCAACTCATGTCCCGGCGTCGACGCGATCGTGAGAAACGGCTGGACGAACGCTGCAATAGTCTGCTCGATCGTCAGACAGCCTTCGGTTGATCCGTCGGCATCGGCGAAACTGTCGGAGATCGTCTGCTGGAGCAGATCCAGTTTGCGTTCCATGGCAGCGCGATAAATCTCATGCTTGTTGCCGAAGTGATAGTGCGCCGCGCTGAGGCGGACATTTGCCGCATTCGCAATGTCACGCAGGGATGTGCCGTTATATCCATGCTCGGAAAACAGAACTTCGGCGGCATTCAGGATAACCTGTCGGGTGTCGGCCCCCTTGCTGGAATTCCTAACCGCCATTCGCCCGCGTCGACCTCATCCGGATACTGCCCTTTAGCAGGAGCTAAGGGCAAGTTTCCGGATTGTCACGAATCCTTGAGAGAAATTCTAACTGCTGCGCGGGGTTGCAGACGGCTTCCTCAGACACCCATGGTGCCGGCGGTCGTCGCGCCATCGATCGCATATTCCCCGCCCGAGATGAACGCAGCATCATCGGAAGCAAGGAACGCCACGAGCGCCGCGACTTCGCTTACCTTCGCCATCCGCTTCATGGGCGACATACCCTCGAACATGCCGCGCGCCGCCTCTGGATCGGGAGCACGGTTGATGACGGTCCGGATCATGTCGGTTTCCACCACGCCCGGCAGGATGCTGTTGCAGCGGATTTGCAGACCGGCGCTAGCGCAGTGCATCGCGACCGACTTGCCCAGCGCTACGATCGCGGCCTTGGTCGTTGAGTAGGCAACGAAATTGCCCATGGCCCTGTTGGCGTTCATCGACGAGTTGATGATGATGGAGCCAGTCGGCCCTCCAGGATTGTCACGCATGATCCGCACGGCTGTTTGCACGGTCAGCATCACCCCCGTTAGATTGACTGCGATCAACCGCTCCCAGGCATCGAAGGCGATAGTCTCAACATTGCTGTCCCCTGCCTCGATCCCCGCATTGGCGAACATGATATCCAGTCGGCCAAAGTCGCCGCGGATGCGCTGATCGGTCTGCTGCCAGTCGTCAGGACTTTCGACACGGCTTTTGATGAACATAGCGCCCGTCGCATCAATCAGACTGCGCGCCGCATCTTCATTGGAGCCTGTGAAGATCACGGTAGCGCCGTCGGCAACCAGGCGTTCAACCGTGCCCCGTCCAATGCCGGATGTTCCTCCAGTGACCAAAGCCACCTTGCCGGCAAGCTGCGCCATGTCTTGTCTCTCCAAAATAATCAGGCCAACGAAAGCGTACCGGTTGCTCTGGCGATAGCGGCAGTGTCGTAATAATAAGGCGTGATACCGCTGAATTTGTCGCCGCGCACGTGCAGCACTTCACACATCGGCATCGCCAGCCGCTCCCCCGTGTGCCGTGATGTTGCGTGCATGGTAAGCATGACGATAGCATTGTGTTCCGATATCGCCATGTCATGCCGATCCAGTGAAGCATCCTCCCAGAACGCGAATACTTTCGTATAAAGATCCTGCAGCGCCGTCTTGCCCAGATATTCGCCGCCATAAGGCAGACCTTCGGCTTCCACGATGCGGAAGTCCTCCGTCAACATTTCCCCTACAGCGTGCCAGTCGCCGCTGGCGGTAAGGGCGTAGATCGTCTCGACCATCGATATGATCTTCTGGTAACGCGCCGTTTCCATCGCATCCTCCTTCTGGCAGGAACCGCCCCTAGAATTTGGTGCTGAACTGAATTTGCACCGTTCGTGGGAGTGTCCCGAAGCCAAGCTGATCAGCATGTGCCGGGGTAAGCCCACCCGATGCGCCGCCCGTGGATGGCCCGTCGACTGCCCCCGTCACGTAGAAGCGGTTCGTGAGGTTCTTGCCTATCAGCGCAACCTGCCAGCTTTCATTTTCAGGGCCGACGCGCACACCCGCATCTATGGTGACATAGCTTGATTGCCGTGAGTCCAGCGCGCCGAAGCCGGAGGCGAGGTAGGAGTCGCTGTACCGCGCATCAGCGTTGAACCCGACCATCATGCCTGACCCCATCGTCATATCATAGGCGAAGCCAAGCGTACCGGTCCATTCCGGCGCGACAGAAAGCGGCTGGCCTTCGAGATCCTGGCGGAACGCCGCGCCCACCGCAACATTGCATCCCTCAGCCTGACTTTGCCCGGCGTAGCAGGGTGCATCGGGAAAATCGGTATAACGCGCCTTGTTGTAGTTTATCGAGCCGTGCAGGTTCAGCCCCTCCAGATTGCGCGGTGCATACTCAAACTCCAGCTCCACACCCTTGGTTCGGGCATCGGCCGTCAGCGTCTGAAATGCAAAGATCGGCGAGTTGAAGAAATCCACCTGAAGATTGCTGTAGCCATAGGTGTATAACCCAAGGTTTAAGCGAAGCTGATTGTCGAGCAAAGTGGATTTGATGCCGACTTCGAAGCCGCGTGCCTTTTCCGGATCGAATGTCAGGTCTGCGAACGGCGTCGTCGATAGCTTCGAATTGATACCGCCATTGGAGAAACCGCCTGATTTGTACGCCGTTTTGTAGGCGCCATAGACCAGCAAACCGCTCGTCGGTTTCCATGTGATCGTGGCTTCCGGCGACCAGTCGTTAAACGTCTGCTTGGCAGTGACTACGCCCAATCCGTCTGGATCGTCCTGCGGCCTGAAAATCGTCGTAAGACCGGGATTGTTATAAGGCTGCGTGAAGAAGCTGTCCTTGGTTTCGTGAGTGTAGCGCACGCCTCCTGCGATCTCGACCGTGGGGATGACTTTCCAGGTCACCTGCCCGAACGCGGCGACTGTCTCTCCATCGGTAAAGCTGGTTTTGCGTGTTGCCAGGAACTCATTTTCCGGACTGGCAGCGCTATTGGTGAGACCTGCCAGTAGAATATACTGGTCGAAAGTACGCTTGGTCTTTTGATACAGGCCGCCGATCATCAAGTTAACCGGGGAGTCAAATGTCGTGAGGGCGCGAAATTCGGACGAGAAAGCATGGTAAGTCGAATTTTCGGTCGCCCAGTTGGACGCCGGGCTTGATTGGAAGTCGCAGGCGCAGGCCCAGCGATTATTGTTCCAGTTGTAGTTAGTGACTGACGTCAGCGTCACGTCTTCGAGTTCATAGGCGACTGTGCCCGTCACCGCCCAGGACTTGTAGCGATTATAGAGGCTGCCGTCTTCCTTGGCGAAAGGGACCTGGGCGGCAAACTCGGCTGGTATCTTGTTTTGATGCGTTATGAAATCGCGGCCACATGCATAGCCATTAAGCTGGCTCACTCCCGTCGGACAGTTGAACGCGACATAGTTCCAGCTGTTGTTGTTGGCCTTGTTGTATGTGCCCGATGCTTTCAGCGTAGCCGTGAGTTGGTCGGTCGGTTCCCACTTCAGCGTCAATCGGCCGAGCAGTTCCTTTTCCTTCGGCTCGTCCTCCGATGATGGTTGCGCGACCACGCTACCTGCAACACCAGTAGCAACATCCAGCGTGGCGTAATTGAAGGGCGCCGCAACGTTCCTGTAATAGCCCTCGAACATCTTCGATGCGCGAACAGCAAGGCGGATGCCAAGCGTATCGCTCAGCGGGCCGGACGCCACTGCCTCGATCTGCGCTTGCTGAGCGTTGAATTCATAGGCAGCCCTGCCCTTGATCTCGAACGTCTGCGTGGGATCGGCAGTGGTGAGCGAAATGACGCCGGCGGTGGCATTCTTTCCGAAGAACAGCGCTTGCGGGCCTTTGAGAATTTCCACCCGCGCAAGATCGAAAAAGCCCTCATTGATGATGCGGCCTTGCCCGTAATAGACGCCATCGACGACCACGGCCACCGACTGTTCGATGCCGATGGAGGTTGAGGACGAGCCAATGCCGCGCATCGTCAACTGCGCGCCGGAACCGTTGGACGCTCGACCAACGTTCAGGTTCGGTGTGCGCGCGGCTATCTTTTCGATGGAAGTCAAATCCTGACGCTGTACGGTTTCAGCCGAGATGGCAGTGACGGCGACGGGAATATCCTGAACACTTTCTTCCCGCTTGCGCGCCGTGACGACAATGTCGGTAAGGCCGCCCGGCGTGGCGGCCGTCTCTTCGGGGGTGGCATCAGCCTGCGCGAATGCGGGCGGTGCGATGCCGACGGAAAGAGCCAATGCGCTGACAGCTAATTTCAATGTTCGCATATGGACGTTGGTCGTCACGACATCTCTCCCTTTGAGCGCAGCGATCGGTTGCCCTGCGCCTTTTCCTAATGTGATCTACTTCGCGCATGTTGATGCATGCCGCGGAATGTTACCGAACAATTGCGCGGCATTCCGGTTGAAGTCACCCTGTGACAATCGGCAGGTTCCCGTAATGACCGCACCATGAGCAATCTGCCGCCAGCAACGCACGCAAAAAAGCGCCTCTGCGAAAGACCGGACGCAAAAAAAGGACAGTGTGATGATGGGACGGTTGGAAGGCAGAATTGCTTTAGTATCAGGCGCATTGCGAGGTATCGGACTTGCCATCGCTCAGTGCCTCGACGCGGACGGAGCGAGGACGATCGTCACGGATCTGGACGCACCGGACAGTGAGGCTGTCGCCAACGCGCTGCACCCTATGGCAAATGCGAGCTACATCCGATTGGATGCGACGGACGAGGAGTCCTGGATTGCGGCAAAGGCGGAGATCGAACGCAGCTTCGGCCATCTCGACATCCTCGTGAACAATGTCGGCGCGGACCTTACGGGCAAGGTGCAGGACCTGAAGCTGGAAGATTGGCGACGGCTGATGGCACTGAACGTCGACACCGTGTTTCTTGGCACCAAGACCTTCCAGCCCCTTCTTGCCAAGGGGGGGATGAGTACCCCCTACGGTTCCAGCATCATCAACATCAGTTCCATCATGGGGTTGGTGGGTATGGGCGAAGTGTCGGCCTATAATGCGTCCAAGGGCGCGGTGCGGTTGTTCACCAAATCCAATGCCCTGGAATTTGCGGACGCAGGCGTGCCTATCCGCGTGAACAGCGTGCATCCCGGCTTCGTCGAAACACCTCTCTTGCTGAAAGGCATGCAGCGGTGGTCGGAGCGGGACGGCACGCTGACACCGCAGCAACTAATTGAAGCTATGGCGCAGACCACGCCCATCAAGCGCCTGGCCCAGCCGACAGAGATCGGCAAGGTCGTGGCGTTCCTTGCAAGCGACGACGCCAGTTACATGACGGGAAGCGAAGTCGTGGTCGACGGCGGCTGGACCGCGCGCTGATGCCGCAGTGAGAACAGGAGATGGACCATGACCGCATTTTCACTCGATGGCGCGGTTGCGCTGGTGACAGGGGCGACCGGCGGGATCGGGCGCGCATCCTGCAGGGCGCTTGCCGAGGCGGGCGCCATCGTCATAGCGTCGGATCTGGCAGCCGAGGCGGAGGTGGAAGGCGCAGTTGCATATCGCCAGTTGGACGTGACGAGCGAAGATGCATGGGCAGAACTGATCCGCGCCATCGCATCAGAGCATGAACGCCTGGACATATTGGTGAACAATGCGGGCATCTCCATCACCAACGCTATTGCGGAGACCAGCCTCGCTGAATTCCGCAAGTGCATGGCAATTAATGTCGAGGGCGTCTTCCTCGGTACGAAAGCCGCACAGGACTTGCTGGCGCGTAGCGGCCAGACGCGCCAAGGCGGGTCTTCTGTTATCAACTTGTCATCGGTGGGTGGCCTAAAAGGAGCGGCGTTCATGGCGGCCTATTGCACGAGCAAGGGCGGTGTGAAGCTGTTCAGTAAAAGCGCCGCAGTGGAATTCGCGATGCTGGGACTGCCGATCCGGGTCAACAGCGTTCATCCCGGCGGCATCGACACCAACATGATGGATACGATCTACGCGCGCTATGTGGAGTCAGGGCTGTTCCCGGACGAAGCCACAGCGCGAAATATAGTATCGGCCGGACATGCCATGGGCCGCATGGGCGACACGGAGGAGATCGCCAACGGCATAGTCTATCTCGCGTCCCCAGCCGCAAGCTTCATGACGGGATCGGAACTGGTGATCGATGGCGGCATGACCGCCAAATAGCCAAGTTGCGCTAGTGTAACTGCCAGTCCCCGGCCCATCTGCCCTATGGAATGATGCCTCCTCAATAAACATTAGAGGAGAGGCGTCATGCGCGATTTTGATGTCGTCGTATTGGGCAGCGGCGCAGCGGCACTGACCGCCGCGATCACCGCGCATGAAGGGGGCGCGCGCGTCGCCATATTCGAGAAGGCCGACAAAGTAGGTGGCACAAGCGCCTGGTCGGGTGGTCAAATCTGGATACCCAACCACAATCGTCAAGCCCCTGATCGAAGCGATAGCCGCGAGGAAGCACTTACCTATCTCGCGGCACTTTCGCACGGCATGATCGATCCCGCGATGGCGGAGACTTATGTGGATACCGGCCCGCTGATGGTTGATTTTCTGGAGGAGCGGACGCCCGCGAAATTCTACGCCATCCCCTATCTCCCGGATTATCATTCCGAATTTCCTGGCGCAAAGCGGGAGGGCGGTCGTACATTGGAATGTCCGCCCTTTTCCTATCAGGAACTTGGCGCATGGGCGGAGCGCGTCCAGCGTTCGCCTTATTATCCCGACGCAACAATGACGGTTGGCGAGACAACATTGGGACAACCTGTACCCGCACCGGCCAGTCCGGAAGTCAAGGCGCGTCGGCGCGAAAGGGATGAAAGGGGCATGGGCGCCGCGCTGATCGGACGGCTGCTGAAAGGCTGTCTCGATCGCGGGATCGAGCCACGGACTGACATGCGGGCGGTCGAACTCATCATGAGGGACAGCGCAGTTGCAGGTATCCGATTTGAGGATGGCAGCATCGTTCATGCCGCCAATGTCGTGGTCGCGACCGGCGGTTTCGAATGGGACAAGTCGCTGGTGCGCGCATTCACGCGCGGCCCAATGACACACCCCGTGTCGATCAAGACCAACACGGGAGACGGCCTGCGCATGGCGATGCGGGTGGGTGCAATGCTCGGCAATATGCGCGAAGCGTGGTGGATGCCCGTGATCGAGGTTCCTACCGATCTCAACGAAGCAGGTATGCAGCTTTTCACTTACGAACGCACGATGCCCGGCGGGCTGATGGTGAACGCCAAAGGGCGCCGGTTCACCAACGAAGCGTCGAATTACAATGCCTTTGGCGCAGCCTTTCATGAACAGGACGTCACCGCCTTCCAATATGCCAACTTGCCGTGCTGGCTGATCTTCAACGCCGATTTTTACAGCCGCTACCCTTTTCTGGTAGGTGGTTTGACCGACCATTTCGACGAAGGCGCACGACCGCCGCAGTGGGTGCCGAGCGGGGACACATTACGTACGTTAGCCGATCGGGTGGGGATCGACGCCGATGGTTTGGAAGCCAGTGTCGCCCGCTTCAACGCCAATGCTTCGGAAGGGCGCGACCCGGACTTCCACCGAGGTGAGGCAGCAAACGACATATGGTGGGGAGACCCCAGCCATCGTGGTAGTCCGCGCGCGACGCTAGGGCCGCTTGGCGACGGACCCTATTATGCCGTCGAAGTGAAGTCCGGCGCATTGGGAACGAAGGGCGGTCCGCAGACGGACACCCGCGCACGCGTGCTGGACGTTGACGGCAATATCATTCCCGGCCTGTATTGCGCGGGCAACGCGATGGCCTCTCCCATGGGCATGACTTATGGCGGCGCCGGCGGCACGCTCGGACCTGCGATGGTATTCGGATATCTCGCGGGGCAGGACATTGGCGAAAAACTGAGACAAACTAGTCCAGTCGCCGCCGAAGGATAGCATCTGCAAAAAAGAACCCGGACCGCTGCAGCAATCCGGGTTCCCTTTCTGCCCTTTATGGAGAGACGGACAGAAAGCTCCCTTACATCGGCTGCGTTGACGAGACCTCGTGGATCGAGACCTTGTTCGAAAATTTGCCGTCAAAATCGGCAAGCAATTTCGCGATGGCCGGTTGCGCTAAATGCGTTTGAAGCGCGTCCATGTCGCGCCAGCCCTCCATCGCCATCAGCACGCCTTTTTCTGCGTCCTCGACGCCCATGTGATAGAATGTGCAGCCGTCCTCAGAACGGGAGGGTTCGCACAGTTGCTGAAGGCGCGCGAACAGGTCCGGTAAAGTGGCGGGGTCGGTAAATATCTGTCCAGTCACTACAATCATGTTGGCGTCCCTCTTTGTCGTGAAAAAAGCTGTCTGAACGGGTGCCATCAGGTCTGATGGATAATAGTGAACGCCCGGCTTTGGAGAAGCCACTGGCCATCCTGCTTCACGAGCTTGTCGTCATAGCAGGCGCGGGCACGCTTATCCTTTGACGTGCCGGGTTCCTCGTAAACTTCGGAGAAGTAGGCGCGGGCTGTCGCGGTTTCGCCACTGACCTGGATCATGCCCGGCGTCATGATGAAGCTGAGCTTCGGGTAATGCGGCATTGCCCCGCGCCACAAATCCACCACCGCCTTCTTGCCAGACACGACCCCGAGTTCAGGATAATGCGAAAGATCCCAGTGACAATCCTCGACCCAAAGCGAAGCCCACAGCGCTTCATCCGAGCGGTTGACGGCATCGGCGTAGGTTTCAAGAACTTCGCGAATGGCGATCCGATCCTCCAGGGGACCAGTGTAGTTGGCAGTCATGCCCGCTCTCCGATGCTGCTTTGTTCGTATGGATTAAGCTAAGCGTAGTCCGGGTCTTACAAACCTGCGACAAGCAAGAGGTCAGCGATATTCATCGCGCAGGATGCGGCGGAGGATCTTGCCCGATGGATTGCGCGGAAGCGTGTCGCGAAAGGCTATCGTCTTAGGCGCCTTATAGGCGGCGATCCGTTCGCGGGACCATGCAATAAGCGCGGCGGGATCGGGCTGCCGACCTTCTACAGGGACGACGATGGCCTTCACCGCTTCCCCCCATTTGGGATCAGGTATGCCGATGACGGCTACGTCTGCGACATCAGGATGGCTATACAAGGAATTCTCGACTTCGGCCGGATAGACGTTTTCGCCGCCGGTTATAATCATGTCCTTGATCCGGTCGGCGAGGTAAAGATAGCCGTCTTCATCCATATAGCCTGCGTCGCCGGTGCGCAGCCATCCCCCTTCGTCCAGAGTTTCCGCCGTGGCCTCGGGCCGACCGAAATACCCGATCATATTTGCAGACGAGCGCGTGACGATCTCTCCGACCTGTCCGCGTGGACGTTCCTGTCCATCTTCGCCCCATATCTGGATTTCAACGCCGGGCAAGGGAACGCCGATGCTGCGCATACGTGCATTGCCGTCCGGATGATGATCCTCGGGCGGCAGTCCGGCGATGGTGCCGGCGGTCTCCGTCATGCCGTACATCTGCGCGAAGCCGCAGCCGAAGACGGAGAGCGCCTGCCGCATCAAATCGAGCGGGATAGCCGAGCCGCCATAGCAGATATATCGCAGGAAGCCGAAATCAGCAGTCGCCGCATCGGGATGATCGCACACGATCTTCATGGCAGTCGGCACCATCATGATCTTCGTAATGCGGTAGCGCACAAGAAGATCGAGCACCTGATGCGGATCGAATTCGCGGACGACGATGCCCTTACCGCCATGCTGGAGCGACCAGAGGCCCCAGCCCGATCCACTGATGTGGAAAATGGGCATCGCAATCAAGGCGACATCGTCGGCGGTCCATCGGTTCCATAGAGGAACTTGATCGAGCGGCGTGTCTTGCCGAAGCGCCAGCAGACTACGGTTGCTCAGCAACGCGCCTTTTGGATTGCCTGTAGTGCCCGAGGTATAAAGTTGCAGCACGGCGTCGTCGTAGGCTGCGTCGCGCATCGGATCAGCTATCGACTGGCGGTCCCGCCACTGTGCGAAGTCCTGCGCGGTTAGGACAGTATTGCGCCCGTTCGAGCTTGCATCGATTTCGAATTCCGGATCCACAAGGATCAACCCTGGCCGGCTATCCTCTAGTATGTAGGCGACTTCCGGAGCGGCAAGCCGCCAGTTGATCGGCACCAGCACCAATCCTGCCTTGGCCGCACCTATCCAATACTCGAAATAGCGATCACTATTTTTGCCAAGATACGCGATCCGATCGCCGGGCTTCAACCCCGATGCGATCAGGCCGTTGGCGACCTGACTGGCATGACGGTCGAGTTGGCCGAAGCTGGTTTCCCGCCCCTCAAAAACCAGGGCTACGGCATCGGGCATATCCGCGGCATGGGCACGCACAAGGTCCGCGAGACGTTGCTTTGCCATAGCGTTCTGCCTCTCCCCGCATTCTGTTTAGCGCCGAAGAGCCTCTATGCCATGCTGAACTTCATGCGACACTGATGGAAACGTCAGTGAACCCGCGCAGCCTTTTCAGTAAGACAGATAGCATCATAGTTCAGGAGCAGGCGATGGATTTGGAATTGAAGGGCCGTAAGGCGATTCTCGCCGGAGCCAATGCCAGCATCGGCCGCCGCGTCGCCAATATATTGGCTCAAGAAGGTTGCGACATCGCGCTGTGCGGCCGCACAGAGTCGAAGGTCGATGCTGTCACGCAGGAGCTAAGTGCGCTGGGGGTCAAAGCTATCGGTGAAGCCGTGGACGTGACGGATGCGGAGGCCTTTCCCGCATGGGTCGCAAGCGCGGCGGATCAATTGGGCGGATGCGACATCTTCATTTCATTCGTGTCCGTTAATCCGGGCGTTGACACAGCCGAAGCATGGACGACCGTGCTGAACGGCGACATATTGCCGCTGGTGCGCGGCATTCAGGCGGCCCTACCCGCGCTTGAACGATCCGATGCAGGTTCGATCGTCACGATTTCGTCGACCGGCGCAGTCGAAGAATTCATGGGACCACAGCCCTACAACGCGTTAAAAGCGGCGATCATGAATTACAGCGCCGCGCTCGCGCAAAAATATGCGCCCCAAGGCTTACGTGTGAACACGGTAACGCCCGGCCCGATCTACACCGATGATGGCCCGTGGGCCTACATCAAGAAGAACATGACCGAGTTTCATGACTCCATCCTACAGCAGATCCCTATGGGCCGCATGGGCAGTGGTGAGGAATTGGCGAAGGCCATCGCTTTCATCGCGTCGCCCGCATGCCGCTACATGACGGGCGCCAACGTGGTGATCGACGGCGGCATGACCAAGCGCGTTCAATTCTGACGGGAGAACAGGCGATGTCGGAAGCAGAGGCGGTGGACAAAGCTGGACGCATCGATTGCGTTCTGATCGCGGGCGGGCTGTATCATGACATCGACTTTGCGCGGTTGGAACTGCTGAAGCTGCTTGCCGAAGATGAGCGTGTACGCACTCGCGTGTTTGAGGACTATAGCAACATCGACGCGATCAAGGCGGCAGACTTGCTTATCACCTACACCTGCGATGTCGTGCCTTCGCTGGAGGCGCAGGAAGCGTTGCGTGATTATGTGCAGAGTGGCGGGCGATGGTATGCGTTGCATGGCACGAATTCAGTGCTTCGTCTGTTCGAGAACGGCCTGTACGGCAGCCCACGCTGGGCACCGTTGTTCATGGACACGCTGGGCACACAGTTCATCGCACATCCGCCGATTGCGCCATACACCGTAACTGTCTTGGATGCCGATCATCCATTAACACAAGGCATTGAACCATTCGAGACCACTGACGAACTCTACCTGATGGAGCGCCACGGCGAGTTGCATGTGCTGCTCGAAACCGAATTTGCCGGCGAAGCGACGGGCTTCGACGAGCATGAATGGGCGCACGACAAGCATCCTGTCCTCTACATCAAGCCGCAGGGCAAAGGCGCCGTGCTTTACAACACTCTGGGTCACTGCCGGGGGCATTACGACATGCAGCCTGATCTTAATTATTGGCCCACCGTCGACCGTTGTGCCTGGGATCTTCCGGTATTCTACGACCTGCTGCGGCGCGGTATAGCCTGGGCCAAGGATACCTGACCGTCAGCTAAGCGGCTTGACCGGCAAATGCTCCATGCCGGGTGCTTCATCAGGCACTGCAACTTCGATCCAGCCCTCGTCATCCTCGCGCCAAGGGTAGAGCTTCAGCGGCTTGTAGCCTGCGCCGCCAAGACACTCGCCAGTGTCGAGCTTGAACCGCGCGCCATGTAACGGGCACATGACCGCGCCGCGGCGCACCCGGCCATCCGGCGCAAGCTGGGACGCGGCATGTGTGCAGCGATTGATAAGCGCGTGGATTGCGCCCTCTTCGCGGCAAAGAAGCACTGGCCAGCCATTCACCACGAAAGGCAGCATCGCCCGCTCCTCAATCTCATCGCCCTTGATTACGCGATGGAAAGTCTCTGTCATCGTCTCCGCCTCGTTCTTCTGCCCCAAGCTTCTGCCTTGTGCCGATGTGGCTTGGCCGTCGGTTCGCAGCAATTGATGCTTTTCATAGCTGCGCCTGCCGAACTCTCCACGCACAGTCGGTTCAACATCTGACTGAGAGGATAGCTGCGTCATGGCTGAAGGAAACCGATACTGGCGGCTGGACAGCTATCCGGACGGCCAGGATTTCGCCAGTGCAATTCACCTGTATGACGGGCCTCTGCCCGAAATAGACGAACGCGAATTGCTCGTGAAGAACCTGTGGTTTTCTCTCGATGCCGGCACGCGCATGTGGTTCACGTCCCGCACCGACAGCTATATGCCGCCGCTCCCGCTAGGTAGCCCGATCATGGGCTTCGTGCTTGGCCGCGTAGTCCAGTCGCGACATCCCGGCTTTGCCGAAGGAGCGGTGGTACGTGCCTATGGGCAGTGGGCAGACTATTCAAGGCTGGCGCCGGACGCGGGCAATCTCTGGCAGGTTGCCCATATTGCCGACATGCGGCAACATTTCGCGATATTAGGGCCGAATGGATGGACCGCCTATGTTGGCCTCAACGAATACGGCAGGGTGAGACCCGGTGAGACAGTACTCGTGTCGGCAGCAGCAGGAGCGACTGGCCTGCTGGCAGCGCAGTTCGCACTGGCGACAGGATGCCGCGTTATTGGGATTGCAGGCGGCGAAACGAAGTGCGCACGCCTTATCAAAGAATTTGGGCTTACCGCCAGCATCGATTACAAGCGCGGCGATGTGGACGGGCAATTGAAGCAGGCCGCGCCCGACGGGATCGACTGCTATTTCGATTGTGTAGGCGGTACACTGCTCGATATCGTGCTGCCACACATGGCCATGAATGGGCGCATAGCGATTTGCGGCCTGATCTCGACCTACGATCAAAAAGAACGTGTCGGACCAAAAAATTTCGACTTGATCCTGATGAAGCGGCTGACAGTGGCCGGGTTCTTCTCACCGGATTTTTATCATCGGGGCGAAGAGATCAATCGGCTGACAGGGCCGTGGCTGGAGAACGGGCGCGTTAAGATGGCGTTCGATGTGACGCAGGGCCTGGAGAACACGCTGGTCGCCTATGCCAAGATGTTCACAGGCGGCAATTTCGGCAAAACGATGGTGAAACTCACCGAATGAAGCACCAGCCTTATCAATGCCGCGTCAAAGCAACGTAGCGCTGCAATTCCCAGTCACTGTCGCCAAGCAGAGATGAGAGCAGCAACACGCGCTTGAACGCCTGCCCGATCATCAGTTCCTCTGTAGTGCCGATGCCACCGTGGAGTTGCACCGCATCCTCCGCCAACAGCAGCGCGTGCTGCGAGATATAGGCTTTAGCACCGCTGACACTAGCGCCGCGATCCTGGCGATTGCCGTGTTGCGCGGCGGCTCGGTACACCTGTCCTCTGCTGAGTTCGAGGCGGCTATAGTGATCGGCCATGCGGTGCTGCACTGCCTGAAACGATCCGATGGCCTGACCAAACTGATTGCGGGTCTTCAGGTAATCGAGCGTCGAATCGAATATCATGCTCATCAGCCCCATCAGTTCGCCGCAAATGCCGAGCCTGGCTTCATCGAGCGCAGCCTCCAACGCCGCTTGCCCGTCGGGCAACCGCTCTGCCGGGGCTCGGCTGAGATCGAGATCACTGGCAACGGAGCCGTCAACGACGCGATAGTCGCGACGTCGCACGCCCGGCGCATCCGCCGCGATCTTGAATATGCCGATAGCACCGGTGGTTTCGCGTGCCACTACCAGGAAGTCGTCCGCAAACGGACCGCCCAGCACCATTTGCTTCGTTCCGGACACGACCGTTCCAGCGCTGTCTTCTGTCGCCATAGTCGCCACTTTTTCAAGGCCGTAGCGGGCATCGCGTTCAGAATAGGCCAGAGCAGCGAAGGTCTTGCCTGCGGTAATCGCGGGTAGCAACTCGGCTTGCTGTTCCGGGCTGCCAGCACGTTCGATCAGGCCGCCCGCCATGACGATAACTGGAAGGATCGGCTCGACCGCCACCGAGCGGCCAAGCGCTTCCATCACCGTGATGAGCTCCACTGCCCCACCCCCAAACCCACCCAGTTCCTGCGCGAAGGGGAAGGCCAGCAGCCCTGTCTCGGCGATCGTCGCCCAACCTTCGGCGCTAAAGCCGCGCGGATCACGCAAATAACCTAGCCGCTTTACAGGGTCATACCGATCAGCAGCGAACCGCAGTACGAGATCGCGTAACATGACCTGTTCTTCATTGAGATCGAAATTCAAGGCGTCATTCCTGTTACTGCCCACTTAAACGTCGGAGCCGCAAAATACTGCGGGCGGTCCGATGCCGCCGCCAACGCGTACTAAGCACTCTCCACGTTCGGACTTCGCCTGCATTTTTCGATAGTTTCAAAGAACGGCGCGGCGCTAACCTATGTGTAGTCATAGGTTTCATGAGCCTTGCTGCACGTCATGCGCAGGTATACCATCTCGACCATGGAGAGATCAGGTGACAGCTTTGCCACCTGCACAGTTGATGCCGAGCAGCCGAAAGATGGCGCGGGCATTGGGACGGGCAGGTATGTTCCAACCGCTATAGCCACGGCGGCTGACATTCGCCCCGCGGCCGAGGCTCTGCGGGATATCGCGCGAGAGCTTGGCAGCTTTCGCGTGGCAGCATGTGCCAACATCGCTTCCAAGCTATCGATGTGCGATGAGGCGGGCGAGGTTCTGGCCTCCACCGTTTTCGGATGGCCTGCATCGAAAGAGCAATGGTGGAGGAAGCCGTTGCTGGCGCTCAGTTCGCCATTACCCTTTGCGTGCCGGTACGAAAGCGAACCCTTCTGGATCAATGCGCTCGGCATCCATACGCGTGCGCCCAATCCCCTGCTGGACCAGATCGACTTGTCTCACTTCAGCGATGAAGTGAATGCTTCTGCGGCAATCGTCGTGCCTGTCCACCTGCCTTTCGGCCAGATCGGCGCCGTCAGCTTTACGCCGCTCGATGGCAATCGCGAGGATTTGTCACGCGAATTCGTCTTGTATTCGGACCAGCTTGAATATCACGCCCGACGGTTCATCAGCGGCTACTCCCGTGTAACTATGCAGCGCCCATGGATTCCGCGAAATTGCCGTTTGTCCAAGCGGGAAGTGGAATGCCTTCGCTGGGCTGCCGTCGGCAAAACCGACGTCGAGATTGCGATGATCCTTGAACGGAGTTGCGCTACGGTGCGCTTCCATATCCACAATGCGGCTACCAAACTGGAAGCCGTCAATCGCAGCCAGACGGTCTTCAAGGCAACGCAGTTGGGCTTCCTGGGCAACGTCGCAGCCATCTCGCCGCGATCGAGCAATCCGGAGAATCTTGCGCATAATTAACTGCGCCGTTCTTATCTCTGACAACGTAGTAGGCTCGGCGCGACACGCCGAGCCTTCTTTTTGCTTGCCGTGGCTTGACCAACCTATTCTTTCTTACAGCGGAAATCCTGCGTCCTCCCGCTCATAGTCTTCGCCTGATGACGAAGGAGCAGGCCATTTCGAGCCAAGTACCCATAGCCGAGGGATTATTCACCGGTGACCCCGATCCGCGCCTGATCGGCGGGCGGGATATGGTCAGCGGACGAATTGTCTTCCCCTGCCCCAGCGACGACACGCGCTTCGAACCTGTCGAACTGCCGCGCGCCGGCACGTTATGGTCCTGGACGATCCAGCGGTTTCGCCCAAAGTCTCCCCCGTACATCGGCCCGGAGGCGTTCGAACCCTTTGCGATCGGCTATGTGGAATTGCCCGATGCCGTCATTGTCGAGGGACCGCTAACAGGCGTCGCATTCGACGCGATCCGGATCGGCATGGAGATGCGGACCGTGCTCCAGCCGCTAGCGACGGACGTTAATGGCCGTACGATAGTGACTTATGCCTTTGCTCCGGTAAACAGGGGCGCGGCGCATGAGTGACGTGTATATCGTCGGCATCGGCATTCATCCTTTTGGTCGCACAGACGCGCGCTCCGGTTTGCAACAAGGCGCATATGCCGCCCGGGCGGCGCTAACGGATGCCGGGCTGGAATGGTCGGACATGCAATTCGGCTTTGGCGGTTCCGACGCTTCAGGCAACGCAGACACCATCGTCAACGAAATGGGGCTGACGGGCCTCCCCTTCATCAATGTCAAAAATGGCTGCGCGACCGGTGGATCGGCATTGATTGGCGCATGGCAGGCAATTGCGTCGGGTCAGAATGATGTCGGCATTGCGTTAGGGTTCGACAAGCATCCCCGCGGCGCCTTCAATGCCATGCCGGCAGAATACAGCCTGCCCGACTGGTATGGCGAGATGGGGATGATGGTGACGACGCAGTTCTTCGCCATGAAATTGCAGCGGTACATGGCGGCACATGGCATTACGTCGCAAGCGCTAGGGCGTGTGGCGGAGAAAGCATTCGATAATGCCGTTCATGCCCCGCACGCATGGCGCCGAAGTGCAGTCGATCTGGATATTATCCTTAATAGCCAGATGATTAGCGATCCGCTCACCAAATATATGTTCTGTTCGCCAGCCGAAGGCGGGGTCGCGCTGATCCTCGCCAGCGAGAAAAAAGCACGGGAACTCGGCCGCGATAAGGTGCGGATAAAGGCTGCCGTCATACGGACACGGCCACCCGGATCGTTCGAGGTCTTCGCACCCAGCATCGATGTCGTGCGCGGCAGCGCTCCGACACTTCTCGCATCTGCGGCAGCGTATGAGATGGCTGGCATCGGACCGGAAGATATCGACGTCGCCCAGCTTCAAGACACTGAGTCCGGTGCGGAAATCATGCACATGGCGGAAAACGGCTTTTGTACGGATGGCGAGCAGGAAGAGTGGCTGGCCGAAGGATGGTCGCGCATCGATGGGAAATTGCCCGTCAACACCGACGGCGGATGCCTTGCCTGCGGTGAACCTATTGGCGCTTCGGGATTGCGGCAGGTCTATGAAAACGCAACCCAGTTGCTTGGCCGGGGTGCCGGGAGGCAAGTGCCCGGCGAACCGAAGACCGCCTACTCCCATGTGTACGGTGCGCCCGGTATTTCCGGCGTCACCATCTTGGAACGTTAGTCATGGATTTGAATTTTTCGGAAGAGGACGAGGCTTTTCGCCGGGAAGTACAGGCCTTTCTTGCCGAGAACCTGCCCGAGCACTTGCGCGCCGGAATGCGCGCCACGCCATCCGTGTTTGTCGAGCCGGACATCGGTCGCGAATGGCAGCGCATCCTGCATGAGAAGGGCTGGCTTGCGTACAACTGGCCCGCGGAGTGCGGCGGGACCGGATGGACGACGGTGCAGCGCTACATCTTCGAGAAGGAATGCGCACTCGCCGATGCGCCAGGACTGCCGGTGCTGGGATTGAAACTGCTGGGGCCAGTCATCTGCCGGTTCGGCAACGCGGAGCAAAAGGCGCACATCCTGCCGCGCATTCTGGATGGCAGCGATTATTGGTGTCAGGGCTTCTCAGAGCCGGGTGCGGGGTCTGACCTGGCGAACCTCAAAACGCGCGCCGAGCAGCGCGATGGGCACTATGTCATCAACGGCCGCAAGCTGTGGACGACGCACGCACATCACGCGACGCATATCTTTTGCCTCGTCCGCACCGACGCCGGCGTGAAACCGCAGGCGGGGATCAGTTTCATCCTGGTCGACATGAACCAGCCAGGCGTCGAAGTTCGTGCCATCAGGGGATTGGCAGGCGACCATGAAGTCAACGAAGTCTTTCTAGACGATGTGATCGCGCCGCTCGCCAATCTGGTCGGCGAGGAAGGACAAGGCTGGACCATCGCCAAGTTCCTGCTCGAAAATGAACGCGGCGGCGCATGTCACGCGCCTAAGCTGCTCGCCGATATCCGCAAGCTCCGCGCTTCTGCGGAACATGAGCCGGACGGTCGAGGCGGGACAATGGCGCAGGATCAAACATTCTTGTCAGCGCTCGCTTTGGCGGAGTTGGAGAGTCAGGCGCTGGAAATGACTGAATTGCGGGTATTGGCGGAAATGGCGAAAGGCCTCCCACCCGGCCCGCAGACGTCGCTGTCCAAGATGGTCGCGTCGAGCTTGCGTCAGCAAGTTGATGCGCTGGCTGTCCGACTGTTTGGATATGCGGGGCTGGCGCTGGAGGATGCCCGCCCGCTTTATGGGAACGACAGCCCCGAACCGCTCTACAGCAAGGACGCGCAACTGGCTGCGCCGCGTTATCTCAACAGCCGCGCCTGGACGATCTTTGGCGGCACCAACGAAGTGCAGCGCACGATAATCGCCAAGACAGTGCTCGGGCTATAGCTGACCCAAAACAAAGCATTACGAGGGAAGAGGACAACCATGCAACTAAGCCGCGAAGCGCTGCTGCAAGCATATCGGCAGATGAAGACGATCCGGGAGTTCGAGAACCGGTTGCATGACGAAATCGCCTTGGGCGAAATCGCCGGGTTCACGCATCTGTACGCGGGTCAGGAGGCATGTGCCGTCGGGGTGTGCGAGCATCTGGGGCCGACCGACTACATCATATCGACACATCGCGGGCATGGTCATTGCATCGCCAAGGGATGCGACGTGGTGGCGATGATGAAAGAAATCTACGGGAGCCGGGAAGGTCTTTGCAAAGGGCGCGGCGGGTCGATGCACATTGCCGACGTGAATGTCGGGATGCTGGGCGCAAACGGCATCGTCGGAGCAGGTGCGCCCATTGCTGTCGGCGCGGGCATATCTGCCAAGAGCAAGGGCACCGTGTCGATCGCCTTCTCGGGCGACGGTGCCTGCAATCAGGGGACGACGTTCGAAGCGATGAACATGGCCGTTGTGCTGAAGGTGCCGGTCATCTTCGTCTATGAGAACAACCATTATTCAGAGCATACCGGGGTCGCCTATGCGGTGGGTGCGGAAAGCATCCTGGATCGTGCCGGTGCGTTCGGGATGAAGACGTTCAAATCGGACGGCATCGACTTTTTCGCCGTGTACGAGACGATGCGCGAGGTCATCGAATACTGCAAGTCGACAAATCTGCCCGCTGCGGTCGAACTGGATACAGAGCGGTACTTCGGCCACTTCGAAGGCGATCCGCAACGCTATCGGGGTCCCGGTGAACTCGACCGCATCCGCGAGGAACGCGACTGCCTGAAAGTCTTCCGCGAGCGGGTAACGGAAGCCAAGCTGCTGGAGGGGACAGATATCGACGCCGTGGACGCGGAGGTGGTGGCGCTGATCGAACGCGCCGTTGCTGAAGCCAAGACCGCCGAAAAGCCAAAGCCTGAGCACGTCCTTGAAGACGTTTACATCAGCTACTGACGCATAGGGATCATAGAACATGGCGATAAAGATGATCCGTGAGGCGATCCTCGAAACCATCGACGCAGAGATGGCGCGCGACGAGAACGTCATCATGCTGGGTGAAGACATCGTCGGCGGCAACGGCGCACCCGGTGGGCCGGAGGCGATCGGCGGCATATGGAGCACCTCGACAGGGCTATGGGCCAAATATGGCGGCGAGCGCGTCATCGACACGCCGATCTCAGAGAGCGCAATCATCGGCGCGGCGGCGGGCGCTTCGCTGACCGGCAAGCGCGCCATTGCCGAGATCATGTTCGCCGACTTCATCGGCGTGTGCATGGATCAGATCTGGAATCAGGTTGCAAAGTTTAGGTACATGTTCGGCGGCAAATCCACCTGCCCCATCGTCATCCGGATGGTCTACGGCGCAGGCTTCAACGCCGCGGCGCAGCACAGCCAGTCTATTCATGGCTTTGTAACGGCAATGCCAGGCCTGAAGGTCGTGATGCCGAGCACCCCTGCCGATGCCAAGGGACTGCTGACGCAAGCGATCCGTGACGATGACCCAGTGATTTTCCTGGAGCACAAGGCACTCTACGCGATAAAGGGCGAAGTCCCCGACGGTGAGTATCTGCTTCCTTTCGGCCATGCCCGGCAGGTGACACAGGGCGACGACGTTACGATCCTGGCCACCGGCATGATGGTGGGCTTTGCCGAGAAAGCAGCAAAGCAGTTGGCAGAAGACGGGATCGGCTGCGATATTCTGGACCTGCGCACTACCAGTCCGCTGGACGAGGAAGCGATCCTCGACAGCGTTGAGCGCACCGGTCGGCTGCTCATCGTCGACGAAAGCCCGCCGCGTTGCAGCTTTGCTACGGATCTGGCCGCGATTGCCGCGAACAAGGCGTTTGCATCGTTGCGCGCACCAATAGAGATGGTGACGGGTCCGCATACGCCAGTGCCCTTCGCGCGGGAGTTGGAATCGGCCTATCTGCCCTCGCCGGACAAGATCGTCGCCGCTGCAAGTAAACTCATGTCCTACAGGCAGGGATGACAATCATGGCCAACTTGCGTGCCTTCACCATGCCCAAATGGGGCATCGAAATGACCGAGGGCGTCGTTGCTGAATGGATGGTCAAGGAAGGCCAGCCATTTGCCAAGGGCGACACTCTGGCGCTGATCGAAACCGACAAGATCACTAATGAAGTGGAGGCCGAAGCGGACGGCATGTTTCCCCGCCTGATAGCTGAGCCGGGCAGCACGTGGCAAGTCGGCGAGCTGATTGCGGTGCTGGCCGACCCCAAGGATGCGCCCGCAGAAAGCGAGGTGGAAACCTTCGTCTCCGGTTTCAAACCCGCCGACAATCGCGTTGCGTCCAAGGCGGGAAGCACGAACCGGACGGCGGATGTCGAAACCCCCTCGGCACTTGAACTGCGGAAAACCACGAAGATTGCCGATGATGCCAACATTTCGTCTGCCGCACGCGTACTGGCGGAAGAGAAAGGCGTCGACATATCGAAGATCGCAGGCTCGGGAATAAAGGGCCGCATCAGTTTTCAGGACGTACTACAGGCGAGTTTGGCAACCACGCCCGCCCCAGTCCCAGTTGCCGGAGGTGAGCCTGTCGATCTTGCTCCGGTTGGTAATGCTTTGGATGATGTTTTTGCCAGCCCCCTCGCCAGGCGTCTGGCGGTACAGCACAATATCGCGCTGGGCGGCATCAGCGGGACCGGACCTCGAGGGAGGATCAGCAAGTCGGACGTGCTCGCACTGGTAAAGGCCGCTGCGCCGGTTGCGGAAGCATCTGCGCCTGCTCCGCTGTTCGCGCGGCCCGCTTCCGGCACAAGCGAGATCGTCAAGATGTCGCCAATGCGCAAGGCCATCGCCAAGGCGCTGAGCCACAGCAAATCGACCATTCCGCATTTCTATTTGCGGTCCGAGGTGCGGATTGATGCCATTCTGGGCCTACGAACACAGGCAAAGGCAGCAACAGGCGAAGCCCCCAGCATCAACGACTATATCGTGCGCGCGACAGCGATTGCACTCATTCGCCATCCAGACGTCAACGTGCAGGTGCATGGCGACGAAATCCACCACTTTGGCAGCGCCGACATTGCCGTTGCAGTGGCGACGGAGAAGGGACTGATTACGCCCATTGTCAGGGGCGCCGACACTCTGTCGGTTGCAGGCATTTCGCGTGAGGTGAAGGTACTCGCCGAAAAGGCAAGAACGGGCAAGCTGGCGGCGGACGAGTTCCAGGGGGGTAGTTTCTCGATCAGCAACCTGGGGATGTTCGGGATCGATCAATTCGATGCGATCATCAACCCGCCGCAGGGCGCAATCCTGGCGATCGGTGCAGGCAAGCGGCAACCCATAGAGATCGGACATGCTTTAGGATTCGCCACGGTCGTGAAGCTGTCTCTGTCATGCGATCACCGGGCGATAGATGGCGCGGTGGGTGCGGATTTCATGCGGACTCTCAAGCAATTGATCGAGGAACCGACCCTGCTGACCGCCTGAATGGAGTCAGGCTATCGATCCGTCCATCCATGCGCGCGACGTCCGGAGCAGTTCGGCAGCACGCGCGTTCAGATCGGGAAAATTGTCGCGCAAAGCCCTAGAGCGTTCTTCGACTGCAATAGGCAAATTCGGTGGCAGCATATCGGCCAAAGGTCGCAGAGGAAGGTCACCTCGGCCCAATGCCACGCGATCATCCACGGCCTCGTCAAGAATGGCCACCGGATCGTTAGGGTCCGCTCCTGGATCGCGCGCGTCGCATAATTGAGCGTAGCTGATCCACTCCGGCGGGATGGCGGCGATATCCGGAAGCGTGCCGCCCGAGCGACGCCAATGAAGCGCATCGACCAAAAGTGCCGCCAAGGGCGAGTCTATCTGGCGCAAGATGTCGGTCGCTTGTCGGATCGTCTTCACTTCCGCAAACATGCCGAATTCCAGATTGATACGGATGTCGCTGCCTGACGCATGTTCCATCAGTGCGGCAAGCTTATCGCGGGTTGCGCCCGCATCGGGATCGCTGCTGACGCACAATATGTTCCGGGCGCCAAGTTCGATTCCGATGTCGACGATCCGAATATGGTCCGGGTCGAGCCCACCCGGCTTGATCCAGACGACTTCAACGTCGAGCAGCGGCAATCCTGTTTCGCGCAGCGCAGCGCGGACTTCGCGCGTCGTTTTCGCGGTCCAGCTCTCGACGTCGACCCACATGCCGCCATAGTCGAAGCCCGCTTTGGATGCCGCTTCCACCAGTTGCAGCGGCGTGGCTTCAGGCATTATTCCGGACGCCATGGCCAAGGGGTGATGGCGGGCTAACACAATCAGCCCTGCGCCTGCATCGCCGCTACAACGGAAGCTTCAATCGCTGCCTTGCTGGGGTTTCCGCGCAGACGCAGCCCTCCGCTTACATGCAGATTATCCCCTGTCATGAAGCACTCGTCGCTTGCCAGCCAAACACAGCCGGCCGCGATATCCTCCGATGTCCCGTAGCGGCCGAGCGGATAACCCTTTACAAACGCGTCCATCACGCCGGGAACCGCCGCTGCATCGGCCGTCATGGGCGTTTCGGTGACGCCCGGCGAGATGCTGTTCACACGAATGCCAAGATGGCCGAACTCATTCGCGACGGTGCGGATCATGTGATCCGTGCCTGCCTTGGTCGCCATATAGGCGCTGTGGTCGTGGAACATGATAGTAGCGGTAGCGGAACTGACCTGAATGATAGAGCCGCCTTTTTCCTCCATCGCCGGGATCAGAGCCTGGAGAAACTGAAACGGCCCGCGCAACTGCAACGCATACATGCCATCGAAATCTTCATCCGTCGTCTCAAGGAACGGCTTCAGCAGCCCCCAACCTGTGGCATTCACGGCGATGTCGACGCCGCCCAAAGCCTCACGCGTCCGTGCCACCATGGCAAAGATGCTGCTCCGGTCGCGAAAATCGCAATCCACGGCCAGTCCGTCCAGTTCTAACGCGAGCGCCACCAGCACTGCGCGGTTGCGGCCTGCGACCGCTACTTTAGCGCCCTCCGCAGCGAACCGACGCGCGATGGTCTGGCCCATATTCCCCGCGCCCGCCGCGCCAACGACCAGCGCCCTTTTACCCGAAAGGCGTCCACTCATACGAACTCATCCGGTCGTGGGGTGCGCCGCAGCGCCTGTCCTGCGGTTACGTCTATGCGCTGCCCGGTGACGAATGCCTCGTCGCTGGCAAGCCAGAGTGCGGTGTTGGCGATGTCGTCGACGGTCGGAAAACGGCCAAGCGGCATCTCTTTAAGAAAAGCGCTGGTGACAGCTTCCATGGCGAAATAGTCTTCGGTCATGGCGCTCTTAGTGAAGCCGGGGGCAAGACTGTTCACGCGGATGCCCTTCTCCCCAAGCTCGTTAGCTGCGATGCGGACGATAACGTCGGCGCCCCCTTTCGCCCCCGCATATGCCGCATAGCCGGGAGCCTGCGCTAACACCGTCAATGATGACGCGGTGACAATCGAGCCGCCATCCGCCATCGCGCCCGCCATGTGCTTGATGAACAGGGCCGTTCCCACCAGATGAATGTCGGACGAGCGGCGCAGATCCTCGGCAGTCACCTCCAGCACAGGCGCGCTGAAATTCTGTCCCGCGAAGTTGATCGCGGCATGCAATCCGCCGAACTGAGAAGTGGCCGCTTGTGCAAGACCGGCCAGATCATCTTCATTGGTGATGTCGCAGGTTACGGCTATCGCGCCGAGGCTTGAAGCAATTTGCTCCACGGCGTCCTTGCGCCGTGCAGCGAGCACGACCTTCGCGCCCTCTTCCACGAAGCGCCGCGCCGTAGCCGCGCCCATGCTGCGCGCGTCCGAAGCGCCCAATATCACCGCGACCTTATCTGTCAGACGTCCCACTTGTCCCTCCCTTTCCCGATCGTAGCCTGTGCAGGCATCAACATTGCTCGGTGTCGAGCATAGTGAAGCGGCGACAGGAGAAGGCCCATTTCCCGTCTCGCCTGCGATAACGGTCGTCATATTGTCCCAGCACGCGCAAACGCTGGCCATCGCGCGTCCGGGCCAGTTCGTTGGTGTAGGAACGTCCGGTCGCAGTGTCGCCGTTCACGGTCACATGCCCTTGGCTGACGTGCATGACGACGAACGGAAATCCCGCCATCGCGTCTTCCCACGCAGCGACTATAGCCTCACGGCCCGATATCGTTTGAGGGCCGAACAGATACCATTCGGCGTCCACGTCCCATGATGTTCCCCACAGAGCCGCGTTCCGCTGGTTGACGCCATCGACATAGCGAGCGAGCGCCGCATTGATCCCAACCATGGCATCGTCATCGCTCATTCCGGATCGTCCAGCGGACCGTGAATGCCGCATGCGTCATTCAGCAGTTCGTGAAAGCGCTGGATTCGCTTTTCCTGGCCGGAAATGATGCCGCCGCGATAGCCCATGGAGTGAAGGCCCTGCTGCTGCCCGACGGCGATGGTCATGTCCTGATCGGCGACATATCCCAAACTTTCCTGACCGTAGATCACGGTCTCGCGTTCCGCCGATTTGAAAGGACGCATGCCGACTGGCGTCACGACTTCGTTGCGCCCTTTGACTGGCGGCATCATGTACCAGTGGTCGAAGATGCATTTTTCCGGATCGGTCGGATGCGGTTCCGATCGAAGGATCTGGAATCCGTCCGGGCTCATCGTGATCGTGGTGTTCGGCCAGAGCGTGTAATGGTGATAATCTGTCAGTTCGCTATCGCTCATGCTCTCGAAATGGGTGAAGCCGCGTTCCGGCCCAAGTCGCCGCTTCGCCTGCTGAATCGCCCGACGTGCCTCGGTCGCGCGTTCCGTGAAGTCGGCCGGGTCCAATCCCCATTCGCGCAGGGTGTCCTCGACAAGCGGTTGCATCGCGTCGGGGTAATCGAGACGCTTTGACGGGTGACATCCCTTCTGCACCATCCGGTTATGCCCGGTCGGATACATCTCGAAGCTGGTGTCGGTATATTCATCGTCAATAAAGCTGGCGAGTTCCGGATGGAGCGTCGGCAAGTGGTAGCTTTCATTGAAGTTATCGCGGATGATCTTCCAGTTGCAAGGTATCTCGCAGCGCACGTCGAGCACCCGCACCATCGTTTCCATGCGGTATCCTGCAAGCTGCTCGGGCAGCGGCGCCAGCCATTCCTGCAACGGCTGCGCGTCACGATCCATGTTGAACCACACGAACGGTCCCCAGGTGTCGACCGCGATTTCCGTCAGATGCGCTTTGCCGCAGGGATTGCCGCTTGGAAAATCCTCGGCGTCCTGTGCGAAGATCAGCGTGCCGTCCTTGGCGAATTGCCAGCCATGATAGGAACATGTGATCTTCTGATTGCTGCCCATGTCGGACCAGAGCAGACGGTTGCCGCGATGGACGCAAGCATTGAAGAAGGCGCGGAGTGATCCGTCATCCTGTCGCATCATAATCACGCTGTCGCGCATCAGGTTATGCGTGATCCAGTCGCCCGGCTCCTCCAGATCGGCGACTAGCCCGCCGATATGCCAGACCTTCGTGAAGACATTTTTCCATTCGGCGCGAGCCCACGCCTTGCTATGATAGCGTTCGCCGGTGATCGGGTCGCCCCGGACCGGAGGATCGTAAGCTTCCAGCGTCCTGCCAAGGAAATGTTCTTTCGCCACTCTGCTCTCCATAGGGTCACGATTTGGCAAGAGACTATCAGCATGGGAAAAGGCGCAAACTCGGCTTTGTGCTAGTCGCGCTCGCCACACCTATCGGAAACGCAAGTCGCCAGCGAACCGCCGCCCTCCTATGCTCCGCCTATGAACATCGATCTGGAACGCGAGGTCCGCGACCTCTTGGCGCGGCGCGACATCACGCAGGCTATTCACGATTATATGCGCGGGCAGGACCGGCTGGACCGGGACGTGCAACTGCGGTCGTTCCATGCCGATGCCGATGTCGATTGCGGGCTTCTGAGAGGAGGGCCGGAGGCATATACCGACTTCGCGCAAGGCTTCCTTGCCAATCTGGAGAGCAGCCAGCATCTGCTGGGCCAAATCGACCTCAACGTCGACATTGATGAAGGTACGGCCAGCGGCGAGGTGTATTTTTTCGCATGGCATCGTACCAACGACAATGACGAAGCCAAGGATCTGTTCATGGCGGGGCGCTACATTGACGAATATGCATGCAAAGACGGCAAATGGGCGATCCAGCGGCGACGCGAACTGATCGACTGGGCGCGGCATGATCCCGCCAGCGACAGCATTTTGCACGAGATGACGGCCATCCACCTTTCCGGTCGCCATGGCGAGGACTTCAGCCAGACGCGGGACTGGACATCGGGCACATCGGGGCGTTGACCATATGACGGACAGAAACCGCCGCTTCCTGCTGAAGGCGCGGCCCAACGGCATGCCCAAGACCAGCGACTTTGCGTTGGTCGAAGAGGCTCTGCCCGATCTACAGCCGGGGCAATTCCTGATCCGCAATCATTACGCCTCACTCGACCCGGCGATCCGTGGCTGGCTGGATGATGCGCCGAGCTATATGCCGCCGGTCGCTTTGGGCGATCCGGTGCGAGCATCAACCGTAGGCGTGGTGGCGGAAAGCAAGGCAGAGGGCTTCAAGGCGGGCGACTGGGTGATGGGCCTTAACGCCATCGAGGAATATTCGATGGCACAGGCTGGCGGCTTCAGTCAGTTGATCGACATAGGCAACGTCTCCTCCCCCACGCATTTCCTCTCCGTCATGGGCGCGGTGGGTCTGACGGCCTACTTCGGCGTTACCGAAATCCTGAAGCCGGAAGCAGGCCAGACCATGTTGGTCAGTGGCGCTGCGGGGGCGGTGGGGTCGCTCGTCGGGCAATTGGGCAAGCAGGCAGGTTGCCGGGTTATCGGCATTGCCGGCGGACCGGCCAAATGCGCCCGGCTGACGGACGACTATGGGTTCGACGCGGCGATCGATTATCGCGGCAAAAGCGCCGAGGCTCTGAGTGACGAAATCGGCGCTGCCGCTCCCAAGGGCATCGATCTGGTTTTTGAGAATGTTGGCGGCATAGGATTGGACGCAACGCTGCTGCACCTCAATCGCTTTGCACGTGTCGCCTTGTGCGGACTCATCTCCGAATATAATTCCGAGCATTATGGCGCGCGTAACTTGTGGCAACTGATCGTGCATAGCGCCACCGTTCGGGGCTTCCTGATTAGCGAGTTCCTGGACCGCTTCGCCGAAGGTGCGGCGGCGATGGCGAAGCTGGTCGGCGAAGGCAGGCTTCGGTTTGACGAACATATCGAAGAAGGTATCGACAACGCACTGCCCGCGTTCCTGCGGCTGTTCGAAGGGTCCAACCAAGGCAAGATGATACTGAAACTGATCTGACACCGTTATTTAGCGGACTTATTGGCGACAACGGCGCGGTGTCAGGCCCACCGGTCCTCGGCCAGCAATTGAGCGGCGCGCCAACCCACCGCCATAGCCGGAGCATTGGTATTGCCCGAGATGGTGCCTGGCATGATCGAGCAATCGATCACGCGGAGGCGATCGACGCCCCGGACGCGGAGGTACGGATCGAGAACCGCCCTATCATCACCACCCATCCGGCACGTGCCGACGCCATGCAGGCCACTGGTCGATAAGGCACGAAAGCTTTCCAGGAGGGCGGCATCCTCCTGCACCTGTGCGCCGGGAATACATTCTTCTCCGACATCTTCGGCAAGCGCGGGTTGATCGACATAGGCGCGCATCAGGCGGATGGAGGCGATCGCTGCCGCTTGATCTTCAGGTGTGGAGAGCCAGTTTGGCTGAATCGAAACCGGGTCATCCGGTTCTGGACCGCGTATCTCTACGCTCCCTTCGCTGGTCATGTGCAGCAGGGTGCCCGATACGGTCATTCCCGGCCTGCGATCCACCGCCCCTAGCGGCACCGGATGGTTATTATCGGCTAGCGCGAACATATAGCCGCTAAGATAAAGTTGCAGGTCAGTGCGTTCGCCAACGCCACGCGTACTGAGAAATGCTCCGACTTCGAATGGACCGGTCGCCAGCGGCCCGCCACGCGTCAGATAGTAGCGAGCGGCCGAAGCCAGCAAGCCCGCTCCGTAATAATGACGCGCTATACCGCTGTTGCGCTTCAGCCGGAAAGGCATGGTAAAGGAGAGATGCTCGCGCATCCGTCGTCCTACATCGGGGCTGTGAACCTGTGTCGCGACACCCGCCGCCTGAAGCATGGCGCCGTCCCCTACCCCGGAGCGTTGCAATATGCGGGGACTTTCGAGTGTCCCGGCGCTGAGGATCACTTCGCCATCGCAGCCGACAACGAAGTCGCCGCGCCCCGCGCTGCGCAGGCCAATGCCAACCGCGCGGCCATTGGATATCCGGACATGGCGGGCAAGAGTGTCAGTCAAAATATGAAGATTAGTCCGCTTTGCCGCCTTGCGGAGAAATGCCACTGGTCCGCTTTGGCGACGGCCCTTGTGGATGTTGTGGCTGTAATATCCCACGCGCTCCCCGCCCCGGCTATTGAGATCATCCGTGCGCGTCAGGCCCATGGCTTCGCCCGCAGCGATCATTCGCTCCGCCAACGGGTAGCGGTAGGCGTCTGCCGTGACGTGCACCGGACCGCCGCTGCCGCGCGTATCGCTGGCGCCGAGATCATGATCCTCGATTGCGCGAAACGCCTCCAGCATCGTCTGAGCGTTCCAGCCCGTGCATCCCTGCGCCGCCCAGTCGTCATAATCGGCCGCTTCGCCGCGGCTCCAGATCATGCCATTGATGGAGGACGATCCGCCAAGACCTCGCCCCCTGATCCAGACTTCCTGCGACGGCATACCGGAAATTCGCGGCTGATCGACCTGATAAACCCAGACATGGGGGGCGCTGGTAACGAGTTTCGCAATCCCCTTGGGCATTGTGATCCATGGCGAGATGTCCGGGCCGCCTGCCTCAACCAGTAATACCCGGTTGCGCGGATCGGCGGACAGTCGTTCGGCCAGCACGCAGCCGGAAGAACCAGCCCCAATTATGATATAGTCATAGCTCTCGGCTAGCTCGCCCTGCATATCCGCTCCCAGCTTTTTACAGGAGCAAAATCAGCCGCGGACCTTGCCGTTGCTACTGGCGCTTATATCAGGCGGCTTTGTGGGCGCGCTTGATCTTCTTGGCGAGGCTCCATTTATGAACCTCGGTCGGACCATCGTAGATGCGGAAGGCGCGGACTTCACGGAACACCTGCTCTACGACGGTGTCGTGCGTCACACCGGTGCCACCCATAACCTGCACGCATCGATCGGCGATGCGGAACAGGGCTTCGGACACGGCGACCTTTGCCATGGAGCTTTCCATCGTTCCCAGTGCTCCGGTATCGAGGATGGCTGCGCACCAGTCGATGATAAGTTCGCACTGTTTCAAATCGATCAGATTGTCCGCAAGGGGAAAACCCACGCCTTCGTGATCGATCAGCGGTTTGCCGAACGCGTGACGCCGGCAGGCATATTCGGACGCGATCTCCTGCGCGCGCGTGCAGGCGCCCAGCCAGCGCATGCAATGCGTCAGTCTTGCGGGGCTGAGGCGAATTTGCGCATATTCGAAGCCCTTGTGTACTTCGCCCAGGATCTGGTCGGCCGGAACCCGCAGATTATCGATGGCAATGATAGCGTGGCCGCCCGGCATGGAGCTGTCGATAGTGTCCAGCACGCGTTCGATGCGGATGGCCGGATGCGGCAAATCAACAAGAAACATCGTCGCGGCGAGCTTTTCATCGGCGCCGCTATTCGCCATGACGATTCCCACCTTTGCGCCATCGGCACCGGTGATAAATGCCTTGCGGCCGTTTATGACCCAATGGTTGCCGTCCATCACGGCACGTGTCTTCAGCATTGAGGGGTCAGAGCCAGCGCCGCCATCCTCGGCCGGTTCCGTCATGAAGAACGCCGACCGCGCATCACCTGCAATCATGGGTTCAAGGAAGCGGGCCTTCTGTTCGGGACTCGCGACTTGCCCGAGCAGATACATATTCCCCTCGTCCGGCGCCGCCGTGTTGAGCGCGAGCGGGCCGAGAGGGGAGAGACCCGATTTGCGCAACACGAGCGCAATTTCGGCATGATTTAGATGGCTTCCATCGGCCAGAATGTGCGGCGTCATCAGGCCAGCCTCCCGGGCCTTCGATTTTAATTCCGCGACGAGTTCTTCCGCCGGGCCATGCGCGTTGCGCCGTGGATCACTTTCATAAGGTATCACTACGGATCGGACGAAATCCTCGACACGAGCGGCGATGTCCAGAGCACGATCAGTGTAGGCCATATCAATATCATCCTTCATCCATGGAGCCGCTCATGATCCGGCCACGCCGGACCCATGCCGTGCGTCAGCTTTGTGCCGTGCCTCGCGCTATCGCTGCGAGTTCCGGCAGCACGGCGACCAGATTGGCGGCTTCGGGCGATGCAGCCGTTCCGCGCGCGATGCGGCCCTTGATGCCATGGATGATCGCCGCAAAACGAAACATATTGAAAGACAGGTAGAAGTTGAGGTTGTCGATGCCCGCCCTTCCGGTCCGGTGACAATACGCGGCAACGTAATCCTGCTCAGACGGTATGCCAAGCGCGTGCAAGTCCGCTCCCTTGAACCCACCAATAATATGGGGCGGCAAATGATACATCATCAGATGATAAGTGAAGTCGCCCAACGGATGACCCAGCGTCGACAGCTCCCAGTCGAGTACCGCCAATATGCGCGGTTCAGTGGCGTGCCAGATCATGTTGTCTGCGCGAAAATCGCCATGGACAACGGCTGTCTCGTCGCCTGCCGGAATATGATCCGGCAACCATCGGGCCATCCAGTCCATGTCTGCCAGTCGACCAGCGGCCTCATCCTGCTCATATTGTCTGGACCAACGGGTGATCTGGCGTTCGAAGTAGTTGCCCGGCCTACCGTAGTCCGCAAGCCCGGCGGCTTCCGGGTCGATGCTGTGCAACCGAGCAATAGTCGCGTTCATCGTGTCGAAGTGCTGCGCGCGGTCGGCAGGATTGAGACCGGGCAACGTTGAGTCCCAGAAGATACGGCCATCGACCATGTCCATGATATAGAAGGGTGTGCCGATAACCTCGGCGTCTTCGCACAACGCGTAGGCCTGTGCCACTGGGAAGCCCGCGTCGCCTAGCGCGCTTATTACCCGATACTCCCGCTCGATGGCATGTGCGCCCTTCAACAGCAGTCCGGGCGGTTTCCGACGCATGACGTAGGTCTTACCTGGCGTGATGAGCTTATAGGTGGGATTGGACTGCCCACCCTTGAATTGCTCGACTGACAACGGCCCCTCAAAGCCATTCACATGCTCGGCGAGCCATGTCTCAAGGCGCATGGCATCAAATCCATGCCCTTCGCGAATTGCTCCGGATCCGGCGAACCGCTGCTCACGATCATCCTTGCTCATTTGATCTGGTCACCCCGTCCCGATTCCTCGCCCGATTAAAGTGCCGTAACGACATGAAGCGCAACCGCAACAGATTTGAGAGCATCGTCGTGCAAAGTCCCCTCCTCAATATGACAGGTGCGCCGCACGCGGAAGGGCACACGATGTTGGGATGACCCATACCGATCATTCCACGCCGCTTCGGCCCTTCCTCCACCGTCTGGACAATCGCGTCGCGCTGGTGACGGGTGGCGCATCCGGATTAGGCGCGGCCATCGCTGCGCGGCTTGCCGAAGAAGGCGCGAGGGTGTGGGTAGCGGACATCGACTCGCAGGGTGCGGCGGTTCAAGCTTCCCTGCTGAAGAACGGGGCGGCCATTGCATTGGACGTCACCTGCAAAAACCAATGGCACAGCGTGATATCGCGTGTGGAGGACATACACGGGCGGCTCGACATACTCGTTAATAACGCAGGCATTACCACCATGGGCTCTATCGAAACACTCGATGTCGATGCTTTTCGTCATGAACTGGAGATAGACGTGGTTGGGGTGTTCCTCGGTTGCCAAAGCGCGCTGCGGCTGATGCGTACCACGGGTGGTTCGATCATCAACATCGCATCGGCGGCGGGGCTGAAAGCGGATGCGGGGCTGGTAGGCTACAACGCGGCCAAGGCGGCGGTGACGTTGATGACCAAATCAATCGCCCTTCATTGCGCCCGGCAGAAATATGGTATCCGTTGCAACAGCGTCCATCCAGGAGCCATTCACACGCCGATCATCGACAAGGTGCTGGCGCAGGTGCCCAACCCAACGGAAACGATGGATGGGTTCTTGGCGGCGCATCCCATTGGTCATCTTGGCCACCCCGACGATGTCGCCGCGATCGTCGCCTATCTCGCTTCCGATGAGAGCCGATTCGCGACGGGCGCCGCGTTCAGTATAGATGGCGGCATGACGGCGCTCTGACAGATATCGTTGCACTTTTGCAACAGAGCAGATCCTAACAGTAAAAACCTGTGCAAAGTCTCAGTGTCGGGTAGGCCGCAGGCTCTTCATGTTGGTGACGCCGGGGGAAACCATCAAGAAGGACAGACAGTGTCCTGCCCCTCCGCAAAATGGGGAGAATGTCTGTGGCCAACTTCTACGTGCGTCGTCCGGTATTGCTCGCGCTAGGAGCAGCCATGCTGTCGGTCCATCCGGCTCTTGCGCAGATCGAACCATCCCCAGAAGCGGAGACGCCAGACGGTATCAAGGATATCGTCGTGACCGCCCGCCGTCGCGACGAAACATTGCAGCAGACGCCAATCGCGATCACCGCCATCGCCACCGCGCAGTTGGAGAACAAGGCGACGCTGAACATCGGCGACCTGCAAGGCGCGGCACCCAACGTGCTCATCACCAACCAGAATAGCGGTGCTTCGGCGGCCAACGTCTCCATCCGGGGACTTACATTTGCCGACGTGGAAAAGTCCTTCGATCCCACGGTCGCTGTCGTGGTCGACGGGATATTCATCGGCACCAGCACTGGCCAGTTCTTCGACTTCTTCGACATCGAACAGATCGAAATTCTCCGCGGGCCGCAGGGTACGTTATTCGGTCGCAATACGATCGGCGGCGTCATCAATATCCGCCGAACCCGGCCCACCGGTGAGTTCGGCGCGAAGCTGGAAGCAAGCTACGGCAAATTCGACACGATCGCCGGACGCGCTGTCGTCAACGCCTCGATCGTCCCCGACGTTTTGGCGGCCAAGGCTTTCTACTTTCACAATCAGAGCGACGGCTATTATCGCAACGGCATCACCGGCAAGCGAGTCGGTGAAAGCAATAATGAAAATTACGGCGTATCCTTCCTCCTGACGCCCGGCGCCGGGTTTGAAGCACTGCTCACGTTGGAAAGGCAGCAGCAACGGTTCGACCCGGTTAATTCAAACATCACGCAAACCGGCGAATTGTTCTGCGGCCTGGAACCGGCCAACCAGTGCAACCGCAACAACCGCGGCGACCTCTATACCGTGTTCAACGATCCGGCCGTGTCGGATTACGACGCCAAGGCAGTGACTCTGGAGATGACGGCCGACGTAGGGCCATTCGTCATTACGTCCGTCACCGGCTTCCGCAAATCCGACGAGGCGCAGACGCAGGATTTCGATGCATCATCGTCCGACCTCTATTACGTCAACCGCCTTCAGAATTTCCGGCAGTTCAGCCATGAGCTACGTTTTGCCGGGAAGTTCTCCGACAGTTTCGATTATGTCGTCGGCGGGTACTTCTATGACCATGTCTACAATGCGTCGCAGGACACTCGCTTTTTCGGCGGTCCTGCACCGTTCCAGATAACACGTGGCAAATCGACATCCATTGCGGCGTTCGGAGACTTCAACTGGGAAGTCGTCGACCGGGTGCGGCTGTCCTTCGGCGGCCGATGGACGCGGGACAGCAAGTCCAACTATAACAATGTGGGAGGCGTGCAATTCCCGCTCGTCAACTATCGCGGAAACAAGTTCACACCGAAAGTTGGCGTGGACTTCCGCCCCGATGAGCACAATATGGTTTATGCGTCATGGTCGCGCGGCTATCGTTCAGGCGGTTTTTCCGGTCGGGGACAGACGTTCGTGTCCTCCACCACGCCGTTCGGCCCGGAAACAGTCGACAGCTATGAAGCGGGGTACAAGGCTTCCTTCTTCGACAATAAAGTTCAGTTCAACTTCGCGGCTTTCTACTCGGACTACTCGGACCTTCAGCAGAACACCACGATTCCGGTCACGCAGCCAAGCGTCGGCAATGAGACGATTGTAACCAACGTTGGATCGGCCACGGTCAAGGGGCTTGAGGCGGATGTCACCATCCGGCCGACCACAGGCCTGCGGCTGACAGGTTCGATTGGCCTGCTTAAATCCAAGTTCAAGAACTTCATCACGCAGGAGGGTACGCAGGTCCTGGATTATTCTGCCAACAACCTGATCTACAACCCGAAGGTCACCGCCTCGGTCGGCGCTAACTACAAGGTGCCGCTGGGCAGTAGCAGCGACCTGACGTTCGACGTCGGCTATCGCTACATCACGCCCTATGACCAGCAGATTTCCAAGGGTCCGTTCACCGTCGCATCGAATGGCACGATCGTCTATTCCGGCAATGATCCACGCGTGCGGTCGGATCGCCAAGGGCTTCTGGATGCCAGCGCGACCATTGCCTTCGACCTTGGCGGAACGAAAGCCAGAGCCACGATCTATGGCCGAAATCTGACGGATGATCGCGGACCAAACGCGGCGTTCACCGTTGCAGGCCTCTTCTCCTTCGCCTCCGCACGCGAGCCGCGCGCCTATGGTGTGACGCTAGGGCTGGAATTCTAAGAGCCAGGTACAATGACGCAAAAAAAGGGCCGGGATCTCCGGCCCTTTTTCTTCGGCTACCATGAGGTCAATCAGCCAGATATTTCATCAATGTATTCTGAAACTGCCGGATCTGAATTTCCTGATAGTTCGCCAACTGAACCTGGCCATTGAGCGACGCCTTCAATCCCTCGTGCACATAGGGCAGGTTTTCCATGTCCTGTTCGAAAACATCGCCCAAGATGCCCAGTTCGGGCGCTTCGGTCCACTTCTGCGCATCGGTCAGAAACTTCATTGGCGGCGCCTTGGGGTGCGGCTGGCCGGGCGGCACGCGCGTCAGGATACGCACTTCCATCAGGCAATGATCGACATCATGCCACGGCCGCCAGCGATAGACGATGTTAGGCTGGAAGCCGGCCCACGGGCTGAAGTTCGGAAACACATTATATAGCAGCGCGTCCATCATCTCAGCATCGGACGCGAAGCTGACGTCGTGGCCAAACATCTTGGTCGTCGTCTCACGCAGGCTGGCGCCCAGAGCAGCGCGCGCCGTCATGCCGGCGGGCACCTTCACGTTGTAGCCCCCCTCCTCCTGCGCTGCACCCTCATCGTAATTGTCGGACGAACGGCCGTTATACTTGACGAATTCGTCTACGATCCATTGCTGGTCCTTGCCCTCCGGATCGATATGCGGTGACATCGTACCGAACGGTGTCACCGTCAGATTCACATGATCGCCATAAATGTTATACATGGAATTGGCGTCGCCCGTGAACGGCAGCAGCTGCGGATGAGTGACGACGGTGTGCCAGCTCTCCATGAAAGCCTCCATCACGACTTTCCAGTTGGCAGGAACCACCTTGCCCACCCAGATGACGGTGGCGCATTCCTCATGCTTCCAGCGTGTGAAGTGCTCGGGGATGGGCGCCAGAAACTCCTCAAGGCTCGGTCCTTCAGCCGCTTCACGCAGGAAGATATAGCCGCCCCACTGTCCCACGGAAATCTCAGGCAAGCGCATCGTCTCGTCGGACAAGTGCGAGAAGTCCCAGCGGCAAGGGATTTGCTTTAAGGAGCCGTCATTGTTCCAGGTGAAGCCGTGGAATGGGCACTGGAGTTCTGCCGTCCAGCCATCCTGCGTCTTCAGCTTGCGTCCGCGATGCAGGCACACATTGGCGAAAGACCGGACGGAGCCGTCCTCCTGCCGCACAATGATAAAAGAACGCCCGGCATTTTCGTACACCACATAATCGCCCGGCTCGGGCAGTTCCTCTTCGCGTGCCGCCATCTGCCACACGCGCGGCCACATGCGCTGGTTCTCCAGAGCGAAAAACGCCGGATCGGTGTAGCGCATCGCCGGGATCGGGTCAGATCCCAGATTCTCGTATTCGTCTTCATAAAGAAATTCCGGCACCGGGTTCGTGTCGGCCAGAGCGAGATCGCGGACCGAAGTGCCGGGACAGCGCGGGAGCGGCGTGCCCTTTATCTTGGAATCGCGTTCGGCCATCTATCCTGTCTCCTGATTTTCATGCGCTTTCATACATCTGCGTGAATGCCGAAGCGACCTATGGATTGCGTCAGGCACCACGCCACGAAGTCACTGCGCCGTCATACCGCCGTCCACCACGAATTCGGCGCCAGTAATATATTTCGCGTCGTCCGAGGCAAGGAATGCGATCATGGCACCGATATCGTCGGGATCGCCCAATCTTCCCATGGGAATGGCGTTCTCGATTATGTCGAATTGTTCCTTGTTGTCCGCAATTGCGACATCCTGCATCTCCGTCCAGATCGATCCGGGGTGCACGGAGTTGACACGGATCTGCTCCCGTGCGGCTTCCATCGCAATGGCCTTCGTCATCAGCCGGACGCCGCCCTTGCTCGCAGCATAAGCAGCACAACCGGGCACGCCCACCAGCCCAGCTATCGAAGACAGGTTGATGATCGACCCGCCGCTGCCCTGCTTGCGCATCTGTTCCAGTCCGGCCTTGCAACCAAGATAGACGCTGTTGAGATTGACGTTCAACTGATGGTCCCAAGAGCTCTTGGTCATGTCGCTCATCATCTTGAGTACAGCGATGCCCGCATTGTTGACTAGGATGTCGACGCCGCCCAATTTCTGCACCGCCTCTTTCATGACGGATGCCCATGCCGCCTCATCCGTCACGTCATGAGGCAACGCATAGGCTTCGTATCCCAACGTGGTCAGTTCGGCCGCGCGATCGGCCACTCTTGCACCGTCGATGTCAGTCAGGAACAGCTTTGCACCCTGTTCGCCCATCTTGCGCGCGGCCGAGAAGCCAAGACCTTTGGGCGATGCCACGCCGGTCACAAGCGCGTTCTTGCCGCGCAAGTCGATCATCATCGCCAAATCCTCACCTTGTTCATCGTGAGGATTGAGCGGCCTAAAATGCAGGGCGGGCAACTAGCGCTAGTCAGAGGAACAACTGGAGGGAGTCCACTTTATGATCCGGAATATTCTGCGGACGGCTGTGGGCAAGGACTGGACAATGACGCGCACTAACCGCCGTATCACTCTTGCGCGGCGGCCAGTGGGCGTGCCTGTGCCGCAGGATTTCAGCTTTTCCGACGATTCCGTGAAGCCACTGGAGGACGGGCAGATGCTTGTCCGCAATCGCGTGTTGGCGATGGACCCCGCAATCCGGGGGTTTCTGGACGACCGGGCAAGCTATCTGCCGCCGGTGGCGATTGGTGAAGTCGTGCGCGGCATGACGCTAGGCGAGGTCGTCGAAAGCCGCACTCCCGGCTTCGCACCGGGAGATATCGTCCGCTCGCTCGCGGGATGGGAGGATTACAGCGTGCTCACGGCCGACGCACTTGGCCTTGAAAAGCTGGAAATCACCGATCGGGCGCAGCTTTCGCTCTACATGGGTACGCTCGGCCCGTCCGGACTGACCGCTTATGTGGGCCTCTTCGCCATTGGCTCGATCAAGTCCGGAGATGTCGTTGCCATCAGTGCCGCCGCAGGTGCCGTCGGCAATGTTGCGGGACAGATTGCACGACTCTCCGGTTGCCGCACGATAGCCATTGCAGGAGGCATGGAGAAAAGCGCGCTTTGCCGCGATTTAGGCTTCGATGCGGTTATCGACCATCGCGCCGCCGGAGCATTGGACGACAAGATCGCGGAGGCAGCACCGGATGGAATCGACATTTACTTCGACAACGTAGGGGGCGCGGTTCTGGACACCATATTGCCGCACATGCGAGATTTCGGGCGGGTCGTGATCTGCGGAATGATTGCCAACTACAACAACGCGGACGAGCAATATCCCATCCGCAATCTGTGGCAGTTGCTGGTCAAGCGCGCGACGATGCGCGGGTTCCTGACCTATGACCATCCGGAGTATCTGGGCGAGGCGCAAAAGCGTATCAATGATTGGGTAAAGACGGGCGCTCTGCGTCCATTGGAGAACATCAGCCACGGGCTTTCGGCAGCGCCGGACGCCTTCATTCGCCTGATGCAGGGCCATACGACTGGCAAGACCGTCGTCTGTCTGGACGCGCAGGAGTAGGAGCAGGACATATGGGCTACAACGAAACCATCGGTCGCGAAGCCGAAAAGATGCTGGAATATGTGGAGACCGGCACGACCGACTGCGCTGACGGCACCATGGAAGTGCCCGCGACAGCCTATACCGACCCCGCCTATTTTGAGCAGGAGATGGCCGAAATATTTTTCAAACTGCCGCTGCTTGCCGCCCTCACGGCAGAGATGCCCAATCCGGGCGACTACAAATCCATGGAGTTGATGGGCAAGCCTATCCTCATAACGCGCAGGACCGATGGCAGTGTCGCCGCGATGCTCAACGTCTGCACGCATCGCGGCATGATCCTGAAGCCGGAGGGTTATGGCAATGCCAAGCGTCTCTCATGCCCCTATCATGCCTGGACGTTCGCCAATGATGGCAAGTTGCTGGGCGTAGCCGATCCGCAGAAGTTTGGACCAGTTTGCAAAGAGGACCGCAATCTTACCAGACTTCCTGCCGTGGAAGCAGGTGGCATTATCTGGGTATGCCTGACGCCCGGCGCGGAAATCGATATCGCACGGCATTTGGGCGGAATGTTGGATGACCTCAACTCCTATAAACTCGACCAGTGGCATTATTGCGGCTCACGCAGGATTTACGGCGCGAACTGGAAGATCGCCTATGACGGCTATCTGGAAGGCTATCACTTCGCCGCCGCGCACCCTGAGACGATCCATCCGCGCACCTTCAGCAACATCATGCACTTCACTGCGCTCGGACCGCACATGCGCGTCGGATACCCGCAGGTACGGATCAAGGAAGCACTGGAAGCATTACCGCGCGATAGCTGGGGCGAGCATGAGAATGAAGGGTTCGACTTCGTACGGACCATCTTCCCCAATGTCAGCATCTTCTTCGCGCCGGAGATCACGCAAGTCGCTCAGCTAATTCCCGGTCCCACGCCCGACAAGAACACCACGAACCTACTGTTCATCCGCCGTGAAGCACCAAAGGATGACGAGGATGCGTCGGGCATAGAATCCATGATGGACTGGCTGGCCGAGGTAGTGGATCGCGAGGATTATGGCGTAGGCCTTCAGGTGCAGCGTGGATTGGCGTCCGGCGCAATCAAGTCCGTGATTTTTGGGCAAAACGAACGCGGAAACCAGTATTTCCATCGCACGATCGACTATATGCTCAGCAACGATCCTAACAAGCGCATCCCCGACCTTTAAACCGTTAGAGTTCGCAAGGCCGACCGGCCGCCCGAGCTTATACAGGAAAGCCCAGGTCGCGGATGCGACTGCCCGGCGTCTGAGGGCGAACAAATAATGGTGCAGGGTGCAGTCCTGAGCGAACCGGTCTCTGGTATCATTTCCCTGTTAGTAGCCGTTTAGCAGGGAATTTCATCAAACTTAGGGAATTTGCCGGTTTTCCAGCCGTGTGTGGCTCCAGTGTTTTCAGCGGTTTGCGGACTAAATTCCCTAAGCAGGGCAGCAGGGAATTTTCTCTCATATGCAGGGAAAGTTATGCCCCGTGAAGGACGCGGCAGGGACACAGAACGTCAGCGCATATGAGGCCGCGGTAGCAGCTCAATTTCCTGCGGATTGCTTTGCCGGAGGATGGTTGTCCTGGACATGTGTGGCCTTCGAGCTCGTCATCGCGTTGCTGCGAGCGCCGTGTTGACGGGCTCCCACGACAGCGGCCGCACGCGAGCGTCGTCGGCCATGTCTCAGTAGTACCTATGATGACGCAAAGTTGATGACAGCATAGATTTTATGTCAATCTATTTTTGTAGTATAATTAGGAGACGTGGTCATGTCACGCAGCTTCTTTTTTGCTGACCATCTGGTGCCGATCGGAATGTCATGTATTTTAATTGGGGTCAGGGACGTCCTTCTCCTTGACCATTAGCCACATACCGGAAGTGATTAGCCGGCTTCATGAAAGTATAACGATGACTACCATAGTAAAAGCCAAACGCGCTGGTCGTGCCTCTGGCAGTGCAGTAGCCCCTGCCCTCTCCAATCAACTCGGTGCCATTGAACAGCGGCTTGGACCGATAGCCTATCTGCCGCTCGACGCGCTCAAGCGCTATGAGGGAAATCCGCGCAAACATCCCGAAAAGCAGCTGGTCAAGTTGGAAGCCTCGATCCGCAACTTTGGCTTCACCATTCCGGTGCTCCTCGACAGTGACAATATCATCATCGCTGGCGAAGCAAGGGTGGAAGCGGCACGAAGAGCGGGCATGCGCGAAGTGCCGGTCCTCGTTGCCGACCATTGGAGCCAGGCACAGGTGCGCGCCTATCGGCTGATCGACAACCGTCTGGCTGAACATGCGCAGTGGGATCGGGAGCTTCTCGCAGTAGAGTTCGCCGCCATCATTGATATGGGCGAAGTCTCGGTCGATCTGCTCGGTTGGGAGATCGGCGAAATAGATGTCCTGCTTGAAGAGCAGGCAGACAATGCTGCCGGCTGTGATGAAGCTGACGCCGTGCCGCCGTTACCCGTAGTGCCGGTAACCCGTACCGGCGACATCTGGTTGCTGGGCAAGCACCGCCTGATCTGCGGGTCTTCTCTGGACCTTAGTGTGTGGGAAAGGCTGATGGATGGGGCGAGCGGTACAATGGCCTTTACCGATCCACCGTATAATGTGCCGATCGTAGGTCATGTCTCGGGTCTAGGGCAAGCGCGTCACGAGGAATTTGCAATGGCGTGCGGGGAAATGAGCCGCGCCGAGTTCATCGAATTTCTGGCGGGCTTTCTGGAAGCCATGTGCGCGCATTTGGCTGACGGTGCCATGGTCGATGTCTGCATGGATTGGCGGCACATTTACGAGCTACAGGTCGCCGTCGAAAAAGTCGGACTGTCCATCCTCAACATGTGCGTCTGGAATAAGGCCAATGGGGGAATGGGGTCCCTCTACCGGGCCAAATATGAGCTGGTATTAATCTGCAAGAAGGGCACTGGCCCCCATGTCAATAATGTCGAACTGGGCAAGCATGGCCGATATCGGACTTCAGTATGGGATTATGCTGGCGTTAATAGCTTCTCCAGCACCCGCATGCAAGATCTGGCCGATCATCCTACCGTAAAGCCCATAGCGCTCGTCGCTGATGCGATCCGCGACGTGACCCGACCCGGGGCTATCGTCACCGATGCGTTCATGGGTTCGGGCACGACGATATTGGCGGCCGAGCGGGCGGGACGGATCGCCTATGGCGTCGAGATCGCGCCTGGCTATGTCGACGTCGCGCTGCGCCGCTGGGAGGCGATGACCGGTCGTGAGGCGCTGCTCGCGGCAACTGGGCAGAGCTTCCGCGAAGTGGCGGCTGTTCGTCTCAGCGAAGCTGATGAAACGCCTGCCGGCATCGCTGTTGCAGCCTGATCTTACGGCCACGGCCTTTGTGGCCGCAGCCTCACATCTTCTCACCGAAAGAATACCACCATGACTATCCTGTCCGATACCTCTATCGTTCCCCAACCCGTCATCAATCCTCGGCCCCGCACCCGGGTCGTGCCTGTTCATCAGAGCGATGCGAAACCCACTCCCGAAGCTATGCCGCTGAACCCTATCGGCCTGCCCACTGCTGAGCTCACTCAAGCCACCGCACAATCGAGCTACGAGATCGGCTATGGCAAGCCACCGGTGCACAGCCGCTTTGCCAAGGGACAGTCGGGCAATCCCAACGGACGCGCCAAGCGGATAAAGACCCTGAACGTCATTGTGCGAGAGCAGATGACGCAAGCCGTCACCATCCGGAGCGGCGGCCGTGACAAGAAGGTCAGTCGCGCCGAGGCACTGGTCATGAAGGCTATGGAAGCTGCGTCAAAGGGTGACTTGCGCGCCATTGAAAAGCTTCTTGTCCGCTTTGCCGCGGCAATGCCGGACAAGGTGGATGAGCTTGACGAGGCAATAAGGGCTGAGGCCGAACCGCTCACTGCCACTGACGCAGCAACGCTCGATGCCTTGCGCCAGATGATGGCCGCTGATCTGGATAAAGGACTGGCGTCATGACCTTCGAACGCAATCTGCTGGCCGCAGCCCGTCGCACGCACCTCCTCGCCTTTCTGATGAAGGTATTTGAAACCCTGCACCCTGGAGAGCCGCCGCTCGACGCCGTCTGGTATTTGCAGGCTATGTGCAATGGCCTGGAGGCAGTCGGGCGTGGCGAGAAGACCCGCTATATGATCGCGGTGCCCCCGCGCCATCTCAAGTCGATCACAACCGCAGTCGCCTTTACCGCCTGGATGTTGGGGCACAAGCCAGCGATGAAGATCATGGTCGCAACCTATAGCCAGGACTTGGCGCGCAAACATGCCGACGGGTGCCGCACGGTTATGGATAGCGAATGGTATCGCAGGCTCTTTCCCGCCACCCGGATCAAGGATGGCGGCAATCGCCAGCTTGAGACCATTACGACGGCCGGCGGATCGCGCAAAGCCGTCTCGCTTGGTGGATCGGTGACAGGGCATGGCGCTGATCTCATCATCGTCGACGACTTGATGATGGCGGACGAAGCGTTCAGCGCTACGGCACGCGAGAATGTCAGGCGCTGGTTCGACAATACGCTGGTCAGTCGTCTCAACAGCAAGCGATTGGGTGCGATCGTCTCAATCCAGCAGCGGCTGCATGAAGATGATCTGCCCGCCTATCTGATCGAGAAAGGCTATGAGACGCTGATCCTGCCGGCCACCGCAGAGCGTGACGAGCGTATTCCCATTGGTGCGGGCCTCGTTCACCACCGCCGTGTTGGCGACCTGCTTAACCCCGGTCGTGAGGATGCGAGCGATCTCGCCCGCATTCGTCGGGAGATGGGTCCACAGGCTTATGCCGCGCAGTATCAGCAGAACCCCGTGGTGCCCGAAGGCAATATCGTCCGGATCGAATGGTTCGGCCGGGTCGATGCGCTTCCCGCTCGCGAGGAGTGCCAGACGGTCATCCAGAGTTGGGACACGGCCTTGTCGGACTCGCCCACCAGTGACTACAGCGTCTGTCTCACCATGGGCTGGCATCAGGGGCGCTGGTATCTGCTCGACGTCTTACGCGACCGGCTTGGCTATCCCGATCTGCGCCGCGCTGTCCTACGGCAGAACCGACTATGGCGTCCTGACCACGTCGTGATCGAGCAAGCCGGCAGTGGCATATCGCTCTGGCAGGACTTCCATTCCGAACGGCGCGCTAATGGCCGCAGCGCCTTCCTGCCGCGGATGATGCAGCCGTGGGCCTGCAAGGAAGCACGGATGATGGGGCAGACCGGGCAACTGGAAGCAGGTGTGTGCGTGTTGCCCAATGAAGCGCCCTGGCTTGACGCCTTCGTGAATGAACTGCGAGCATTCCCTGGCCGTCATGACGATCAGGCCGATGCACTCAGCCAGTTTCTCGAGTTCGCCATGACCAGCCGCGCCTGGCTCCATGAGGAGCGTGATCCCGTAACCGGACGCTTGCTCCGGATCAACCGACCCGATCGGATCAACCGGAAGTAATGATAGCGTGCACGGGAGACGAGGTTGTCTCCCGTGCACGTCTTGAGACCGCTTCGTGCCCGTTGCCGGAGGCTAGTGACGACGTGAGGCTTGAGTGACAACCACGTATAACCTCGTGCGCTCGGCAAATCTGTACACGCGTAATGAAACATCAGCATGCCCATTCGCGATGAACTGCGAAGCGCATCATTTTGACATACCTCTTATTATCGTACTTAGAGACTGTAAGCGGTGGATTTTATATCGAAGTGCAAATTTCCTAGACTTATGGGGTTTACCCCTTTTGCAGGAAGGTGTTCGAGTAATGGAATCCTATCGACATCTGCGGCTTGAAGATTGCCGCGCTGTCTTTCAGCTGGGAAGCTGGCCGGTCTGTAAGCGAGATCGAACTCATCTGCATCGCCATCCCTCTACGATCTACCGAGAGCATCCGCCGTAACCGCCATCATGACGTGCATCCGCCATTTCGTTGCTATTTCCCCACCATGGCCCACGGCAAGGCGGCTGCCCGCCGGGTGCGCGGTGCCAAAGTCGCCCGGGATCCGCGGCTGGCAGCCTATATTGTCGACCGGTTGGCAGCGGCGTGGTCGCCCGAGCAAATAGCGGGCTAGGTGCGGTGCCATCACCTTGCTGGCCTGTCGAAATCTCCCGAGACCATCCACTCGCAGCGCGATATTGGAAGAAGCTAATGGGTTGATCGACGGCCTGGCTTGAACCGGGCCGTCACTTTGGATCGCGACCTCTACCGTTCGGACGACGCGCACGGCCGATAAATCAATCCAGAACCAGCGTTCAATCGAAAGAGGCTAGTGCATGCCGGCACGGACCGAATGGGGTCAGGCCGCGTTGACGGCAGGTTCGCGAAACGAGGAGGGGTTACGGATCCTTCAGATCTCGACTGCGTCGATCTCGTCTTCCGTCAGGCCCGCCTCGCGCAGCAGCTCGCGTGTATGCCTTGCCGCCGACCGGACGAAGCCATTCGTCAGTGGACGATGCCACTATCTCCGCCACCCAGTCGATGAATACCCGCACCTGCGGCGCCAGGTGCTGTCGATTGGGGTACATGATCGAGAGCGGCCACAGGATCGTTCGCATGGCCCGCACGACCTCCACGAGCTTGCCGCTCGCGAGATGCTCGGCAACGACCAGCCCGGGCACCTGGATCAGGCCCAACCCGTTTAGCGCACAGGCGACGAACGCTTCGGTGTCATTGACCATAATCCCACTGCGCAGGTTGAATTGCGGAATGCCGGCGTCTTCAGGCATCGACCAGGCGATCGGACGATAGCCGCGACCCGAAAAGTAGTTCACCGCTTGGTGCTGTCGAAGATCCTCGACTGTCCCCGGCGTGCCGTGCGCCTCCAAATAGTCCGGCGATCCGCACACGACTATCGTCATCGTCGCCAGCTTGCGCGCGATCATGCTGGTGGGTGCAAGCTCGCCAATCCGCAGTACGCAGTCGACGCCATCTGCCAGCAGATCAACGGGCTGATCGCTGACGCCTAGGATGACATCAACCTCCGGGTAGAGCGCCCTGAACTCCGCGATACGATGGATGATGAGGGGCCGGGCAAGCGCGACCGGGATGTCGACGCGCAACCGGCCTCGCGGCGCGACGGAGCTGGCACCGAACAGGTTCCGGGTCTCGGATATGTCGGTCAGCAGGCGGGTTGCCCGATCATAAAGGCGCTCCCCCTCGGCAGTCAGGCTGGTCCGCCGCGTCGTGCGCTGAAGCAGACGCGCGCCGAGCGCCGCTTCCAATGCGTTGATCGCGTTGGTGACACTAGGCCGCGGCATTCGAAGCCCTTCCGCGGCACGGGAGAAGCTGCCGTTATCGGCGACGGCTACGAAAATGCTGAGTTGCTGGGGAAAATCCATTATGCAAATTTGTTGTCCATATTGCTAACAATCAAGTTCTAAATTGATGGCTTATACCTAGCAGGAGACGCGCCTATCTCATTCTCATCAAAGCGGCACGGCCGCTTTATGAAGGATGGCGAGCATGGTTGTCATGAAGGCGGACAGGCGAGAGAGGCTGGAGACCCAAGGATTTCAGGCCCATGCTGGCTACTCGCGCGTATTTCAACCAAGCAAGCTCACGTTCGGCTTCATCGCGCCGCTCGAGAGCTATCCTAACCAGCCCGCACCATCGATGCGCGATCATTTGGCGCTCGCCCGTACAGCTGATGAGGCTGGCTTCTCCGCGATCTGGCTGCGCGACGTGCCGTTTTACGATCCATCGTTTGGTGATCTCGGCCAGGTCTTCGATCCCATCGCATATGCCGGCTTTCTGGCTGCCGTGACGACGCGGATCGCCATCGGCACCGCCGGGATCGTCATGCCGCTGCGCGATCCACTCGCCATCGCTAAGCAGGCCACCACACTTAGCCACCTGACCGGCAACCGCTTTATCCTCGGCCTGTCCACCGGTGATCGTCCGGTCGAATATCCCGCCTTCGGCATGGACTTCGACAGCCGGGCCGATCGCTTCCGTGACGCCTATGCGATGATCCGGGCTGTTACCGAGCAAGACTTTCCACAGCATCGCTCTACGCACTTCGGCGCGCTCGATGGCTCGCTGGATATGATGCCGAAGCCAATCGGCGACCGCCTGCCGATCATCACGGTCGGCCGAGCTGGTCAGAGCGTCGAATGGCTTGCTAAGAATAGCGACGGCTGGATCTGGCATCAAAGCGATTTCAATCGGCTGGGTAATGTGGTTGCTCAGTGGCGGGCCGCGATACCGGGCGGGCAGTTCAAGCCCTACGGCTATGGCACCTTCTTTGATCTCGACCGCAATCTGGACGCGCCACTCCGCCAGACGCGCGGCCTGTCTATCGGTCGCAAGGCGCTGATCGAGCTGTGGAAGCGCCAGCGTGACCTTGGGGTGAGCCATGTCGCGCTCAACCTGAAGATGGCCCGGCGCCCAGCCTCTGAGATGATGGACGAACTCGGCGAACACGTCCTCCCCCTGTTCCATGCCGGCTGACCGGCACTCTCACGAAGGAAAGACTTATGACCCGTGTTGTACGTTTCCACGAATACGGCCCCGCAGATGTGCTGCGCATCGATGACATCGAGGTTCCCGCACCTGCCGCCGATGAGGTGCAGATCGCCGTTCGAGCGATCGGCCTGAACCGCGCGGAAGTGATGTTCCGCAACGGTGCCTACTTACAGGAGGCGAACTTTCCGTCGCACCTCGGCTACGAGGCCGCGGGGACCGTCAAGACGACCGGCAGCGATGTGTCCGGTTTTGCCGAAGGCGATGCCGTCAGCGTCATTCCGACGCTCGATATGTCGCGCTGGTTCACCTATGGCGAAGTCATCAACATTCCGGCGCGCTACGTCGTGAAGCATCCGGCCGCCCTTTCGTTCGAGAAGGCAGCCGCATCCTGGATGAAGTATGTCACGGCATGGGGCGCACTGATCGATCAGGCGAAGCTCACCGCCGACGATTTCCTCATCGTGTCGGCCGCGTCGAGCAGCGTTGGCATCGCCGCGATCCAGATGGGTCGGAGCGTCGGCGCGACCGTGATCGCGACCACCCGCACGAACGCCAAGGCGCAGGCGCTGATCGATGCCGGTGCGCATCATGTGATCGCCACCGCCGAAGATGACCTGGCGGCGCGCGTGAACGAGATCACCGGCGGCAAGGGTGCCCGCGTGGTGTTCGATCCGATCGGTGGGCCTGCGATCGCCCAGTTCGCAGAAGTCATGGCGGTGGGCGGCATTCTGCTTGAATATGGTGCCCTCAGCCCCGACGAGGGTCCGTTCCCGCAGTTCGCTGTGCTGGGCAAGAGCCTGACCCTCAAGGGTTATCTCTACACCGAGATCGTCAGCGATGACGCCGCGCTCGCGCGCGCCAAGGCCTTCATCACCGAGGGTCTGGAGAGCGGCAAGCTCGATCCGCTGGTGTCTCGGACGTTCCTGTTCGACGAAATCCAGGAAGCGACGCGCTTCCTCGAATCCAACGAGCAGATTGGTAAGATTGTCGTCACCCTGTGACGAACGCCGGACGTTGCGGAGCGCAGAATTGCTCCGCAGCCTCGGTGAGGAGCAAGATGTCCCGGTGAGATTCGACTCGCCTTTCTGACTTTCCTCATTTTATCAGTTTGCACGCCAGCGTCCATCCAGGCTGCCGATTGGAAAGGAACATTCTCGTGGTGCGCGCTATCCGCTTCCACAAACCGGCGGCAATGAGGTCCTCAAGATCGACGAGGTCCCGACACCATAGCTCAGGGCGGGCGAAGGCCTCATTCAGGTACGCCACTCGGTCTGAACCCGCGCCCACAGCACGGTTCGTATGGCATGGTTTATAAGCGAGCCGCCGTTCCGGGCGACCTTCGGCTACGAGCCTGCTGGAACGTTTGATGCAGTCAGTCGGGCTTGACGGGTTCGGTGAAGGCGATCGTGTTCCCCAATCACTGCCAGAAGAGATCACGGCGCGTCGACATCGGTTCCCAACCCATGAGGGCGGCAATCGCGAATCTATCGAAGCAAGTCCACGGCCCGATTTCAATCGACGCCAAAATCGACAGCTGAAGAGTCGCGCCATCAAAGGCAACATGACGCCGGCGGAAGCGGCGGTCCTGCTGCTCAAGGAGAACGGACTGGAAGCCATGCCTATCAAGCACAGAATTGGCATTGGCCGCTAAGACCAGGACGCCATTCGACGCCAGGATCACGGCTCTTTCCAGTAAATTCCAAGGTGTGCGAAAGCTGGACGCATCACCCGCGCGCGCGCATCGGTGCTGCGTTGCCGGCTCGCCAGCGTAGCCGCCAGCGCGCATAAGGTCGCAAGGCAGCAGGGTTTCGTCAGCGCTGCGGAACAGGCCAGCTATCGCCGCACCATCGCAAGCGTAAGTCGGGCCCTTTCGTGAACGGAAGGCTCGGGAATCTACATTCCGAGCCTTCTCTTTCCTGAAGGATGATGGTGAGGTAGGAAGCTGAGATCTCAATCGCTATGGCAATATAAATACGCTGTTGCATATTGAAGATGCTGGCGCGTCAGAAGGCGACGGCCAGACTCAATTGGCGCGTAAGCAATTCGGCGCAAATGCTTCGGGCCTGTGTTCCCTATGGCAACGGTCATTCACGCACTTGGAGGAAAATAGTTGGAGGATCTCGGCCCTACCTCGCACCGCTTTATGTCACAGCGGCTTGCGTTGAATTATCTCGACTGGGGCAATCATAATGCACCCTTACTTTTCCTGATTCACGGCGGGCAGGACCATGCCCGCAACTGGGACTGGGTAGCACAAGCGCTTCGCCAGGATTGGCATGTTATCTGCCCCGATCTGCGTGGCCATGGAGACAGTGCCTGGTCGCCTGATGGCAGTTACTCAATGCCCTTCTACGTTGCCGACTTGGCACAGCTTATTCAGCAAAGTAGCGATGGCCCCGTGTCGATCGCGGCCCACTCTCTTGGTGGCGCGATTGCCCTACGCTATGCTGGCATTCATCCTGAGCGAGTCAGGAAATTGGCGGTAATCGAGGGACTGGGTATCTCGCCCCTCGACCATAAGTCCGAAGAACCAATAGCGGATCGCTGGCGGACGTGGATTGACGAACGGCGCGCGCTTAGCGCCAGAACACCCAAGCGATATGCGAAGCTCGAACAGGCTTATGCCCGCATGCACGCCGCTAACCCTCATTTATCAGCTGCCCGGGCAAAGCATCTCACCATTCATGGTGTTAGCCGCAATGAAGATGGCACCTTCAGCTGGAAGTTCGACAACTACGTGCGCGCGAGACTGCCGATGAGCATAACAGACGACGAACTTCATGAGCTTTGGCACAACGTCGACTGCCCGGTATGGCTTGTCCACGGCGCAGACAGTTGGGCGCGTCATCCTGGCAAAGACGGCCGGGCCGACTTTTTCAAACAGGCGACCGTTACCAGCTATGATCGTGCGGGGCACTGGGTGCATCATGATCGCTTCGAAAGTTTTGTCGCAGACTTACAAGCCTTTCTATGATCAACGGTTCGGCGAGATTCAGGAACCGTCGGGAAGCGCTAAATCATTGCCGATGCGTCATCAAGTTCTTGGAGTTGCTTCACCCTCACTGCTGCGACCATCGAGCTGTTCCACAAGGGGGAGAGGATCGCCGCGCACATGCGCGGATCGGGCAATGGTCGCCGCACAATGATCCCGGAGCATATGCCCTCGTCTCATCGTCGATTCGTCGACTGGACCGTAGAGCGGATCGCGCGATGCAGCCGCCATCGGGCCGTGCACGGCATTGCTGTGCGAAAAGAACCACTCGAGCCGCGCCATCTGCTCGTCGTCAGTCACCAAGGCTTGCTCGAACCAGTCTCCTCGCCGAGCCTGAAAGGCATCGCAACTCTCACATCGAGGGGCCTTGGCCCCAAGACAATTGCAGCCGCTTCCTAGTTTAACAACTCAGCGCGACCATTACAAATGCAGTAACGCTGCGCCGCGCGGCTGAACGTCGCTTATCCCATTGCTACGCCGCAATTATGCGCGATGGTGGCGGTAGGGTGGTCAGTCCAACAGGGCTGCGGGTTATTGCGCAATATACCAGAAAGGAATTGGATAGGCGGGGGCAGTTACAGCGGGAAGCGACAATATTGAGTTCGGAACGGGCAAGTTCCGACTCGTATCCGCGTAATCCCCGGTTAGTCGTGGTACCCGTTTACAACCCTGATCGATGGCTGCAGCGCGCCGAATTGCCGAGCAAGGCGGGAATAAACCACGACGCCAGATACGAAGATTAAGCCGTTCAGCAAGCGCGTCACTTCATACTTAAATAGGGCGAGGATATGGGATCTGTGGATCATCCAGAGAAGTGTATCGACGAAAAAGGGCAAGCCGACAGGTCGCGTCGCGCGCCTTTTATTTGCTGGACGTCTGAGCAATGAGCGCTTTCCCGCTTGTGGGCAGCCGGTATGCTCGTATCGGTCTTTTGGCCATTTTTTGCGGACATGCCTCCCTTTCGCTGATCTACGACGCGCTGCCCCCAATCATGGTAGAAGTGGCGGCGCATTTCGGCGGAGGCGAACGCGGAATCATCGTGGCGCAACTGGCGAGTTCGCTGCCGTATTTCGGTGTTATGCTCGCCGGTCTGCTGACCCCCGTTCCCGTCCGGTGGTGGGGCTATCGCAAGATGCTGCTGGGTAACCTGATCCTGTATGGCCTGCTTGGCTCGGCGGGCGCGGTCATCGACGATGCTTGGATTTTGCTGGTCACAAGGTTCGGTCTTGGCTTTGCTGTTGGTAGCCTCATCACTTGCTGCATGGGCTATGTCGCTTTGAAATTCGACGATGTTCATCGTACGCGGCTCGCTGGCTGGATGCTGGCATGCGGCGCAGGGTGCGGCGTGATCTTCATCCTGATTTCCGGGTTCGTGGCGGCTTCGTTCGGCTGGCGCGCGCCATTCCTGCTCCACTTCCTGATCACCGGCTTCTTCCTGTTGCCAGTCTTGTGCATGGAGGAGATCGAGCCAGCAGGTGTCGTGGAGCGAGACCCTTTCAGGCTTGTCCAGTTGAGATCTGTCTTCGCCGTCTATGCGACGGCCTTCGTCCTACAGTTTCTAGTCGGCATCTTCTTCATACAGCTGGCACTTTTGATCGGTAGCCTGCCGTTCGGCTCCCCGCAGATCGTTGGCGTCATCTTCGCTGTTGTGGGGATTTCGTCTTCGCTCGCATCCTTCAGTTATGGGCGTTGGTTCGTCCACATCCGGCCGACGGTAGTCAACGCCACCGGCTTTCTTGTAACAGCGGCTGGGATCGGACTCGGTGCTGTTGCCTGGACCCTGCCCGTGTTCATCCTCAGCGGTATTCTGTACGGCTCGGGATCCGCGATCGCGCAGGCATCGCTCTTTACCTGGGCGATGGAGAAGACCCCGCCTGCGCTACTAACCAATTCGATGGGGCTGGTTTTTACCTCGCTGTATCTTGGGATTGCGATTGGCCCCACGCTAGCAGCGCCGCTTCCCGTGATGTTGGGCGTTCGCAACACTTTCCTGGTGATCGCAGTCGGAATTGTGATCGGGTTGTGTATTAGTTGGCTTTACCGGCGGCGTGCCCGGCCGCTGAATGCATGAGGACGCGACCGCATCTGACACGCATGGTGCCTCTGGTTATTTGCAGTGGCAAGCGCATGGGTCGCGACGCGATGTCATCAATCAGCGTCGCGCAGCCATGCCGACGGTCGATCCCGTCGAACAAAGCAGCGCAAACTATTCGAACAGTTGACAGGCGATACCGGCAACCTTGGCACCGTATGCGGGCGGCACCGTCCTTCGCCGCTGCGCGCAATCTCTAGCATTTCAAGAAGGCTTGAAGATCTCGTATGGGTTGACGCGAACCGTATATTTTAAGGATAGATATTATACATGCATTGAAGTGGTCAATTACGTTGTCGACTCAAAGTACAGCGTAGAAAATAGCTGCCACCTCTTTAGGATGTTACAAACAAGCGGCGGATTACAGTTGGCCGAGGCAATAAGTCGCGGCGTCTAACCGTCATGTGCTTGTTTTTCTAAGGTCAATCGGGGACGGGGCAACGCGCCATCGTAATCATGTCTAAAAGGCCGCCATCGAGTGAGCCGGATAAGCTGCGGGCGGGCATTCTGTCGGTCCCGCATATAAAAGAGAAGAGGACCATATGAAGGGAATTACCCGCAATATCCGTTTTGGCGTTGCAATGCTCGCCTCGGCGTTATCGATCATGCCCGCGAGCATCGCTTGCGCTCAACAAGCGAACAAGCCGACGCAGTCTGGCGGCACCCGAAACCTTTCGCAGACGGTCACGCCCGAGACGGTGGGCTTTGATTCCATGCGGCTTAAGCGTCTCGATGCATTCATGAGCGCGGCTGTCGAGCAGAACCGCGCTGCCGGGATTACGACGCTGCTGGCGCGCCACGGTAAAATCGTCAGCTACAAATCGCACGGTTACAAAAATATCGAAGCGCGAACGCCGATGACAAAGGATGCGATTTTCCGCCTCGCCTCCATGACGAAGCCAGTCGCGGCGGTGGCCATGCTGATCCTGTTCGAGGAGGGGCGCTGGCAGCTGGACGATCCCGTGTCCAAGTACATCCCGGAATTTAAGAATCTGAGGGTCGTCACCAAGCTGGATCCGAACGGAAAGCCGGTTCTGGAGGATGCAAAGCACGAGCCTACGATCCGAGAACTGATGACGCATACCGGCGGTTTCAGCTACGGCTATGGTCCGACCGTTGGCGACAAGCTGGCTAGCCAGTCGCGGGTATTCGAAGTGAACGGTTCGCAGGATTTTATCAATCGTGTCGCCGGTGTGCCTTTAGCATTTCAGCCCGGTACGTCATGGACATATTCGCCAGGCCCCGAAATCCAAGGTGTCATCATCGAGCGCATGACGGGCATGACGCTCGGTCAGTTTTTGGAAGCGCGGATATTCAAGCCGCTCAAGATGAACGACACCGGTTTCTTCGTGCCTAAGGACAAGGCGAGCCGCCTCGCCACCGTCTATCAGCTGAACTATGAGAAGAAGTCGCTGACTCCGGCCGCCGCTCGCTTCGGCGCTGGTGACCCCACCGTCCCGCCCCAGTTCGAATCGGGTGGCGGTGGGCTATATTCAACGGCGATGGACTATGCGCGGTTCGCCCAGATGCTCGCCAACAAGGGCGAACTGGACGGCGTGCGCATCCTGTCGCCAGCGGCAATTGAGCTGATGGGTACTAACCTGTTACCCGAAGGCGTGTACGTAAACTCGAATGGTCAACTCGGCATCGGCTTCTTCCGTCTAGACAAGAACACCGGCTTCGGCATGAATGTTGCCCTGTCGATGGACCCGCTCCGGTCAGGCCTGCTGGAAGGCAAGGGAACGATGGTGTGGGGTGGCGCTACCACGACATGGTGGTGGTACGATCCTACCAACGATGTCACTTTCATCATGATGACGCAGTTGTTTGGTGACATGAACGATGCTTCGCTCAAGGACTCTGCGCGTACCCTGACCTACCAGGCGCTTACCAACCCCGAACGTTAAAGTTGAACTGCGCCTCGTCGAAGAATGCCGACGAGGCGCTGATCGCTGTTCGCGTAAAGATCGAATATTCCAGCGGCGCGCCTGAAGCGGGTCCCCATGTGCCAGTCGCGAGCGGAACGCTGCATAAGCTGCTGTCGGGTTTTGTGCTGGCATCGCCTTGCACGCCGTCCGTGCTGTCTCTTCGCCTGTGAAAGGTGACGACCTGTCAGCACAAGTGTGATGACTTCACGTTTAGAGCGAGCTCTCCCCAATATTACATTAGCTATGATCTGCCACCGCGCGCTGATGGGGGTATCTTAACTGGCGAAATGGGGCCTAAAATCCATGCGTGGCTTCTGGCCAAGAATTTCGACGACTTGATTGCTGAGGAAATCGAATTCCCATTTGGCATAATCGACGAGGGGATCGGTTCTTTGAGAGAGCGACGAAAATCGCGAAATGAAATCCTACGATAATGTCGATCAAAATTTAAGTTTCAAGTAATTTTACTGAATCCACATATCATCATAGATAATAACAAATATTACAATGAACTATCGGTAATACTACTATAACAATAAGCCGTCTTTATTTGAACGGCTCCATTATTTAGGGAGGGAAGTCATGAAGGTGGTAGCGAAATTATTGCTGAATTCGGCATGTGCGATCGCACTGGCGCCGGCTGCATACGCGCAGGATGCGGCGCCGGAAGCATCGTTGGAAGACATTGTAGTCACCGGGTCGCGCTTGGTCACCAATGGTAACGCAGCGGCGACGCCGGTCACCGTTCTGCCGACTCAACAGCTGTTGGAGACGAAGCCGACCTCGATTTCAGACGCGTTGAACAGCCTGCCGGCGTTCGCGGCTTCGGATTCGTCGCGCAATTTAGGCACAGCAAGTTCCAACTCGACCGGCGCGTATCTCAATCTGCGTCAATTCGGGGTCGAGCGAAACCTCATTCTGCTGGACGGCAATCGCCTGCCTCCAACGGCGCAAAGCGGCGCGGTCGATATCAATCTGATCCCGCAGCCATTAATTCGCAGTGTGGAAATCGTCACCGGCGGCGCGTCCGCCGTTTACGGTTCGGACGCGGTATCGGGCGTGATCAACTTCATCCTGGACAAGAAGTACACCGGGCTAAAGGGCACGGTACAGGCGGGCGAGACCCGTTATGGCGACAATGGCAACTGGCGCGCCAGTCTTGCCGGAGGCGCCGATATTCTTGGCGGTCGTGGGCACATACTGGGCAGCTTCGAATATTTCGACTCGAACGGCGTCGATCGCGCAGGTTTCAACAAGCGGCCGGGACCAGACCTGTCGCCAAAGCGGGTCGGCGCTGGCACAGCGACGGACCCGTTTCGAATCATTTATAACGCACGTCAGATCGACATTGTGCCGGGGGGACGTATCTCCGTGCCTAACCCGATTAATCCGTTTGCCAGTGTCAATGTGCCAGGTCTGACGGACATTTTCTTCCCGACCAACGGGGTGCCTCGACCGTTCAATTATGGTGTCGTCAACAGCGGCACGGCGAGCGGTGGCGACGGCGGCGTGCTTGACGCTGCCGGGCTGGCCGCCCCGCTGGAGCGGATCAGCGGTTTTGGGCGCTTCGATTACGACCTGTCCGATAACGTGCGTTTCTATGCGCAGGGCTCATACAATCGCACGCACACCAACTACCCTTATTCGATCCTGTTTTTCTTCCCTGGCGCAAACGTGAAGAGTGGCAATCCGTTCATTCCCGCCTCGATTCAATCCATCATGACGGCGAACAATGTCCAGTCGATCACACTGAGCAGCCTATTCACCGGCGAGGGCCGTCAGGAAGTTCGCGACGCGACCGTCAAGGCGCTGTTCGTAAAGACCGGGCTTGAAGGCGAATTGTTCGAAAACAAAGTGAAGTGGAAGCTTGATTACAGCTACGGCCGCACCTCGCAGAAGGTATATTCGATCAATAATGTCCGGGCAGACACGACGGCAGCGGCGCTCGACGCCGTTGTCGATCCGGCCAGCGGGAACATCGTATGTCAGGTCTCACTGACTGCAGCGGCGAGCCGTTTCCCCGGTTGTGTTCCGTTCAACCCGTTCGGACCGACTGCGGCAAGCTTGGCGGCGTTCGATTACATTACCGACGACACCTACTTCACACTTACCAACGCGATGCACGACATCAGCCTCCAGTTTACCGGCTCACCCTTTTCGCTTCCGGCCGGCGAGGTTCAGGTTTCCGTCAATGGCGAATATCGTGAGCTTTCGCTTAAGAATGAAAGCGTCGTGGGCACGATCAATTGCACCGGGCTTCGTGCAAGCAACAACTGTCCGCATCTTTACGGCCTGAACTACAACAGCAACATCACCGCCAGCGTTAAGGCGAGTCAGAACGTGAAGGAATTTGGCGGCGAACTGCTAATCCCGCTGCTCAAGGATACGCCGTTCTTCAAATCGCTAGAGCTGAACTTGGCAGGCCGCTACACCGACTATTCGACCAGCGGCACCGTCACCAGCTGGAAGGTCGGCGGATCGTGGGTTCCTTTCCAGGATCTGCGGGTACGTGGAACATATTCAAAGGATATTCGAGCGCCCACGCTGATCGATTTGTTCCAGCCGACAGCGACCAACTTCGCGGTATTCGACGATCTTCATACCGGCCAGACCGGCGGTGTTCCGAACTCGACGCGTGGTAACCCCAATCTGGTGCCGGAAATCGCAAAGACCCTGACCCTTGGGGCGATCTACCAGCCCAGCTGGCTTCCGCGCTTCAGCATCGCGGTAGACTTCTTCGACATCAGGATCGCAAATGCCATCACGGATGCAGGACCCGCCCTTGGATTTCAGCGTGAGTGCGAAGTTTCGAACGGGACGTCGCCATATTGCGCTAACTTTGTCCGACCGTTGCCGTTCAGCGACCGCACGATCGCCAACTATCCGATCCAGCTGATCACGCAGCGCGTAAATGCTGCAAGCCAGCGGACGCGTGGTGTGGACGTTGAAGTCAACTATCGCCTCGAAGTCCCTAGCCCATTCTCCAATGCGCCGGGCGAATTGGCAATCCGCGCGCTGGGTACCTACCAGCCCGTTCTGCAGACCCGGACCGTCTCAGTGGTCCCTGCCACGGAACAGGCCGGCGTCGCCGGCTTGTCAAAGGTGCGGGTAAATCTGCTGCTCAACTATTCGGCGGATCGGTTCAACCTGACGTGGACGCAACGCTGGCAGTCCAAACAGCAGCCGAGCGATCGTCGGGTAAATTTCGACCAGCGGAAGGACATTCCGGCGTTCACCTATAGCGACCTCTCGCTATCCTATCGGTTGAACGTCGGTAAAGCGAATGTGGTGCCGTTTTTCACGGTTGAAAACCTGTTCGACAAAAAGCCGCCGATCACCGGCTATGAGGCGGGCGTTGGCCTCGGCTTCCCGTCGCCTAACGGCTTCGACGTCCTGGGGCGTCGTATCACTGCGGGTCTAAGGTTCGACCTGTAGACATGGTATCGAACTCCGGGCGCATGTGCGCCCGGAGCTCTTTGGCGGCGAGAAGCCAAGAACAAGCGTCCAACATAAACCAGAACGCGAAGTTCGCCATCGGTGAGCGTAGTCAGCAGTTTGCTGCTAAGCGATCTTGCCACCGCGCGTCACGGCGGCCTGCCAACAAGTACAAATGTAATACCTCCGCGCACATCTTGTCCGCCCTCCCCACGCGACGCTATTAGCGACGACGAGTATGCAACGCACAGAATATTGCTGTATTAAATCAACAATAACAATGGTTGAATCAGCAGTATTTTGAAGGAGAGCGATTTGAGACACAAGATTTCCACGACCTTCGGTTCCATTGCGGTAGCGATGGTCATCCCCAACATTGCCTATTCGCAGCAAACCGATACTGCAGATATATCAAGTTCTTCTGGTGTCCCCGAAATCGTGGTGACTGCGCAGAAACGTTCGGAGAGTATTCAGAAGGTTCCCGCGACCATTACGGCGCTCAATTCGGAAGCGCTTGAAACGCGACAGGTCAATGACGTGGCCGCACTGCAATCGCAGGTTCCTGGACTTGTGGTCGGCGAGACGTTCGGCGCAACGCTGATTTCGCTGCGTGGGATCAGCACCGGAGTCACATCCGGCGCCGAGGATCCATCGGTTGCAACGCATATCAACGGCGTCTACCAGCCACGGTCGCGTACTATCGATTCTGCTTTGGTAGATCTGGAGCGTGTGGAAGTCCTATCGGGACCGCAAGGCACGCTATATGGTCGCAATGCAACCGCTGGCGTCATCAATTACGTTCTGAAGCGTCCCTCGAGTAGCTTCCAAGGAGAAGTGACCGGCAGCTTGGGCAATTACGAAACGCGCGGCATCAAAGGCCGGGTATCGGGTCCGCTATCAGACAATGTTCGCCTGCTCGCATCGGGCGTCTTTGAAAATCGCGATAAGGGGTTCACGCGGAACCTTCTCGCAGGAGCGCCACAATCGCGCTTGCAGACCAGCCGGGTTGCCGGTGGGCGGGCTGCGCTCGACATCGATCTGACCGGCGGCGCCAAGATCGAACTGGATGCCATCTACCTGGATAGCGAAAGCACGCCGACCACGCTTGCTTTCGGTCCATCGCAGGAGTCCTTTATCCAAGCGGCCCTGAACCCGCAGTCTTTCAAGCCGTTCAACGTCTATTCCAATTACAGGGCACTGGATCATACGAAATATCTCCAGCTCATTGGTGCCATTGATATTCCGCTGTCCGACGACGTCAGCTTGAAGTCGATCACGGGATATCAGCGTTTCCGCAATCATCTGCGAATTGATGGCGACGCCAGCGCCACGTTGGTCGTCGAAAGCGATGCGCGTTTCCGCAGCAACACCTTCAGCCAAGAAATCAACCTCAACGCGTCGTCGTTTGACGGTCGGCTTAAATCGATATTCGGCGCCTTTTACTACAACGACAAGTTTAACCACCGGGGCGACTCGCCCTTCAATCTGGCGTTTTTTGGCAACCAGCTTTTCGTTTTCTCGGTTGAAGGCCCGATCAAGGGAGAATCCTACTCCGCCTTCACCGATCACACATTTTCCGTGACCGACCGCCTCCGCTTGCAGGGGGGCATAAGATTCAACCATGACAAGAAGTCGGCGGCGACCAACATTCTGTTCAGCGGCGTCGATGTTTGCCCCGCCCCCCCCGCGTCGCGGTCATGGGATAGCTGGACCCCCCGCCTCGGCGTCCAGTATGACGTAACCGACAGTTCCATGTTGTACGCGCAATATACCAAAGGATTCAAAGCGGGCGGGTTCGCGGCGTCCAGCTGCATGGATGAGTTCGAGCCGGAGAAGATCAGCGGCGTTGAAGTAGGCTTGAAGGCGAGGCTATTTGACAACCGCGTCCGCTTCAACATTGCCGGATACAGCTACCGCATCAACGACCTCCAGGTGCAGAAGGTCGTCGATGCCGGATCGCTGCTTGTGGAAAATGCGGCGCGAGCAAAGGTATATGGTGTCGAAGCGTCTCTTACCGCGCAGTTGGCGGATCATCTTCGCCTCGACGCGTCCGGAATCATCCAGTCCGCAAAATATGCCGAGTTCTTCAATTGTAACGAGAAGCTGTTCATTGGCGCCTGTGGCGCTTCTGATCCGCGGTCACAGGCCGATCGTTTGTCGGATGCGTCGGGCAACCGGCTCAACCGCGCGCCGCCCTACACAGCCAATGTCGGGGTGGAGTATGATATGCCGCTAAACAACGGCGGCAAGATCGTCCTTCGCGGCGAGTCCATGTTCAGCGGTCGAGTCGACTATAACGAATTCCCGGTGCCCGGATCACAGCAGAAAGCGTACAGTCTCCAGAACGCGTTCCTGTCCTACACCAGTCCGAACGACCGGTATGTTCTGAGAGCCTTCGTCAAAAATATCGGCGATAAGGCCTATAAGAGCGGTTATCTGTTTTTCTCCGCTATCCGTCAGGATACCGGGCAGTACGCGCCACCACGCACCTATGGGGCGGAAGCAACGCTGAAATTCTGATCGTCACTTCATCAGCCCCTTCCGTTGCCTGCGCTTCGGGAGGGGCATTTTTATGATAGATGTTTTGAGAAGTTTTTCGTTCGATCAACCAGGAGCCAGAAACGATGATCGGTTACGTTACATTAGGAACCAATGACCTGCCGCGAGCCGTGGCCTTTTACGACAAGCTGATGTCCGAGCTTGGCGCCGCGCGCATGATCGAAATGGAAACCGCCATCGTATGGGGCATCGATGGCGTGTGGCCGGGGCTGAGCATCACCAAGCCCTTCAACAAGGAGCCAGCGACGGTCGGCAATGGCGTGATGGTCGGTTTGCAGGCCAAAGATCCCGAGCAGGTCCAGCGGATTTACGACATTGCACTGGCCAATGGCGGGACGAACGAAGGCCCGCCGGGACCACGTGTCGAAGGGTTTTATGCCGCCTACTTCCGCGATCCCGACGGGAACAAGCTCAACGCTTTCGTAATGGGCTGAGGGGTAGCCCACTTGCCGTGATCATGCCTCGCGCCGTCCGGTGAAAACCGCGCGGCGTTTGGCCAGAAATGCTTCGACCCCTTCGCGGAAATCCGCCTCCGTCACGCACTGGCCGATGGCCATGACCTCGCGGTCGAGTTGCTGCGCCAGGTTGACGCTCCCGCTGCCGTTGATCAGCGCCTTGGTTCGCGCGGCAGCCAGTGGCGCGGTAGCGGCGAACGAACGGACCAGCGCCGACAAGGAGGGACCAATATCGTCAGCCGCGTAAACCTCGTCGATGATGCCCAACGCCTTCGCTTGCTCCGCGTCCAGCATCGCGCCCGTGAAGGCCAGTTGCCGCGCCTTCTTGGCACCGACCACGCGGGGCAGATAATATGTCAAGGACAGGTCGAGCGGCAAACCGACGCGTGTCTGCGCGAAAATCAGGGCCGCATCCTGCGCCGCGAGGACATAATCGGACGCCAGCAGGAAACTCAATCCCGCGCCCGCCGCCGCGCCGCGCACCAGCGAAATGACCGGTATCGTCAATGCTTCGAGACTAAGAAAGCATGCGCCGTTTCCGCCGACGCGGGCCTCGAAGAACGCCTGTCGTTCGGCCGAGGGCAATTGTAGGGTCTCAGCATAGACGACCAGATCGCCGCCCGCGCTAAAATGGCCGCCTTCTCCCTGAAGCACGAGATAGCGCACATCCGTATCGTCCCGGATCGCATCCAGAAAATGGCGCATGTCCAGCAGCATGGCCGGGTTGAGCGCATTGCGCGCTTCTGGACGATTAAACGTCACGAAGGCACCGCCATCGCGTTTTTCAAGGAGGATTTCGCTCATGTCTGGTCCTGTCCATGTTCTGGAGCGGAGACCGTCCGACTGCGTCGGTCTGGCCGCACCAGAGCTTTGCTTTATGGCGATTTCAAAGGCAGCAGATGATATCTTCTGCCCAGGAACCACCGTAGGTCGACCAAAGTGACACCCATATTCGTGTAAAGACAATATGGGAGGATGTCGGGCAGGCAGTCATTACATGTGAATTGTCGTCGGAACTTCATAAAGAAACCGCCGGTGCGGAAGGATCGAAGCGGGCAGTAGTTCCGGTGATATTCCCCTTGTAATGTCTCTACCCCGATGCCGTAATGCACGGTGAAAATTGCGTTCGGGCACCGTATCATTGCGGAGTTACGTGCAGACTCCGGCTTGCTTCAATTGCCTGGTCTCACCAGTCAGAACGAATGTGGGGACCAACATTGAGTACTTATATCCGACCCGCCCGCTTGCGCCGTGTGCAGCTGTCCGTACCGGGCAGCAGCGAGAAGATGCTAGCCAAGGCCGCAGCCTCAAACGCCGACCATGTGTTTTGCGACCTCGAAGACGCGGTCGCGCCGTCGGCCAAGGTCGGCGCACGCGATCTGATCGCCAATGCGTTGAACACCCTGGATTGGGGCCGCAAGACGCGGTGCGTGCGCATCAACGATGTCACGACGCCCTGGTGCCACGACGACATCATCACGCTGGTTGAGAAGGCCGGCCGCAATATCGACACGATCATGCTCACCAAGCCGCGCAACGCCAGCGACGTGATGTTCCTGCACCATATGCTGAGCCAGTTGGAACAGAAGCTGAAGCTGGAGCGCAGCATCGGCATCGAAGTGCTGATCGAAGAGGTCGAGGCTTTGCAGAACGTCGAGGAAATCGCAGCCTGCACGGATCGCATGGAATGTCTGATCTTCGGCATGGGCGACTATTCTGCGTCCCAGGGGATCGACACGCGGGCCATCGGCGAAGGCGGCGCGTATCCAGGCGACATTTTCCACTATGCGCGTTTCCGCGTGACCATGGCGGCGCGCGCCGTGGGGATCGATGCGGTCGATGGACCATTTGGCAATTTCCGCAACGAACTGGCCTATCGCGAACAGGCGATCCAGGCGCGCTCGCTGGGAATGGTCGGCAAATGGGCCATTCATCCCGCGCAGATCGACTGGGCGCTCGATGCCTTCACCCCGGCGCCGGAAGCAGTTGCTCATGCCCGCAAGCTGGAAGCCGCTTACCGGGAGGCGGAAGCGCAGGGCTTGGGCGCGGCGCAGGTGGACGGCGCGATGATTGACGCCGCCACCGTGCGGCTGGTGCGCAACACGCTGGTCAAGGCGGACCTAATCGGAATGTGACCGGACGCCACTGGGTCACTTGGCCGCGCCACGGCGCGGGAGCCCCCGCATTCCGACAGATAAATTCGACGCGTGACGTCAAAGAGGAGAGATATATGGCCGACGCCTATATAGTTGATGCATTCAGGACCGCCGGCGGACGTCGTCGCGGACGTCTGGCCGGTGTCCACCCCGCGCTACTGGCTGCGGCGACGCTGGACGCGCTGGTCGATCGCACGAAGATCGATCCATCGGCGATCGAGGATGTCATCATGGGCTGCGTGACACAGGCAGGCGAGCAGGCGCTGAACATCGGCCGCCATGCAATATTGGAATCACGCCTGCCGCTGAGCGTGCCGGCTGTCACGATCGATCGCCAGTGCGGATCGTCACAGCAGGCTCTCCAGTTCGCCGCGCAGGCGGTGATGTCTGGAACGCAGGACGTAGTCGTGGCGGCGGGTGTGGAAAGCATGAGTCGCGCAGCCTTGGGCCTGAGCCTGCCCCCGGAAGCCGGGAACCCACGCACGGCGGCGGTTCTCGACAAGTTTGGCATCGCGCGCTTTAGCCAGTTCGAGGGCGCGGAAATGATCGCCACCAAATGGGGCTTCACCCGCGAACAGATGGACGCCTTCGGGTTGGAGAGCCATCGGCGTGCCGTCGCCGCGACGCAAGCCGGTGCATTCGACGATGAAATCATTCCTATCGAAGTCACTCTGCCGGATGGCACGACCGAAATGCATGTGCGCGACGAAGGCATTCGATATGACTCAACGCTTCAATCGATGGCCAGCCTGCAACCGTTGGCGCCGGGAGGCGCGTTAACGGCGGCCACTTCAAGTCAGATTTGCGATGGTTCCAGCGCCGCGCTGATCGTGTCCGAACGCGCACTGAAGGAGCATGGGCTGGTTCCTTCCGCACGGATCGTGAACCTGACCATCACCGGCGGCGACCCGGTGATTATGCTGGAGGAACCGCTGTTCGCGACGGAAAAGGCCCTCAAGCGTGCAGGGTTGAGCATCGGCGACATCGATCTGTACGAGATCAACGAGGCCTTCGCTTCGGTGCCGATGGCGTGGCTGCAACATCACAAGGCCGATCCAGAGCGGCTGAACGTGAACGGCGGGGCCATCGCCCTGGGCCATCCGCTGGGAGCGAGCGGCACGAAGCTGATGGCGACGCTCATCCACGCTTTGGCTGCGCGTGGCAAACGCTACGGCTTGCAGGCCATGTGCGAAGGCGGCGGCATGGCCAATGTCACGATCGTGGAACGGCTCTGATGCCGCGGTGCGATGCTCTCCTTGCCGAATACCGGCAGGGAAGCGTCGCGATCGCCTCCGTAGGTCACTTCGCCGGATCGTTCCCCTCTTGGCTCGACGCGACCATTTCAGACGCTTGACGAAAATCCTCGTCCGCTGACAATGCGGCGGAGAATTTCTTCAGCTCGTGCAGTATCAGCGCCTTCTTGCTGGTCATACGTTCGATCTGGCCGCCGACCGCAACGGCGATCGGTGATTGGCCGAGCAATGGTTGAATCGGCATGGCGATCACCGCGATCCCGTCCTGCACATCGCCGCTCGTTTCAGCATAGCCATTCCTGCGCACGTCCACCATTTCGGCGACGATCTGATGCGGGCTCACCTTGTTTCGGGGGTCCGTGGCCTCGTCATTTGCGCGGTGGACCAGACTGCGCACCATGTCATCCGGCTTCAGGCTCAGCAGCGCCTTTCCTATAGCAGATGTCGCAAGCGGGCGGGCCATGCGTGCCTGGACATCGAACCGTTGGGGTGTCTCGGCCTTGATGAACAAGATGTACTGAACATGCGCTCCGTTCTGAATGCCGATGAATGTCGTTTCCTGCACCGCGTTGAACAGATTATCCAGCCTCCATTCCAGCTGGCGATCCTGCACATAGGTCTGATGGATCCAACTGCCGATCAGCGCAATCCTTATGGTCGGCGTATAGGTCCGGGCATAGCGGTCCTGATCCAGATAGCCCAGCGCGACAAGATTCTGCACCAGCATGGTGATACTGGGTTGTGGCACGTTCAGGAACCGTGCGATTTCCCCCACCGTTAGCGGCTTTTGTTTCGCCGAAAACAGTTCGAACAGCGCCAGCGTTCGCTCTGCCGACTTTATGGAACGCAACGCCATGGATACCGCCTTGTTCTTATTGCAGTGCCTGATCCGCCAGCTGATCGATACTATCGCGTCTTACCGATGTATCGGTTCGTCCAGCGCCTCTCCTTATCTCCCGCGCAGGTCCATATGCACCCATCGCTGGAGATCATGACATATGTAATGCAGTGCTTCAGAAAGTAAAGCGCTTCAACCTGGAGCATGGCAGCACGCCACTGCAAGGTGACCCTACCGATCCTGAAACGCAGGCGGCCGTTTTTCCAGAAATGCGGCCACGGCCTCTTCATGATCATAGGTGTGGTGCGCAATCGCCTGATAGGCGGCGGACAATTCCAACAGCGGCGCCAATTTCATATCCTGCCCCTCGCGCAACAAACGCTTGGCGAGGCGGGTGGCATGACCCGGATTTGCGGCTATCGACGCGGCAACGGCCAATGCGCGCGGCAGCACATCCTGCGGCGGAACGACTTCGCCGACCAGCCCATAGTCCAGCGCCTTGGCCGCGTCGATCGTGTCGCCCGTCAGCGTCATCAAGGTGGCGCGCGCCATCCCGATGATGCGGGGCAGTAGCCATGCTCCACCATCGCCCGGAACGATCCCGAGTTTCACGAAGCTTTCGGCAAACAGCGCGGACGACGACGCGATGCGGACATCGCACATACATGCAAGATCAAGGCCCGCGCCGATCGCCGGTCCATTGACGGCCGCGATGACGGGCACTTCCAGTTCATAGAGCGCCGCCGGAATGCGCTGAATGCCGGTGCGATAGGCGTTGCGCAGCGTCTGTGGCGATCCTTCGAACATGCCCTTTTTCTCAAGCATATGCTTTACGTTGCCGCCGGCGCAGAAGGCCGACCCCGCGCCCGTCAGAACAATGGCGCGCACCGAACCGTCGCGCGTCATTTGCGCGCAAAAGTCGGCTATCTCATCGCTGTGCGCCGTTTCGGCGATCGCGTTTCGAACGTCGGGCCTGTTCAGCGTGGCGATAACCACGGGGCCATCTCTCTCGATGAGCAGGAAGGGCGTTTCGGTCACTGGAATATCCTCTGCCATGATGCCTGTCTGTCGGCGCGGGAGACGCGTCTACATAGTGGTTTTATACGACCAAAACGGTAGTACCGTTGTCCGCGTTCCTCTAATATTGAATCTCCGCTCACCGATAGGTTTTCGATATCATGGATCTTCGCCAGCTTCGTTATTTCATCGCCGTGGCGGAGACCCGGAATTTCCATCGGGCGGCCGAACGCATGAACGTGTCTCAGCCCCCGATTACCGTTGCGATCCGCAGGCTGGAAAGCGAATTAGGCCAGACGCTGTTCCTGCGGGAGCCACGAGGCGTGACCCTGACTCCCGCGGGGCAGGCAGCCCTGCCCTATGCACGCGAGGCGATCATCGCGGCCGACCAATTGAAGGGCGTTGTCCGTGATGGCGCTTCGGGACTGCGGGGAAGGTTAAGACTAGGTATCATCGGCTCGGCGACCCATGATCTACTGCCGCGCGTCGTCCCGAACTTTTGCAAGGCATTTCCGAACGTCCAGCTCGAATTGGAAGAAATGACCAGCGTCGATATCGTCCAAGCCCTTGGCAACCAGTTGATCGACGTCGGCTTCATCCGCTTGCCTGTGATCGACACGGCATCCGTCCAGATCAACATTATTGAACGCGACGAGTTGGTCATCGTGCTGCCCGCTACAGATCCGCTTGCCGGCCGGAAGCGCATGGCCCTGGCGCAATTGGCCGACCGGCCGTTCGTCCTGTTCAACGCGATCAGCATTTTGAACGCCATCACACATATCGCCTGTCAACGCGCTGGCTTTTCCCCGCACATCCAGCAGCATGCCACGCAGGTTCATACGGTATTGAGCCTGGTCGAAGCCGGCCTTGGCGTTGCGTTGATCCCCGGACGCAGCGCCCGCTTCATCAGCGATCGCCTGCGTATCATCCGCCTGTCGGAGCCGATCCCGATCGAACTGGGCATCGCGTTTCCGCCGGACGCAAGCCCGCTCGCTCGCAATTTCGTCACGACCGCGCTACAGGTCTGCGATAGTCAAATGCAATCGCATACTGCCGATTAAATATTTGAATCGTGTTCCGGGCTGGACCATTCTCGTCGCTACCAAATTCGGATTAAAGACATGGCATGCGTGCCAGGCACCGTCATGGTCGAGAGGAGAATAATCCAGCGTGTTCGATACATTCGCCATCGCATCCTTGCCAGAGGCAGACGAGTCGCTTCGGTCCGCCGTGCGTGACATAATCGTCCGCTGCGCCAAGGGTATGCCAACCGACCAGCGTGCCCGATCATGGCAAGGTTTCAGTGCCGAATTCAGCCGGATGCTGGGAGCGGAGGGCTTTCTGGGACTGACACTGCCCGAACAATATGGCGGGAGGGATCGCGGCCCGTTTTCGCGCTTCGTGGTCGTCGAGGAGCTGCTGTGCGCCGGGGCGCCGGTTGCGGCACACTGGATGGCCGATCGGCAGAGCGCGCCGCTGATCCTCAATTATGGCACCGAAACACAACGGCAATTCTACATTCCGCGCATATGCCGGGGCGAAGCCCTGTTCTGCATCGGCATGAGCGAACCCGGTGCGGGGTCAGACCTGGCCGGCGTGCGCACCCGGGCAGAACGGCGCGATGGTGGATGGCTGCTGAACGGGCAGAAGATATGGACCACCCATGCGGTTCATTCCGATTATATGATCGCGCTGGTCCGCACTTCCGGCACCTCGGCCGATCGCCAGGGTGGCCTGTCGCAGCTGATCGTGGACCTGAAGGCGCCCGGCGTCACCGTGCGCCCGATCACGGACCTGACCGGCGACGCGCATTTTTCCGAGGTGTTCTTCGACAATGTAGAGTTGGGCGAGGATGCGCTGATCGGCAACGAGGGCGAGGGCTGGAAACAGGTAACCGCCGAACTCGCTTTCGAACGTTCCGGCCCGGAGCGGATATATTCGAGCGTGGTGCTGCTCGATGCCTGGATACGGCATGTGCAATCATCCCGGCAGATTGCCGCGCGCGCCGATGTGTCGCCGCTGGTTGGCCGTATCACAGCGGAATTTGCCACGTTGCGTGCCATGTCGATCGCCTGCACGGCCCGGCTCGCCGCCGGGGAAAGCCCCGTGCTGGAGGCCAGCATCGTTAAGGATCGCGGCACGAGCTTCGAACAGTTGCTTCCGATCGTCATTGGCGATGACCTGGCCGCACATCCCGACGAAGCGGTGAGCGACGAACTCTATCGCACCTTGCTGTACGTGACGCATATCGCGCCCAGTTTCAGCCTGCGCGGTGGAACGCGCGAAATACTGCGTGGCATCATCGCCCGTGGCATGGGCCTGCGTTAAGAAGGGAATGACCATGGATATGATCGAACTGCTCGAACCCTTCCAGCGCATGCTGGACGCCATCGCGACACCATCGGAGGTCCGCGCGGTCGAAGAGGGCGGCGACGCTGGCCCCATGTGGCAGGAGTTTGCCGAGTCTGGCTTCATGGACGCGCTGGTGGCGGAGGAACATGGCGGTGCCGGGCTGACGCTCGCCGATATCGAGCCATTATTGCAGGCGATCGGGGCGCAGCCCGTGCCCCTGCCCGTCGCCGAGACGATGGTCGCGCGGGCGTTGCTGGCCAATGCTGGCATCGATCGGCCCGACGGCCCGATCCTGATGGTGACGGGGTCCGCCCTGCCCGTGCCCTGTGCCGCCGCAGCCAGCCATGCGCTGGTGGATGATGGAGAACAGCTGCACCTTTCCCCGATGGAGGCGCTCTCGCCCGTGACGACCGGCGCCTATCACTCTCTGTCCATGCGACTGACCGACACCCCTTCGGGAGAGAAGCTTGCCCGTCCCGCCGGCGGTCTGCGCGCGATCGCGGCGGTCCTGCGCGCGGCGCTGATCGCGGGCGCGGCGGAACGACTGACGCAGATGTCCACCCAGTTCGCGAACGAGCGGGTTCAGTTCGGGAAGCCTATCGGTCGCCAGCAAGCGGTGCAGCATATGCTGGCGGTCATGGGCGAGGATATGATCGCCTGCCGAATAGCCGCGCAACTCGGCCTGTCGAAGGGGCTGGACGTACCCATGCCCGTCGCGGCGGCGGCAAAGATCACCACATCGGCGGCGGTGCCGCGCATTGCCGCGACGGCGCATGCGGTCCACGGCGCAATCGGCATCAGCGAAGAGTATGACCTTCAGCTGCTGACCCGCCGCCTGCATGAATGGCGGCTGGCGGACGGGTCCGAAGGATATTGGGAGGCACTGCTTGGCGCGGCGCGCTTGGCCTCACCCGATCCGACGGTTGATTGGGTAAGGACGGAGATCTTCGCCTGAGGCGCGTCATCCGTCCATTTCCCAGCAACCGCTGCCTTCGCCCAGCCCTGCCTTTATGGGAAAGGGCTGAGCTTTTTTACCATCGACTGTCTATCAGCCCGTCCGCTTGCGGAACATGATCGGCAGGGCCTGCAATCCGTGGACCATGCCCGCTTCCGCATATTCAATGGGGCCTTTACTGGTGTCGATGCGCATGTCCACCAGCCGGTCGAGCAGTCGGCCAAGCCCGATTCGGATTTCCGATCGCGACAGATGGACGCCCACGCAATAGTGGACGCCGTGCCCGAACCCCAGATGGTTGCGGACATTGGCCCGGCCGGGATCGAACTGATCCGCATGGCTGTATTTTTCCGCATCGCGGTTGCCCGATGCCAGGCGGACGTGGACGCAACTGCCTTGGGGAACGGGCGTTTCGCCGATAACCGTATCTTCGCTGGCCCAGCGTGTGGCGGCGGCAATAGGGCTGTCGAAGCGCATGACCTCTTCAATGAACTTCCCGATAAGCTCGCGATTTTCGGTGAGCCGTTGCAGAGTCTGGGGGTCCTTGATCGCCGCATAGAGTGTGTTGCCAAGGCCATTGGTCGTGGTCTCATTGCCACCGGTATTTAAGGTGGCGCACATCGATATGACTTCCTGCTCGCTTAGATGATCGCCATCGCGTGTTTCGCTGTGGATCATATGGCTCAGCAAACTGCCGTCGGGCGCCGCGCGCAGGCGCTTGATATTTTCCTGGATGAACTTGGCGAATTCGATGAGCTTGAGATGCGCGGCGACCCGGCCATCCTCGTCAAGCAGGCCGCCAGTCACCAAGGCGATGGATGCCGCGCCGGCATCCTGCATCAACTGGATGTGAGTCCGGGGGACGCCGAGCGTGTCGCAGAAGAAATACAGCGGAACCAGCAGCGCATATTCGCGGTAAAGATCGACGGAGCCTTCACCATCCGCGCCACGCTCTATGAAGCCGTCGATCAACCCATCCACGACGGCCACGAGGGCGTCATCCATGCGCTTGATCGCGGAAGGCATGAAACGCGGGTTGATGAGTTCGCGATAACGCAGGTGAAGATCGCCGTCTGTCATAGCCAGCACGGGGACGCGATGAGGCACGCCGGCATCTGCATAAAGTTTGAAGTAGCGTTCTGTATAGGCGGCCATGGCGGTCGCCTGATTGGTGGGTGGGGTGTTCACAAAAACGGCGGTATTTTTGAGCACGGCTTCGCTGTCGGCAAATCTGGAAACGACGAACGCATTCAGCGCCTTGGAAAAGAACACCTGTTCCTCGTCGCGGATCTGAGCGTAATAATCATAGGGAGCCTTCAGCGTGGCCGCATCGCCGAAGCGATCCCGCAATCCTGTCGCGTCCATAACCGTCCTCCTCGATATATTATTGGCGCTGCCAGATCCTCAAGCGGTCTGTCCGCCTTCGACCGGGAGCACGGTGCCGGTGACAAATGCCGAAGCGTCGCTCGCGTAGAAGTAGATGGCCTGTGCGATTTCTTCCGGCTTGCCCAGTCGGCGCATCGGAACATTGGCGATGATCGTTTCCCGGGATGCGGGATTGGCTTCGATCGCTGCCAGCAGCATGGGGGTCTCGTGCGGGCCGGGGCAAATCGTGTTGACCCGGATATTCTGCGCCGCAAACTCGGTGGCCGCGCCACGCGAAAGGGCGACGAGACCGGCCTTCGACCCACCATAGACAACGAGCGACGGGTAGCCCTTGAGCGCGGCCGTGGATGCGACGTTCACGATAGAGCCGCCGCCCCGCGCGATCATGTGAGGAATGGCGGCTTTCATCGTCATGAAGGGCCCCCGGAAATTGACGGCGACCAGCTTGTCGAAATTTTCGTCACTGCAATCGACCAGCGTTCCGCGATTGTCGCCGGGATAGCCGGCGATGTTGCAAAGGATATCTGCGCCGCCGAACCGCGTTACGGCTAGGTCGACCATCGCAACCGCGTCGGCGCTGGCCCCCACATCTCCTGCGATGCCGACCGCCCGGTCGCCCAGTTCGGCGGCAAGCTGAACCACGCTGTCCGACAGGTCGGCCAGGACAAGATTGGCGCCGTTCGCATACATCAGTCGCGCCACCGCCGCGCCCATTCCCGAAGCGGCTCCAGTGATGATAGCGATCTTGCCTTCGACCTGTCCCGTCATGTTCATCCTCTCAATTCGCGATTGCTCGGCGTTGCGGCGATCGTGCCAGATCGCATCCTCGCTAAACAGGGGCGGTGCCGCCGAGCGGTCGCTATATCATATGTGCAATAGTGTGCCGTCACGGCGCAGGGGTCATTCGAACGCGCGATCCTCCCACCAAGGGAAAAATTCCGGCATGTCCACCGAGACCCTGTCGGAGAACTGCGCCTTACGCTTCTCTCTGAACGCCGCGATCCCTTCCAAGGCGTCGGCCGAGCGGCCTCTGTCCATGACACCCCGGCTGTCGATCCGGTGCGCTTCCATCGGGTGGTCGACCGTCAACATCTTCCACATCATCTGCCTGGTCAGGGCCAGAGACACGGGCGCCGAGTCAGCAATGAAGTTATGCGCCATCGCGCGTGCGGCGGCCATTAGCTGGTCAGGGTCGTGGACCGACCGGAGCAGGCCTCCGGCCAGCGCCTCTCCGGCGTCGAACACGCGGCCGGAATAGCACCATTCGAGTGCGGTGGAAATGCCGACAACGCGTGGGAGGAACCAGGATGACGCGGATTCCGGCACGATACCGCGCCTGGCGAAAACAAAGCCGAACCGGGCGATGTCGGCCGCAATCCGTACGTCCATCGGCAGAAGGATGCTCGCGCCAAAGCCCACGGCCACGCCGTTGACGGCGCCGATCACGGGTTTGAGGCTGTCGAAGATGCGCAGCGCGACGCGGCCGCCCATGTCCAGATATACATCGTTCACGACTGGTCTGGCGTGCGCGTCCTGGCGCTGGCTGTAATCGAACAGCGCCCGCCCCTGCCCAATGTCGGCGCCAGCACAAAAGGCGCGATCGCCCGCACCCGTGACGATGACGGCGCGGACCGCATCGTCTGCGTCGGTGGCATCGAACGCGGCGACGAGTTCGTTGGCCATCTGGGCGGTCAACGCGTTCATCCTGTCCGGGCGGTTGAGCGTGATCGTCGCAATCGCGTCGTCGACCGTATAGCCGAGCGTTTCGAACGCCGTCATCCCCTGTCTCTCCAGCCGTTGCCGCACAATGATCGACGAGGCGCCGCAGGGCCTGCGGCCCCTCGTCTGTAGGGCATCAGAATTTGAACCGGACGCCCGCGGTAAAAGCCAGGCCGACCGTGTCATACACATCGGTCAGCGTGGCCATGTACAGGCCCGGGCTAGGTCCGGTCGCGATGAACGGCGGTTTGCGGTCGAACAGATTGTTTGCGGTGAGGAACAGCTCAGTCGCGCGTTCTGGGCCGAATCTATAGGACAAGGTCAGATCGGTATAGAATACCGCTGGCAGGTCACGCTCTGCCCAGATGTTGATCGGCCCTCGTTTCATGCGCCCTACCATGCGTTCCTGCGCGGTGACGCTGAACCCGTCGGTTGAGTAGGTGGCCTGAAGGCTTGCACGTACTTTGGGCACCGACGCGCCGACGGACGAGATGATGCCTTCGGTCCAGCCGGCAAGTTCGACCGGTGCCTGGAGCGCGCTATCCTGGATGGTGTAGCGGTCGACATAGGTCACGAACAGGCGGGTGGCCAGGTCACCGCCGAGCATAGGGCGGCGATAGCTCGCCTCGATATCGAAGCCCCGTGTCTTGAGACCCGCCAGATTGGCCGGTGTGTTGATGATCGCCGTCGCTGCGTTGGCGTCCGTGCGATCGCTGAACGGCAGTGCGGGGTTGCGGACGATCAGGGCGCAGAGCGAGCTTGTCCCGCCGCTTGCCTCGCACGTCCGCGCGGCAAGGTCGGTATTAAGCGTCTGAATCGCACCCTTCAATTTGACGTCGTAATAATCGATCGAAAGCGTCAATCCGGGAACCGCCCGCGGCTGAACCACGACGCCCAGGCTCAACGTGTTGGCCACCTCTGGCGCAAGATCGCTGTTGCCGCGCGTGACGCGCGATACCACGATCTGCTTTTGCAGGTGCGGATCGAAGAAGGTCGCGTCGATCGCCGCGCCCCGGTTGAACAGGTCAAATAATGTAGGTGCGCGGATGTCGCGTGAGCGCGTCGCGCGGAAGCGCAGGCCGTCCAAGACCTCCCACACCGCGCCGCCCTTCCATGTGGTGACGGTGCCGCTGGTGGAATAATCGGTGATGCGCGCCGCTGCGTTCAGCTCCAGCGATTTAGCGAAAGACTGATCCTTCAAGATCGGGATTGCTACCTCTCCATAGGCCTCCTTCACCTCATAGGAGCCATTAGCGGTCGCGAAATTGTTGAGCAGGAACCGGGGGGCGTTGGCCGGCAGGTTACGAAGGCCCGCGGGATCGGAAAGGATCAGCGGATCGGAATTGCTCGTCATGTTCAGGCTGGACTTGCGATATTCCGCGCCGACCGCCACCGACAGCGGTCCCGCAGGCAGGTCGAACAGTTCGCCGGTGACGTTGGCCGCGATATTGTCCAGCTTCGTGACGGCGGCATATTGCGACACGTCGCGTACATAGGCCAGCGCGTCGGCAAACTGGGTGCCCGATCCTTGGCCAAAGAGATTGAGCGGAAGGCAGCCGGCGAACCTGTCCCGCACCGCCGGATCGAGGCTGAGCGTCGGACGGCACACGATCTGGCCGGACGGGCTGAGTACCGCGTCGGTGGCGGCGGCGAGCCGATCCTGCCGCATATCCTGGTTCCTGCTGCGGTATTTCGACCAGGAATGCTGATAGGTCAGGTCCCAGCGGAATTGGCCCAGATCGCCCTTCAGACCGAGGGCGGCATTGTAATATTTTGAGTCGTCATGCGTGCCGTTATTGGCCGTTTCCAGGATCATCCGGCTCATCCGGAACGAGGTCTCGCCTGCTGCTGCCAGTCCGGCTGCCATCGCGGGCGGAAGAAACGGATTTTCGGCGAAATAGGTCCGGTTAAGCGGATAGAGCGTCTGACCCTGGCCGACCCGGCCATCGCCATCGGCATAGCGCTGCTTCGTCTTGGCACCATTGACCTGCAAAAAGGCCGTGATTTCATCGCTGGCTTCAAAATTGACCCGGAGGAAGGCAGTGTTCGTGGTGGCCGGCACGGCCTGCCACTGACCGTCCCATTTGTGATAGTCGCCACCCACGAACAGGCCCGGGCTTCCGGTCCTCGTTCCAACATCGATCGGCCGATACACACCCGATGTCGTGAACACATTATTGGCAAACGGCCCGGTAAGGATGTTGCCACCCGCGGTTGCGAGGGCGAAGCGAATATTGCGGCCGTCGACCAGCGGATTGGGCAGCAGGCCCGGCGTGCCGCCACCAGGAACGCTGCCGACAGGAATATTGTAATTGCCGTAAGGCGGACGATTCTGGAACTGGAAGCCGCCGGTCTGATAGCGCTCGACCGATGCGACGATGTTAATCCTGTCGCCAAGCTGCGCGCCATAAGCGAGGGCCACGCGATAATTCTCATTGTCCCCGCGCGACGCGATGGAGCCCTGCACAACGCCCTTAAGACCTTTAAACTTGTCGTCGAGGATGAAATTGACGACGCCGGACACCGCATCTGACCCATAGGTGGCGGACGCGCCGGCGGTCACGACCTCGACGCGCTTGACCAGAAGCTGGGGAATTATGGATGTATCGACCAGACCGGTGAATGTGGTCGGGGCCAGGCGGCGGCCATCCTGAAGGACCAGAGTGCGGACTGCGCCTATTGCGTGCAGGTTCACGAAATCGCCGTGATTGCCAACGATGGCGGCGATCGATCGCGCACTGGTATTGGTCAGCGAACCACTGAACTGCGGGAGTTGCGTGAGACCAGCGATCAGCGACGTGGGCGCCACCTTGTTCAGGTCCTCTGCCGCCGAAACCGTCATCGGCGACGGCGCCTGCGATCCGTCCCTCACGATTCGGCTCCCGGTGACGACGATGTCCGACACGGTCGGTTCCGCCTGATCCGGCGCCGGTGATATAGCTGGCGCGGTTGTCGGTTGCTGGGCTAGAGCCAGCGCGGGGCTCGCCAAGATCGCAGCTAGCGAACTGACTGAAAACGCAAGCTTCTTGTTCATGGCACCCCATCCTATCCTGATGATTGATTTGTTTCGCGCTCATCGTGACCGGCGCAGATTGCAGGATTAAACTGAGCTAGATGGAGCCGAGCGGCAATATGGGTGGAATCGAGATTACGCATGCAATGCCTGCCGCCAATTTTCGGACGCCGTGCCGAAAACCTGTGAATATGGCGCAATGGCAACTACGTCATTCATCATACCCGAAGCCTTTAATTAAGGAGAGTAGGCACCGTGCGCGCAGCAGTAACCCGAGGTATTGGCCAAGCATTCGAAATTGCCGACGTTACGCTTTCCCCACCTGAGGGCCGGGAAGTGCTTGTCGAGGTTCGCGCTTCCGGATTGTGTCACAGCGACATCACCGTCGCGCAGAAGGGAATGGGCGTACCCATGCCCATCGTGCTCGGCCATGAAATTGCAGGCGTCGTGAAAGCCGTGGGACCTCTGGTCACGCGCATAAAGATCGGCGACCATGTCGTTGCCGCTGCTCTTCAGCCGTGCGGACAGTGCCCGGCATGCCTGCGCGGGAACCTCAATGCATGTTCCAACCCCGGTGCGCTCGATCGCGACGCGTCCGCCTCTGAATGCAGGCTGCATGACGATTGCGGCTGCCTGGGCCAGTTGCAGGGGCTGGGCGGTTTTGCCGAGCAGGCGCTAATTCATGAGAACCAGTTGGTTTCTATCGACAAGGCGATGCCGTTCCCCCAGGCGTCGATCATCGGCTGCGCCGTCGTGACCGGCTGCGGCGCGGTGTTCAACGCCGCAAAAGTCGCCCCGGGGCAGTCCGTGGTCGTCTTCGGCTGCGGCGGAGTGGGCCTTAACGCGATTCAGGCGGCGAAGCTGGCCGGTGCGACCAGGATCATCGGTGTCGATATCCAGCAGGCCAAGCTGGATCTTGCCACCAAGTTTGGCGCCACGGACGTCATCGATTCGTCTGCGGCGAACCCAGTCGATGCTGTCCGCGCAGCGACGGGCGGCGCGGGTGTCGACCACGCTTTCGTGATGATCGGGGTACCGGCGGTCGCGGAATCGGCTATGGCGGTGCTGGGCTTTGGCGGGACGGCCTATCTGATCGGCGGCATGTCGCCGGGCGCCGAACTCAAATTGCTGCCATCACCGATGGACAGCGCCCTGCTGCCGCTCCAGCAGGGGGTAAGAGGGCTCTGGCTGGGCTCGTCGAACTTCTACCACGATATTCCGCTGTATGTGGACCTGTACATGCGCGGCATGCTAAACTTGGACGATCTGGTTTCGCAGACCATTAAGCTGGAAGACATCAACGAGGCCTATGAGACGCTGGAACATGGCGGCGTCGCCCGCAGCGTCATAACTTTCCCCGCCGCCGACTAAGCCCGGGCGCCGTATCGAAAGGGCGCGCCGCTCCCAACGTTGATTTCCACCCCGGCCTAACGCCGGGTTGTTTTTTTGTTAAGTTGCGGCTCCCACTACTGGGAACCCGGCGATCGCCTCGCGTTCGAAATCGGCGCGTATTGCCCAGAGCAGCATCATGCTCAGAGCGCTCAGAATAGCGCACACGACCGCCAGGCCCACACTCAGTCCCGCCGACCGGCTCAGCAATTCTCCGACTGTCGGGACTGCGACCGGCACAACCCCGGCACCGAACAAGGTTATCCCCATATATAGCAGGGCGACGAATGTAGCCCGCATACGGGCCGGAGCGACGTCCTGCATCGAAATCACGATGTTCATGCTGCTGCCCAGAGTGCCCGCCAAGCCGAGGCCGATGAGCGTCAGCCGTAAGACAGGGTTGGACAGGGTCGGGCCAACAATGAGAGTCAGGAAAGCAACGGCGGCATAGGCGAAGCTGACGAGGACGACCGCGTCGGCACGGCCCCGGGCCTTTACCCGGGCCGTGACCCAAGGTGCGCTCATTGTGCCGATCACGCTGGCCAGGAATATGACGGGCCCGAAAGCGGAGCCGGCCTCAACCGCAGACCAGCCATAGTCACGCTTGAGCGCTTCGATCGTCCAATAGTTAAGGGCGTAACTGCACCCGGCTGCCAGAACGGCGCTGCAGAACAGGCCACCATATAGCCGTTTGCGCGACGCCAGTTGCCGCGTGATATCGCCTTTGGCGAGTGCCGGGGACTGGCCGGAGGGGATGGTCCGCTGCGGTTCGCGCACCACGACCAAGAACAGGACGGCCAGAGCCAAGGAGGGCAGGCCGACCACGAACAGCACGAGCTGCCATATCTGCATGTTGGGCGCAAAGCCATTGGCGGACAGACCTTCCAGTCCGGCGATGACCAGTGCGCCGCCGGAAAAGGCCAATGGTGCACCGATCAATCCGGCGGACGTGTACAGGCTGGCGGCGAGGCTGCGTTTCTCGGGCGGGAAAAGGTCGCCGATCATCGAATGCGCGGCCGGCGTCAGCACCGCTTCACCGGCGGCGAGCCCCAGCCTGAGCAGGACCAGCGCGGCATAGCTGGCGGCGAAACCCGATGCGACCGTGGAAACGCACCAGATGACGGCCCCTGCGACGACCAGCAGCTTGCGGTTGCCGCGGTCGGCAATGCGGCCCGCCGGAATGCCCATGAACGAATAGACAGCCGCGAACGCAGTGCCGATCAGCAGGCCGATCTGCACGTCGCTCAAATGAAACTGCGTCTTGATCGGACCGATCAGCAGCACGAAAATCTGTCGGTCGATGAGCGAAAAGATATAGAGCAACGACAACATCGCAAGGACCAGCCATGGCCGGGTTGCGGTGCGTGAAGATCGCGGCCCGTTTGTAGGAAGGGGTGCGGGCATATATCTCTCTCCTTCGGCCCTATCGCCTTCCCCCGACAATAGGTCGCCGCGCGAGTAAGGTCACGCCGGTAGGAATTGCATATGAGATAACGCCGACGCCAAGATTGCCGCGATCCGGCGGCACTTGCTGCGGCAATAAGATATAGTCATGTTGCAGCCCAACCACGAAATCGGGATACAGAGGATTAGCATGAACCAGATGTTCACGGCGGACGATGAAGACTTCCGTAAGGTCGTGGCCGATTTCATCGCGAAAGAATATCCTCAGTACTTGCGCTATAAAACCGCTAACAACGAGGAATATAGCCGCGAAGATTATATGGTCTGGATGCGGATTTTGGCGGAAAAAGGCTGGCTGGGGTCCAGCTGGCCGACAGAATATGGCGGGACCGGCTGGACCCTGACTCAGCGCCACATTTTCAAGGACGAACTGGAAGCGGCCGACACCATCCGCGTCTTTTCGATGGGCGTGTCCATGTGCGGCCCCGTAATCCAGCGCTTTGGCACGGAAGAGCAGAAAGCGCGCTTCCTCCCTCCGATCGTGCGCGCCGAAAGCTGGTGGTGCCAGGGTTTCAGCGAGCCGGGCGCGGGGTCGGACCTAGCAAGCCTGCGCGCCACGGCCGAGAGATTCCGGGGTGAGGACGGCAAGGAATATTACCGCGTCAACGGTCAGAAAACCTGGACTACTTTCGCGCAGCATGCCGACTGGGGCTTTTTCCTGGTCCGCACCGACGCGACGGTGAAGAAGCAGGAGGGCATATCCTTCCTGCTAATCGACATGGCCAGCCCCGGCCTTACCGTGCGGCCGATCGAAACGCTGGGCGGCGACTGGGAAGTCAATGAAATCTGGCTGGATGACGTCATCGTGCCGGTCGAAAACCGCATCCATGACGAAAACAGGGGCTGGACCTGCGCAAAATATCTGCTCCAGCACGAGCGATCGAACCTGGCCGAAGTCAGCCGGTCCAAGAACAGGATCAAGAAACTGCGGGCGCTCGCAACGGAGCAGACCGACAACGTCGGCACGACCCTGATCGACACCCCCGCCATCAGGCGCCAGATCGCGCAGCTCGAAATCGAACTGATGGCGCTCGAAATTTCCGACCTGCGCGTGCTGGCGGCGATCAACGCGGGGGAAGATGCCACACCCCTGCTCAGCCTGCTCAAGACGCGCGGCACCCGGATCGCGCAGCGCGCGATGGAACTGACGATGGAAGCAGCCGGGCCGCGCGGCCTGATCGATCATGAGGGCAAGCCGCCGATCGAGGACGGCGGGATGGCAGGTCCCCGGAGCGCGCGACGCGCGGCCGATCATTATCTCAACATGCGCAAGGCTTCCATCTACGGCGGATCAAACGAGATCCAGATGGAAATCATCGCCAAGCGGGCGCTCGGCCTCTGAAGCCTGCCCCGACGGCCGCGACATATGGATGCGACAGATGAATTTTGAATATACTGAAGAACAGACCATGCTGCGCGAAACGGTCGCGGCGTTCCTGAAGGACCGGTTTCCATTCGACCGGCGGCGCGAAGTCGTGAAGACCCCGGCCGGATTCTCACCGGACATATGGGACGCGTTCGCCACCGAACTCGGATTGCTGGCGGCTCCCTTTTCCGAAGACCTTGGCGGCTTTGGTGCCGGCGCGACCGGCAACATGATCATCATGGAGGAACTGGGCAAGGCGCTGTCGGTCGAGCCATGGCTGGAGTCCATCGTAATGGCCGAGCCGCTGCTGGCAGGTGCCAACGCCGCGTGCGACGAGGCGCTCCAGGGTGTGATAGCCGGAGAACGGATCATCATTCCGGCGATCGACTGGCCTGTATCCGGTGCTGGCCGAAAAGGGACGGTAGAGGCGCAGGCCGACGGGTCGGGCTTCACCCTGACTGGCGGTGTGGCGCTCGTACGCCAGGCTGCCCGGGCCACCCATTTCGTCATCGCGGCGGATCTTGGCTCGGCAGGCCCGGCGCTGTTTCTGGTGCCCGCCGATCTGCCCGGCATCGACCGCGAGGACGCCCGGCTGGTGGACGGGGGGCGATGCGCCGACATTGCGTTCCATAACGTCAGCCTGTCTGCCGACACCTGTGTCGCGGAAGGGGATGACGCCGTTCAAAGGCTGGCGGCGTCGTTCGATGCCGGCCTGTTCGCGCTCTGCGCCGAAGCAGTCGGCATCCAGCGCATGCTGCTGGAATGGACTGTGGAATATTCGAAGCAGCGCAAGCAGTTCGGCAAGGCGATCGGCGAATTTCAGGCGCTGCAACATCGCATGGCGGAAATGTTCATCAAGGTCGAAGAAAGCGTATCCATGACGATCCTCGCGGCTGCCAGCCTTTCGGGCGAGGCGGACCACCGGGCAAAGTCGGTAGCGGCGGCGAAGATCCTGATCGACCAGTCCGCCCGCTTTGTCGGCGAGGCTGCGGTTCAGATCCATGGCGGCATGGGCATGACGAGGGAATTGCCGGTCGCGGATTATTTCACGCGACTGATCGCCATCGCCCAGCAGATGGGTTCGACGGAATATCATTTCCAGCGCTACGAAGCGGCATCCTTCAGCGCCTGAGCGATAGCGAAGGAAACGGGCGATGTCCCGCACGCTGGCTGATCTTTTGCGCAGTGACGACGTGTTGCGTGACGACCCCGCGCTGCGGCGCGGCGCGAAGCTGGCCGTCTCGCGATTTTACGCGGCGATCGGGCGGCGTGACATGGACGCTCTGCGGGAAGCGCTGACACCGGACGCCGTGTATGAATTTCCTTTTGCCGAAAACGGTTCGAGCGAGACGTCCGAAACCCGTCGCTTCATCGGGACGGATGCGATCATCGCGTTCTGGCGCGAGACGCTCGCGCGCGACATGCGGTTCGGCGCGCTGGAGGATGTCGATCTGTCGATCCTGGCGGACGGAAGCCGTCTGTTCATCGAACAGCGCGGCGACATCATGCTGGCGGACGGCACATCCTACCGAAACCGCTATATATTTCGATATGATATTCGTGACGGGCGGATCGCGCATGTCCGCGAGTATATCAACCCTGTCATTTCCGCTCGCGCCTTCGGGCGGCCCATCGGCCCTGCCGATCCTGCCTAGGTTCTTGTCCACGGTATCGGCCCGTGGCCACCCCAATTTCATTACCAGTGCAATCAACGACGACCTGGCTGTGCGCGGTCGCCCTTTTGCCTTGCCATGCCGGCCCAGTGCTCGCTTATCAACAAGCAGCGGTCCCGGAGCCACCACCACAGGCGCCCACGTAAGGGAGCCGTACGCTGGCCCCTCACGGTCTGGCGCCATTCGATGAACAGGAAAAGGTCATGCAGAACAATCCCGTGATCGTTGATATCGTCCGCTCCCCGATGGGGCGCGGCAAGGCCGGCGGAGCGCTGAGCCAGGTTCATCCGGTCGATCTGCTGTCACAGGTGATTGCCGGTCTGCTGGCGCGCAATCCGGGGCTGGACCCCGGACTGGTCGACGATGTGATTGTCGGATGCGTAAGCCAGGCGGGCGAACAGGGGTTCCCGCCTGGCCGTTCGGCCTGGCTGGCCGCCGGGCTGCCACCCCATGTCCCTTCCACCACCGTCGATCGGCGGTGCGGGTCAAGCCAGCAGGCGCTGCACTTTGCGGTGCAGGCGATTGCGTCGGGCGATTATCAGGTCGCACTGGCGGGCGGCATAGAATCGATGAGCCGCGTCCCGATGGGCAGCGCGCGGCTGGGACAGGATGTTTTCGGACAGGGTTATCGAGCTCGGTTCCCCCTGGATGTCGGACAGGGGGTCGCGGCCGAACTGGTTGCCGCGCGCTGGAAGATCAGTCGGGAAGAAATGGACGCCTGCGCCGTGCGTTCACACGAACTGGCCGACGCGCGCCAGCGCGCAGGTGCGCTCGCCAGCGAGATCGTGCCTATCCTGACCCCCGATGGCAGCGTCACGCAGGACGAAACGATCCGTCCCGGCACCACCGTCGAGGGCCTGGGACAGTTACGCACCGTGTTTAACAACGACGCGATGGCCGCCGAATTTCCGCAAATCAACTGGAGCGTGACCGCAGGCAACTCGTCGCAGATCACCGACGGTGCGGCCATGACTCTGGTCATGTCCGAAGCTGCGGCCGCGCGACTGGGGCTAAAGCCGCGCGCGCGGATCGTCGCTCTGGACGTCATCGCCGACGATCCGGTGCTGATGCTGACGGCTCCGATCCCCGCCACCCATCGCGTGCTGCACAAGGCCGGGCTGACAGCCGACGCCATCGACCAGTTCGAAGTGAACGAGGCCTTTGCCTCAGTGCCGCTAGCCTGGCTGAGGGAAATGCAGGTCGATCCCGCCAAGCTCAATCCTCGCGGCGGGGCGATCGCACTGGGACATCCGCTGGGTGCGTCAGGCACACGCCTGCTCGCCTCGCTGCTGAACGGGCTGGAGGAGACAGGCGGACGGTTCGGCCTGCAGACCATGTGCGAAGCGGGTGGCCAGGCCAACGCCACGATTATTGAACGACTGTAAGGAAGCGATAGGATGGACATCAAGGGATTTTCGGCCGTCGTGACCGGCGGCGCTTCGGGCCTGGGTCGGGCAACGGTGGAGCGGTTGGTCAGCCAGGGCGCTCACGTTGTCATCGCCGATTTGGAGAGCTCTGCAGGCGAGGCGGTGGCCAAGGAAATCGGGGGTGGCACGCTGTTCTTGCCCGCTAACGTCACCGATCCGGTGCAGATGGCAGCGGCCTTCGACGCAGCTGAGAGCCTCGCTCCACTGCGCGCCGTCGTCAACTGCGCCGGCCGTGGCGGCACGGTACGCGTGGTCGAACGCAGCGGCGAGCCGGGTTCTCTTGACCTCTTCGAGCAGATCGTGCGCGTGAACCTGATCGGCACCTTCAACGTACTTAGCCAAGGCGCGGCGCGCATGGCGAAGAACGATCCAATCGACGGCGATCGCGGCGTCGTGGTTCTTACATCGTCCGTTGCCGCGTTCGAAGGCCAAATCGGCCAGATTCCCTATGCGTCGGCAAAGGCCGGTATCGTAGGGATGACGTTGGTCGCCGCGCGAGATCTGGCGCGGCACTGCATCCGGGTCTGCACCATAGCGCCCGGCACGTTCGACACGCCGATCCTGTCGCGCTTCGGGCCTGAAGTGCTCGATGCGCTGGGCAAGGCCGTTCCCCATCCCGCTCGCCTGGGACGCCCGTCCGAGTTCGCGATGATGGTCGGCCATATCATCGAAAATCCCATGCTGAACGGAGAGACGATCCGCCTCGATGGCGCCATCCGCATGCCGCCGCGGTGACTGGATCACCGACTGAAAGCCAGCCTCTTCAAGGAGCATTTGTGTCTGAAATGGAACTCAAGCCCGTCCGCAGCGTGCTGTACATGCCCGCGTCCAACGCCAAGGCGATCGCCAAGGCGCGCATCCTGGATTGCGACGCCGTCATCCTCGATCTGGAAGATGCCGTCGGACCGGATGAAAAAGTCGATGCCCGCATCCGTGCACTGGAGGCGGTGCGCGAAGGCGGTTTTGGCCATCGCCAGGTTGTGGTGCGCGTCAACGGACTCGACACCCCCTGGGGCCGGGAGGACATGGAAGCGATCGCCGCATCCGCCGTTGCGCCCAATGCCGTGCTGGCACCCAAGATATCGACTGCTGGGGACGTGCACGCCTATGACGCGCTGATGGCATCTTTGCCCCCCGCCACCCAGCTGTGGATCATGATTGAGACCGCCCGGTCGATCTTCACCCTGCCCGCCATTGCGGACGCGGCGCAGGAAACGCGCCTGGCCGCGTTCGTCATGGGCACCAACGATCTGTGCAAGGAAACCAACGCCCGCTTGGTCGCAGGCCGCGCCGCGCTGGTCCCTCAACTGTGCATGGCCGTGACGGCTGCGAAGATGGCAGGGCTTGCGATCATCGACGGTGTGTACAATGAGTTGCAGAACGCGGCTGGCCTGGAAGCGGAGTGTCGGCAGGCGCTGGAATTCGGATTCGACGGCAAGACGTTGATCCACCCCAACCAGATTGACATCGCAAACAGCGTATTCTCACCGACCGAAGCCGAGATCGGCTTTGCAAAGGCGGTTATCGAAGCGTTCGAAAAGCCGGAAAACGCCAGTGCCGGCGTTTTGAAGGTCGACGGTAAAATGGTCGAACTGCTGCATTTGGAACAGTGCCGCAGACTGATGGCCGTCGCCCGCTCACTGACCCGGTAGGCGAGCGCCAAGAAGCGCCGGAAACGACCAGAGGAGAGCATAGCCATGAAGATCGGAATGATCGGCGTAGGGAAAATCGGCGGCACATTGGCGGCGCGATATGCCGCTGCTGGCCATGAGGTCACCATTGCCAATTCGCGCGGTGCCGACAGCCTGACCGACCTGGCATCGCAGTTAGGCGCCCGTGCCGGATCGATTGCGCAGGCAGTGGACGGCGCGGATGTTGTATTCGTCTCGATCCCGTTCCAGGGTATAGCCGCGCTGCCGGACGACCTGTTCGCTAAGGCCGATGAAGAGCTCGTGATCGTCGATACGGGCAACTATATGCCATTCCGCGACCGTGCGATCGAAGATGTCGAAGCACCCGAAGTAGAAAGCCTCTGGGTGTCGCACCATCTGGGCCGCCCGGTCATCAAGGCCTATAACAGCATCATGGCGGAAAGCCTGCTCGATGAAGCAAGGCCTGCAGGAACGCCCGGACGCATCGCCCTGCCCGTGGCGGGCGACGACTTCCGCGCCAAGCGGATCGCGATGGATCTGGTGGAACTGTCGGGGTTCGATCCCTATGACGCGGGACCGCTGGAGCAATCCTGGCGGCAGCAGCCGGGCACCCCCGCCTATTGCACCGACCTGACACTGGCCGATCTGCCCAACGCGCTGGCGCGGGCAGACCGTTCGACGGCACCCGCGATCCGCGATGCGTTTACCAAAGAGTTACTGGAGAGCTGGGACACAGCCGGGCCAGGCGACCGGGTAAAGATCATCCGCAGTCACCAGCCGGGCAGCGAAACCGGCGGCGCCTGAAAGCAAATGGGCATCGATTCAGGAGAGGACCAGCCATGGGATCGGAGCAGACCGCCGGCTTTGCCAGCGGCATGACGGAAGAGCGGCTGATGATACAGCAGCTCGCCCGCGACTTCACGCGCACGGAAGTGCGCCCGCTGGCCGACCGGCTGGACCCGGAGAAGGCGGATTTTCCGCCCGCGCTGATCGACAAGATGGGCGAACTCGGCTTCTTCGGCATTCTCATCCCCGAAGAACTGGGCGGCCTTGGCTTGGGCGCCTATGAATATTGCCTGGTTACCGAGGAACTGGCCAAGGGCTGGATGAGCGTCGCCAGCCTACCCGCGCGCGGCAACGCCTTTTATCGGGGCGTCAGCGGGACGGACGAGGAACGGCGGGACAAGATAGCGGCGATGGCGCAGGGACGGTATCTCGGCGCGGCCGCGCTGTCCGAGCCCGGTACCGGGTCGGACCTGTCGGGCGTGTCCTGCCGCGCGCGCCGCGATGGTGCCGAATGGGTCATCACCGGCAACAAATATTGGTGCACTTTTGCCGATGGCGCCGATTTCATCCGCGTTCTCTGTCGGATAGACGATGAGAGCGGTGCCAAGACAGGCACCATCAGCCTGAACGTCGACAAGCCGCGCGGCCAGTTGCCGGACGGTGTCAGCGGTTCCCCGATCCCCAAGATCGGCTATTTTGGATGGAAGACGTGGGAGCTGTATTTCGATGGCGTGCGCGTGCCCGCGGATCCGAGTGCGGTCGAGGGCGGACGCGCCTTCCAGTATACCGCCCACGCACTCGAACTGGCACGCGCGCAGACGGGCGCGCGCTCGATCGGCCTAGCGCAGGCGGCACTGGACCATGCCGCCGACTATGCGCGAGAACGCGTGCAGTTCGGTCAGCCGATCTCCGATTTTCAGGCGATCCGCTTCAAGATCGCGACGATGGCCACCCGGATCGAGGCTGCCCGCCAACTGCTCTATCATGTCTGCGAAGAAATCGACGCGGGTCGCCCCGCCAAGGTCAAGACGTCGATGATCAAATATCTGGCCGCTGAAATGGCCGAGGAGGTAACCAGCGAAGCCCTTCAGATCGTCGGCGGCGCGGCCTACACGACGCTGCATCCTATCGAACGCTTCTGGCGCGACGCCCGGTTGACCAAGATCTTCGAGGGCACGTCTGAAATTCAGCTGCGCATCATATCGGACGCGATGCTGGGCAAGCCGGTGGGCAGGATCGGGGGATGAGCGCCATGCCGGGGACCGACGCGGGGCAAGCGATAGGCATCACCCGGCAGATGGCGCGAGCCGCGCTCGCATATTCCGATGCAGTATTGCCGCCCCAAGCGCTGACCGTCGCCAAACAGTGCATTCTGGACTGGTTCGCCGTCACTTTGCCTGGATCGCGTGAACACTGCGCGGTCCTTCTAGCGGAGGAACTGGAGGCCTACGGAGCGGGTCCGTGCTCCGTGATCGGTCGCACTTCGCGCTTGTCACCGCGCGACGCGGCACTGGCCAACGGCACCGCTTCCCATGCCCTCGATTACGACGACGTAAACCGGACCATGGCGGGGCACCCCTCCGTTGCGATCTTCCCGGCGGTGCTGGCAATAGCCGAGTCGGAAAAGCGCACTGGGCGCGAGGCGCTGGTCGCGTTCGTCGCGGGGTATGAGATGGCCAGCGTGGTCGGCGGGCTGGTCGGTCCATCGCATTACGCCAGAGGCTATCACGCGACCGGCACCGTCGGTGCGATTGGCGCGACGGTCGCGGCCGGGCTGCTTTTGGGTCTGGACGAGACGGCGATGGACCATGCCATTGGCCTGGCCGCGACGCAGAGCGCAGGGCTGAAGGCAATGTTCGGTAGCATGGCCAAGCCGTTGCATGCCGGAAAGGCGGCCGCGAACGGCGTGCTGGCCGCGCGACTGGCGATGCGGGGTTTCACCGGCCAGCCGGGAGTGCTGGAGGCCGATCAGGGATTCATCGGCGCGCTGAGCGATGAACCGGTACGCGTGCCCGCAATGCCGGTTCCAGGAACAGAGATCACCAGCACCTTGTTCAAATATCATGCGGCCTGCTATTTTACCCATTCGACCATAGACTGCCTGACGGCACTGCGCGTGAGGACCGGCCTCACGCCAGATGCCATCGCGACCGTAGAGTTGCACGTGGGGCCGGCGCACCTGCAGGCCTGTCAAATTGGCGATCCTCGCAGCGGGCTTGAGGCCAAGTTCAGCCTGACTCATGCAGCGGCGCTTGCGCTGTGCGGGCGCGACACTGCGGCGCTGGAGACTTTTACCGACGCAGCCATCGACGATCCCCAGGTCGCCGCGACGCGGGAACGGGTCATAGTGCACGGCGATGCAGCCGCAGGCGGCGCAATCTTCGCCCGGATCCGCACCGTCGCCGGTGAGTGCCATGACGTCGCCCACGACACGGGTATCGTCAACACGGACCTGGTGGCGCAAGGCGCGCGCATCGATGCGAAATATCTGAGCCTCGCCGTACCCGTCGTTGGCGCAGCCGCCGCGCTCAGGCTGAAGGCTGTGATCGCCCAGCTAGAAGATTTGCCCACAGTCGATGCGCTGCTTCGCGAAATATCGGGCGAAGATGGCTGATCAGGGACAGCACCTGGATAACATCCCCTCCCCTCGCCAGCATTTGCGACGCTGACGAGGGGTGGAAGCCGACAGGATCAGCCGGTGAAACTGCCGCCGGACTCGGCCTTTTCCACCAGCAGGCGCGCCGGTTCGAAGCGTGGGCCATATTCCTGCGCCATCTTGCGCAATTCCTGGACGATCCGGGGCAGGCCAACCTGATCGGCCCAGAACATCGGACCGCCGGTGTAAAGCGGCCAGGCATAACCCAATATGGAGGCGACATCGATGTCCGACGCTCGCAGGGCAATGCCGTCCTCCAATATGCGCGCGCCTTCATTGACGACCGGATAGAGAAGCCGCGCGATGATCTCATCTTCGCTCAGAGGAGCGCGCTGGGCAATACCGCGTTCGGCGGCGACATCCGCGATGATCTGCGCCACCAGCGGCGACACCAAGGGTTTGCGAGTTTCGTCATAGTCATAATAGCCCGCATTCGCCTTCTGTCCACGTCGGCCGGCATCAAGCAAGTCCTGCTTGACGGTCCGATAAGGTTCATTGCGGTTGATCACATCCAGCCCGACCAGATCCATTGTCGCAAATGGGCCCATGGGGAAACCAAAGCCATGCACGGCCTTGTCGATCGCTGCTGGCGTGGTCCCCTCGAGTATCAGTGCCTCGGCCTGTTCACGACGGGGCGTCATGATCCGGTTCGCAATGAACCCGTCGCAGACGCCGCTGAAGACCGGAACCTTGCCGATCCGCGACGCGATCTTGAGCGCCGTTGCCAGCACCTGGTCCGATGTCTTCGCGCCGCGCACGATCTCCAGCAGCTTCATCACATTGGCGGGCGAGAAGAAGTGCAGGCCGACGACCGATTCCGGTCGGCTGGTGGCCGTGGCAATCTCGTCCAGATCCAGGAAGGACGTATTGCTAGCCAGGATGGTGCCCGGCTTGGTGACCTTGTCCAGCTTGCCAAAAATCTCCTGTTTGACGTCCATCCGCTCAAAGACCGCCTCGATCACCAGATCGACGTCGGCGAGGTCCGCGATGTTGATCGAAGGCGTGATCAGTGCCATGCATTTTTCCACCTCCGCATCGGTCAGGCGGCCACGCTTCGCGCTGTTCTCGTAGTTTTTGCGGATTATGCCGACGCCGCGATCCAGCGCCTCTTGAGATGTTTCGATCAGGGTAACCGGGATACCCGCGCTCAAGAAGTTCATGGAGATGCCGCCGCCCATCGTGCCGGCACCGATGACCCCGACCCGCGCAAACGGCAGGACAGGACAATCCTTGGCCAGCCCGGGCACCTTGCCGCCCTGTCGTTCGGCGAAGAAATAATAGCGTTGCGCGGCGCTCTGGACGGAATCGCGCAACTCCTCGAACAGCCGCCGCTCGGCGAGCATGCCTTCGTCAAACGGCAGGGAGACCGCCGCTTCAACCGCCTTGATGATATTTTCCGGCGCGATGAATCCACGTGCTGTCTTCGCGGACTTTGCCCGCGCGGCGGCGAAGATTTCGGGCTTGTCCTTGAACGCATCAATCTGGTCGCGGCGATCCCTGATCTTGATCAGCGGCTTGTTTTCGGCCAGCACCGCGCGCGCAAACTCCAGTGCCCCTTCCAGTAGTTCTCCTTCGGCAACGATCTTGTCCACCATGCCCAGCCGCAAGGCTTCGTCAGCGTCGATCGGACGGCCAGAAAGCATGAGGTCGAGGGCCAGCTCCGGCCCGACGATCCGGGGCAGGCGCTGCGTGCCACCGGCGCCCGGCAGCAGGCCCAGCTTGACTTCCGGCAGGCCGATACGCGCGCTCGGCACGGCGACGCGGTAATTGCAGACGAGAGCGAATTCGCACCCCCCGCCCAGCGCCGATCCATGGATGGCCGCGATGACCGGCTTACCCGCATCCTCAACGCTGGCGAACACCGCGCCCAGCAGGGGTGCTTCCGGCTGCTTGCCAAATTCTGAGATATCGGCGCCCGCAAAGAAGGTCCGCCCAGCACAGATCACCACGATCGCCTTGACGGCATCGTCCGCCTTGAACTGGCTAAAGGCCGCGTCCATCCCGCGACGCACTGCGATGCCAAATGCGTTCACGGGGGGGAATCGACCGTGATGATCCCGATATCGCCGCGCTTTTCCTGAAATACTACGTCGTTCATGATGCCTCCAAAATTTTTACTGTGCGGGTGCTCCAACCGGCGCACGGTTCAGGTCAGCGTCCTGCCGCCATCTGCGATGATCGTCTGGCCCACGATGTAGCCCGACATCGGCGAGGCCAGGAACAGGGCAATCGATGCGATCTCGTCCGGGCTGGCGAGCCGGCCTAGCGGTATGCCCTTCAGCCGCTCGGCAAGGCGCTCGGGATTGCCGGTGGTCACTTCGATCATCTTGGTTTCGACTAGCCCCGGCGCGATGCCATTGACGCGAATGCCCTCGCGCGCCCACGCCGCGCCCAAAACATGCGTCAGGTGAATGAGGCCTGCCTTGGACGCCGAATATGCTGGGTTGGCGATGGTGGCCCGGAAGCCCCCGACCGAACTGATCGTCACGATGCTGCCGGAATTGGCCGACAGCAGCGGCTTGAGGCGTACCGCGCAATCCATCATGGAATTCAGGTTGATCTCGACGATACGGCGAAAGGTCTCCGGTTCGAACTCCTTCCGGCGGTAGGCCACCGATCCTTGCGAGAGCACTAGGACGTCGAGCCGTTCGACAGCGGGTTGCCAGCTGGCCACCGAATCCGCGTCGCCCACGACAAGCTGCGAATAGGTCAGACCGTTAAAGTTGTCGGCTTCGTCGTGACCATAATCTGCGGCGGAAGCGCGCGTGCCGGTGACCAGCACATCGGCCCCGGCATCCCGAAAAGCACGTGCCGTCGCGTTGCCGATGCCGCTGGAACCGCCGACGACGATAACCTGCTTTCCGGCGAAATTGAGATTGTTCATGCCCATTCCTGTTTGCTCCGTCCGCATCATGCGTCTGGAATGAGGGCGTGCCCGGCCATCAAGGGATCAGCCGGGCACGGTAATGAAAGCCAGCGGCAGAACGCCGTCAGGCGGGGTTTTGCAGGCCATAGACCTTGGCTGCGGTGCCATGGAACAGGGCCGCCCGCTCTTCTGCGTTGTAGCGGCTGGCCAGAATACGGTGCGCATTCCAGAGAACCCCGTAGGAAATACCGAGGCGATCCCGCGGGAAGTTGCTGGTGAACATGCACCGTTCCGGCCCGAACAGTTCGATCGTGGGGATATAATGATCCTCCATGGCGTCGGCAGCCTGCTGCGAGGTCGGTGGCGTCGGATGGTCGTCAAAGGCGCGCCCCGAAAAGCCCATCAGCAGGCCAGAGACTTTGACATAGATGTTGGGATACCGGGCCAGATCGGTCATCATCGCCAGCCAGTTCTTATACGTGCCCTGGAGGTCGTCCTTGAAGCGGCCGGTATAGATTGGAATCCCGACATGGTTGAGGATGATGGGCAGATCGGGGACCTGCTCCGCCAACGCCGCGACATAGGGCAGTTGCGGGTGGAACACAGCCGCGTCCCATGTCAGCTTCTGCTCCACCAGGCGCTTCGCTCCGGCGACGAACGCCGGATCGACGAGCAGGTCAACGGGCGCCTGATACGGCAAGGCGATGTCGGGATCGCTCATCGTCCAGGAACGCACGCCGCGCAGCCGGCCCTTGGCGGCGTCGCGATGCGCGGCGAGCACATCGTCCAGCCGATCGCCCAGAGTCAGGTCGGCCGCGCAGATGATACCTTCGGACAAGCGCGGACCGGCCGGGTCGCGCTGTAGCGACTCCTCGCCGACCCGTGTTGCCGCCCGCGTTTCCGCGACGGCCTGCAATTCGGGCGGGGCGTCGGCATCGACGAAGGTCTTGTAGGCTTCGCAATGGACCGTCGATACGACATGGTGGCCCGATTGCGTTATTTCATTCAGAAATTCCTCGGTCATGAAGCCACCCATCGTCGCGCGACGGACAGGATCGTCATACAAATGACAATGCGGATCGATGATCGGCAGACCCGGATCGATAGGCGCTTCCTGCACCATGCTGAGCCACTCGGGCTTGTACTGGGCCATTCTTCAACTCCTTTTCCCATTGCGGGCGTTGCCGCTTATTCGCTGTTCGTTGCCTGCTCCGACACCAAAGGTCTGGCAAGCACGTCCCTGCAGCTATTACAGTTGCATTGAACCTGCCGCTTCCGCGCGGGCAACGCAGCATCACGAGCGCCTTTGCAGTACTAGGTTTTGCATTTGCTCGGGAAATTGGCGCTACGCCACCCGCCCGCCCGGCATATTATGGATGAAATTTGCGGCCGCTCTGACGGAATGAAGATTGCCAATCGACAGGCCATCCACGATCAACGGGAATAGATGCGGTCGTACCGTTACAGCCGCACGATCAGACGCCCGAGTATAACGTCGGCAAATGATGCCGGCATCGGCTTGAGACCAGGGGAAGCGATGTTGCGGCATCTACATTTTATCGGCCAGGATAGCGAACCCGACACGGGCCGGTTCATCGACAAGATCGCACCTTCTTCTGGCAAGAAGATCAGTGAGGTTGCGGTAGGATCCGCCGCGGATGTGGATCGGGCTGTCCAGCATGCGGCGCTGGCCTTCCCGGCCTGGCGCAACCAGCATCCCATGGTGCGCGGCCGCATCTTGAGCGCGATCGCGGCGAAACTGCGGGAGCAGGTCGATCGCTTCGCCGACATCGAAGGGATCGAGACGGGCAAGCCCGGCTGGCAGTCTCCCATCGAGATCGAAACGGTCGCCAAATATTTCGAGTTTTACGCGGGCTTGGTCAGCATAGGCCATGGCGAGATCATAGATCTCGGCCCTGCCTATCATTCCTACACCTTGCGCGAGCCGTTCGGCGTGGTCGGCGTCATCGTACCCTGGAACGCGCCGTTGCAGCAGGCCGCGCGCGCGATCGCGCCCGCCATCGCGGCCGGTAACGTCGTGGTGGCCAAGCCTTCGGAAGAAACGCCCGGATCACTGGCGATGCTGGCGCGCGTCGCTGTCGAGGAATGTGGACTGCCCCCTGGCGTGCTGAATGTCATTCAGGGCGTGGGCAAGGAAGCCGGCGCGGCGCTGGTCAGCCACCCTCTGGTCCGCAAGGTCGCCTTTACCGGCAGCGTCCGGGCCGGGATCGAGATCGGCAAGATCGCGGCGGAACGCATCATTCCGCTGACCCTGGAATTGGGCGGAAAATCGGCCAATATCGTGTTTGCCAGCGCCGACTTGGACGCGGCCGTAGTCGGCGCAGTCCGGGCCTTCAGCGTCAACGCGGGGCAAGTCTGCCTCGCCGGAACCCGGTTGCTGGTGGAAGAATCGATCCATGACGCCTTCGTCGCGCGACTGGTGACCGCTGTGGAAGCGTTGAAGGTCGGGCCGCAACCCGACGCCGTTATCGGCGCGATAACCACTGCCGCCCAGTTCGAAAAGATCCAGTCTTATATCGCCATCGGGATCGAGGAAGGTGCGACCTTGTCGGCCGGGGGGAAGGTGTTGAGCGCGGAGGAAAGCCAAGGTGGCTGGTATGTTCGCCCCACCGTTTTCACCCATGCCAGCCCCGGCATGCGGATCGCGACCGAAGAAATTTTCGGGCCGGTGCTGACCGTATTGCCATTCAAGGACGAGGCTGACGCGATCCGCATCGCCAACGACAGCGACTATGGCTTGGCGGCTGGCATCTGGACCCGCGATCTTGGCTGCGCACATCGTGTCGCGGGGCAACTGGAAGCCGGGCAGATCTATATCAACGAATATTTGGCCGGTGGTGTGGAAACGCCGCTGGGAGGCTATAAACAGAGCGGCTATGGCCGCGAAAAGGGCGTCGAAGCGCTGCATCATTATACGCAGCTGAAATGCATCACGATCAGGTTGTGACGTTGCACCCAGCCTTTGCGGCAGGATAGCCGCGACCATCGAACGCGCCACACCGTGGCAGCAGCCAGAACGGAATAGCCATGTCCAACGAAATCTTAGAAAAAGCCGTGCTGTGGCCGAAGGGCAATCTCTACGAGGATTTCTTCGTCGGGCAGCGGTTCGACCATCATTGGGGGCGGACGATCCTGGAAAGCGACAATGCGGTGTTCAGCACGATCACTCTCTGCTTCGTGCCGCTTTATTTCAACAGGGCCTACGCCAAGGAGCAGGGGCATCCCGACATCGTGCTCAATCCGCAACTGGTTTTCAACGTCGCGCTGGGCCTGTCGGTGGAAGATTGCAGCGAGGCCGGCGGCCCTTTCCTAGGGGTCTATGACCTGCACTATCACCGTCCGGCCTATCCCGGCGTCACGCTGAACGCCAGTAGCACGACCGTGGAAGCCCGGATTTCCGGCAGCAACCCGGAATTCGGCATCGTTACTTGGGAGACCGAGGGTCGCGACGAGCACGGCAATCTGCTGGTCAGCTTCCGCCGTTCAAATCTGGTTCGCCGACGCGAAGGAAATGTTCAATGACCGCTGACACGCACCTGACCGGCAGCCGTAATTATTTTGAGGATTTCGAGGTGGGCGCCGTCATCCGCCATGCACGCGGCAAGACGATTTCCAATCTAGAAAATGTGCTGATCACCAATCTGGTCATGAACAGCGCCGATGCGCATTTCAACGAAGACAAGATGTCGCGCACCCGTTTCGGGCAGGTGGTGTCCTATGGCGGTGTGAATTTTTCCGTCGTGCTGGGACTGGCGGCGCAGGATTGCTGCGAAAATGCCATCGCGGAATTGGGGCTGGACAATATCCGACTGACCAAGTCGGTTTTTCACGGCGATACGCTTTATGCCTATACCGAGGTACTGGAAAAGTCGGACTCCGACCGCGCGGATGCCGGGATCATCCTGTATCGCCACTATGGCGTGAACCAGAAGCAGGAGATCGTCGCTCAGGTCGATCGCAAAGTGCTGCTTAAACGGCGCCCCTGATATTCCAAGTCAGTATTCGGTCCGACGGGGACATGCCCGCGCTCGCCGGGCCAGACAATCAAGGCTCTGAAGCGGACAGGACGTTCGCTTAGCCGTAAAGGACGGGCATCGAGTTTGCTACGTCCTTACGCGTTCGCGTGACTGGCGCGCGTCACGGCTTCCTGCCGTACCGCTGCGCACTCCACTCAGTCGACCGGAATGGTTATGACGTGCGGGATTTCGAACGCTGCCACATAATCCGAGATCGTGTTCGCCGCGATCCGGTCGGGACTGTTGAGGTAATCGAGATTCTGGCTTGTGAAGTCGCTGTCCAGGCTGACGGCCCACACGAAGCGGTTGCCAGGAATATCGGCGACGGCGAATTCGACCTTGAATCCCGCTGCGCGGCGCAGCTTGACGATCTTCCTCCAGCGACTGAGAAAATGCGGCCACCCACCCTTCTTGACCTCGTAGACCTTCAGTTCGACGGTCCGCCCGCCTTCAAGTTCCTCAAGCGATGGGAAGCTGCTCATAAAATACCTCGGCAATGTGAAAATGTCATCAGGTAGCGGGGACCAGGGACGAAATCAGAGTGGCTGTTCTTCGGGCGACGCGGCGTGCGCATCGTATCGCGCGCCAGCCCACAGGCACATGGGCAACTTGGGATATTTGCCGAGGTAGAAGCGATTCGCGAGATCGAAGCCGGGATCGTAGCGGTGGATCCAGATCAGGCGATTGTTGGCGAGGTCGGCGCACGCATAAATGACCTTGAAGCCTTCCGGCCTATAGTCTGCAAACGCCTCCTGGAATGCGGCAATTGCCTCTTCCATGCGCCCGGGCTGGACATGATTTATATTGACTTCGATTTTTGAACCATCGTCGATCAAGCCCAAGGCGGCGGGGTCGAAATCCATCTGTCCATCCTCTTAATCGGTCGCACGTCGCAAAGTCGGCGTACCGGAATTATCACCTACTCAAGTTGCACAAGCCCTGGCGCATAATCAACTCGACGGATGGCAAGCGCCGATAGCATTGCATATGCAACAGTCGGCATCGACGGATGCCCTGCGCGGCACCGTAACGGTACAACAGTTTCAGGCCGGAACGGCGGCGTCCAACATCTCAAGGCTCCGTTCAACCATCACCGGGACGGAGCGCACGAGATCGGCCCATAGCGGGTCATGCTTCTTGCCGCGCCGGTGCAACATTTCGTTGAACAGCGCGATCACGGCGAACCGGTATCCGGCCATCGCGCGGTGCCAAAGGATCGCACGATCGTCGATCGCATGTCCGGCGGACTGTCGGTAAATTTCCGTGATGCCTTCTGGAGACAAAACCCAGCGCTCCGCCCGATACCGGTGATCGGGCAGAACCGCATCCTTATCCGCATAGAACGCAAGCGCGCCAAGGTCGAGCAGGGTCGAGCCCAAGAAGGCAATTTCCCAATCCAGCACGGCGCGGACATCATCGGGACCAAAGATCATGTTGCCAAAATGCATGTCGCCATGGACGCAGCCGACATGGACCTGTTTCGGGATGGTCGATGTCAGCCGGTCGCGCAGCATCGTGATCCGACCGGCCCATTGGATATCGATCGTAGACCGGTCCAACAGTCGGTTCAGACGGTCAAATTCCGCCGACAGGGCGTGTACCGGACCCCACGCCTGCTCCAGCCCGGCCATGGGAACCGAGTGAAGCCGCGCCATGACCTCGACTCCGCGACGGGCTAGTTCGGCATGGGCCGGAGTTTGGTCCACAGCCCGCGCCGGAATGGCGTTGCCGGTCACGAAGCCTGCGATGAAATAGGGACGCCCCAGCGCGGAGTCATGGCCGCCAAACGACAGGATCGGCGGGACCGGCACTCCCGTGCCGGCCAGCGACTGCATGATCCGCGCCTGCCGGATTACGTCGGACGGCCCGCTGGACGGCGCGTCGGGGGCGATCGTTCGAACGATTAGCTTCTGTTTTGAGGCACCGTCATCGGCGATAAAGCTGAAGCCTATCCCTGCATGACCCGGCAGCGGCTGGACCTCCTCGACGATTACGGAACCGCCCCCCTCCCCCCTCAGCAGCTCCGCGAGCAGGGCGCTCATGGGCAGGTCCTGGCGCGCATGCCCGGCAGCGCCTGCTGCCGGAACCTTGGGAGGCAGTGCCGTCACTTGGTTTCGAAGCCTTCCAGCACCGGCGCAAACTTGGCCTGCGCCCGCGCGTGTCTTTCAAACAACATATAGTCGGGGAACTGGCCTTCCGCCGGTTGGGCCTCCTTGAGCAGTTCACGGGCGACCGTGACCTTGTGCACTTCGGTCGGACCGTCGGCCAGACCCATCTGGTAGGAGGTCATGATCATGCTGGTGAAGGGCATCTGGTCGCTGAGGCCGAGCGAGCCGTGAATCTGGAGCGCGCGCGATGCGATGTCGTGCAACACCTGCGGCATCAGGAACTTCACCGCCGCGACATTCTTACGCAGGTCCTTCCAGCTATGCCCATTGTCCGCCAGCCACGCGGTTTCGAGCACGAGCAGGCGGAACTGGCGCAGCTGCGCCCATGATTCCGCGATCTGGGCCTGAACGAACTGCTTGTTGCCCAGCATTTCACCCTTGGTCTGCCTGGACACGGCGCGTTCGGACATTTTGTCCAGCGCGCTTTGCGCCAGCGCGATGGTGCGCATCGCGTGATGCATGCGTCCACCGCCCAGCCGCTGCTGGGCGACGATGAAGCCCTCGCCCCGCTGGCCGAGCAGATTCTCTGCCGGTATGCGCACATTGGTCCATCGCATGTGCGCATGGGTCGGTATATGGCCGAAGAACCCATAGTCGCGAATGACTTCGATCCCCGGCGTGTCGCCAGGCACGATGAACATGGAAGAGCGCCGATGCGGCCGTTCGTCAGGATCAGTCACCGCCATGATGAGGAAGAAGCTGGCGACCGACGCGTTGCTGGCGAACCATTTTTCGCCGTTGATCACCCATTCGTCGCCATCGCGGACCGCCGTAGTCTCGATCATTGTCGGGTCGGCGCCGCCCTGCGGCTCGGTCAGGGCGAAACAGGACACGACCTCGTTTGCCAACAGGGGCTCAAGGTAACGCTTCTTCTGCTCGGCAGTTCCATATTCAGCCAGCACATCCGCGTTGCCGCTGTCGGGTGCCTGCGCGCCGAACACGATGGGACCAAAGCGCGAGCGACCGACCAGTTCGTTTATCAATGCCAACTTGAGCTGACCAAAGCCCTTGCCGCCCATTTCCGGCCCCAGATGGCATGCCCAGAAGCCTCGCTCTTGCACCCGCTTCTGCAGCGGACGCACGAGTGTGTCGAAACGTGGGTCGTGAATGTTATGTTGCGCGCCCAGCACCAAGTCGAGCGGTTCGACTTCCTCGCGTACGAACTGGTCGATCCAGTCGAGTTCCTTTTGAAACTCAGGATCGGTCGAAAAATTCCAGGTCACAGATATCCTCCTGAAGACAGTCAAGCGACCCCAGAAAGAAGCCGCAGATCAACATCATTATGCGCGGCGGCAGGCCGCCCACTAGAGCCACCCGGTTGCGCAATTGGCACAAGCGGCCCTACCCAAGCTGTCCTGTTACGTGCAGCCGTGCCGGGAGTAAGCCAAGAGAATATATGTGCCTCCACTAGGCTATCACACTTGCAATGGCTGGCGCATGCCAGTGCCGGTGCGTCCAGAGCGACTTTCAGCGATGCATCACCATTGCAATCGTAATGAAATGGCGCCGCCGCATGTTATCCATTGCCTCCCGGCCATTTCCGCCAAAGATGCACAGGGCTGAAGCGACTTTGGACCATGAGAAGTTCGAAGAGTGTTTGAGCGCGAATTCGAGCGAGTAAACGGATAGGATGACGGGATTGACGGACGACGCAGCCCCCTTCGGCGCCTTGGCGGGCATGAAGATCATCGACCTCACGCAAATGCTGGCTGGCCCCTTTGGCACGATGCTGCTTGCAGATCATGGCGCCACGGTCATCAAGGTGGAACCCCCGGTCGGCGATCTCACCCGGCCCAGCGGCCCATTTCGCGACAATGACACGCGGCGCGTACTGGGCGGCTATTTCCAGAGTGTGGATCGTAACAAATACAGTGTCTGCCTCGACCTCAAGACCGAGAGCGGTCGAGAGGCCTTCAAGCTGCTAGTGCGGGATTGCGACGCTGTCGTGGAGAATTTCCGAGCCGGCGTAATGGAACGCCTGGGCCTAAGTTATGAGATCCTCCGCGACATCAACCCTCGCCTGGTCTATGGCGCGCTACGCGGGTTTGGCGACGCCCGCACCGGCGCGTCGCCCTATCTGGACTGGCCGGCATTCGATGTGGTGGCTCAGGCCATGGGCGGCATCATGGCCATTACGGGGCCGGATCAGGCGACCCCGACTAAGGTTGGCCCGGGTGTCGGCGACATTATTCCGGGCATGATGCTGGGGTTCGGCGTACTGGCTGCCGTCTATCATGCGAAGATGACCGGCGTCGGGCAGTTTGTCGATGTGGCCATGACCGATGCGGTGCTTGCCGTGTGTGAACGAACGGTCTGGCAACATTCGGTGCAGGGGCTGGTGCCGGGGCCTGAAGGCAATCATCATCCCTTCCTCTGCCCATTCGGAATATTCCCGGCGAAAGATGGCTTCGTCACCATCGCGGCGCAGCAGGACGTTTTCTTTCCGTCGCTATGCCAGCTGCTGGGCGCCGAAGATCTGGGCACCGACCCACGCTTTTGCAACAGGGACCAAAGGAAGACAAACCGTCTGGCCCTGATCGAGCAGATCAGCAGCCTCACCAGCGCGTTTACCAAGGCGGAACTGATGGAACGTCTGGGCGGGAAAATACCGTTCGGGCCGGTGATGAACATCGCCGACGTCCGCAATGACGACCATTTCAAGGTCCGCGAGATGCTGGTCGATGTTGACAATCCCGGCACCAGTCCGGTGACGATCGCGGGCGTGCCAATCAAGATGACCGAAACCCCCGGACGCGTGGCCCGCCGCGGGCCGATGTTGGGCGAGCATACGCGCAAGATGCTGCTTGATGCGGGTATGGCCGAGATCGAGATCGACGCGGTCATGAAGGACAGCGTTCCAGCAACATTCTGATGGCCAGCGCATATTCCCGGGTCGCCCTTCCTTGAGCGGGACGATCGCTTTTTCAGGAGAATAACAGTGACAAATCCTACCGTAGACATAACGCAGGACGTTTACGATCTTGTCCAGAAGAACAAGATACACGAAAATCTGATGAGATATTGCCGGGGCCAAGATCGCAAGGAGCTGGCGCTCATGAAGTCGACATATTGGCCCGATGCGACGGACGATCATGGCGCCTTTGTGGGCAATGCTCACGCATTTTGTGACATGGCCTATGAAGGCCAAAAGAAAACCGGCCATACCGCAATTCATCACTGTTCAAACGTGCTGATTGAATTGCTTGGGGATCAGGCCAAGTGCGAATCCGTGTTTATGTATGTCATGATCCATCCCGCCAAGAACAGAACGCAGTTTTTGGGCGGGCGATATAGGGACCTGTGCGAGCAACGCGACGGCGAGTGGAAGATATTGCGCCGTACCTGCATATTTGACTGGGCCAATGATATGGAGGGCGCCCAGGATTTCACCGGTATTTTCAATTTTCCGAAGGACACGGTGATCGGCAGAACATTTCCCGACGATCCCATTTACGCTGCGTGGTAAGACGCGCCGGGCCGCCCAAGCCGACCCGCAAACCTTTGCAGCGCAGGCTCAGAACTGAGATCAGGAGAACTCCATGGCAAATCCCGACGGTTACGGGATAATCCGTCACCCCGACAAATTTTTTATCGGCGGGCAATGGACGCGCCCGTCGAGCGAGGCGATGATCGACGTAATCGCGCCCGCGACCGAAACGGTCTTTCTGAGCGTCGCCGAAGCAATGGAGGCTGACGTCAATCGCGCAGTCGCCGCAGCGCGCGAGGCGTTCGACAACGGCCCCTGGCCTCGGATGACGCACGCGGAGCGCGCCGGCCACATGCGCGCCCTCAGCGCGAAGTTGACTGAACGCGCCGAAGACATCGCCCAAGCGTGGCCTAACGAAATGGGCGTCACTCTGGAGGTCGCCAGAGGCACGGCCGGGTTCCTACCGTCCATCTACAAATATTATGCGGACCTTGCCGAGACGTTCCCGTTCATCGAACGTCATCCCGCCATGGATGGTGGGGTCGGACTGCTGGTGCGCGAACCGGTGGGTGTGGTCGGTATGATTATACCGTGGAACGCGGCCCCTTTCCTCCTGTCGTACAAGCTGGCTCCCGCTTTGCTGGCAGGCTGCACCGTAGTCATTAAACCATCGCCTGAAGCGCCCGTCGCTGCTTATATCCTGGCCGAGATCGCAGAAGCGATCAGACTGCCGCCAGGCGTGATCAACGTCGTGACGGCCGACAGAAAAGCCGCCGAAGCCCTGGTCCACAATCCGGGCATCGACAAGATCAGCTTTACCGGATCGAGCGCCGTTGGGCGGCATATCGCTTCGATCTGCGGCGAGCGCCTTGCCCGCTACACCCTGGAATTGGGAGGCAAGTCGCCAGCCTTGCTGCTGGACGATTACGACATCCAGACCGCTGCGGAAAGCATTTCGCAATCCACACAGGTCATGTCTGGGCAGGTTTGTGCCGCACTGACAAGGGTGATCGTCGGGGAAGATCGTCATGACGATTTCGTCGAGGCGCTAAGCGCATCCTTCCAGAAAATACGCGTGGGCGATCCGTTCGATGCACAGACGGACATGGGGCCGCTGGCCATGGCGCGGCAGCGTGATCGCGTCGAAAGTTTTGTAGCTAAGGGCAAGGAAGAGGGCGCGCAGCTAGCAACCGGCGGTCGCCGTCCCGCTCACCTCAACCGCGGATTCTATTTCGAACCGACCGTGTTCGGACGCGTCGACAACCGTTCCACGATCGGCCGCGAAGAGATTTTCGGCCCAGTCATATGTGTCATTCCCGCGCGCGACGAGGAGGAGATGATCAGGATCGCGAACGACAGCGTTTTCGGGCTGAATGCGTCAGTTTTCACTAACGACAGTGCGCGAGCTTATGCCGTCAGCCGAAAATTGCTCTCAGGGGGCGTCGGGCATAATGGTTTTCGCGCAGATCCGACCATCGGCTTTGGCGGTTTCAAGCAATCAGGGGTGGGCCGCGAAGGCGGCATCGACGGGTTGTTGCCCTATCTCGAAAGCAAAGCCGTGATACTGGACCATGATCCTGGTCCGCTGCCCGGCGAACTCGCCATTCCTTCCAAAAACTAACCTGTCAGGAAAGCAATTATGCACATCGGAATCCTTGGGACCGGACATATCGGCAAGTCGCTTGTCAAAAAGCTCAGCGCTGCCGGCCATAAAGTCAAGGTCGCAAATTCGCGCAGCCCCGAATCGATCGATGCGGATACTCTTTCGACCGGTGCACAGGCGGCAGATGTCGACACCGCCCTCGCTGGCGCCGATGTTGTCATCCTTTCGATTCCGCTGGCGCGCCTTTCCGCCCTGGCCGACAAGATCGCTGCGCTTCCAAAGGACACGGTCATCATCGACACGTCCAACTATTATCCCGGACGCGACGGCACGATTGCCGAAATCGAGGCCGGCATGGTCGAAAGCCTCTGGGTAGTCGAACAGATCGGACGAACAGTCGTCAAAGCATGGAACGCGATAGGATCAGATTCTCTTGCCCGCAAAGGCAAAGTGAAGGGCGATCCAGACCGGATCGCCATCCCGGTAGCGGCGGACAGCGACGCGGATCGCGCGATTGGAATGGCTCTCGTCGATGACACCGGGTTCGACGGATTTGACGCCGGGACACTCGCCACTTCGTGGCGGCAGCAGCCTGGTGCTCCGGGTTACTGCACGGATCTGAAAGCCGACGAGATGGGGCCGGCGCTGGAGTCCGCTGAAAAATCGAGATTGCCCGCGCGCCGGGACTTGTCAGTCGCCGTCATCATGGAACGGGTCGGCAACTCCAAGACGAATCCGGATGCGGAGTTCGGCGTCCGGGTAAGCCGCGCCATATTTCGCTAAAACCCAAGCAGCAGCCTGCGGACTGATTTACCCCCTTGCAGATTGCTCATGTGAAATATCACGAGCCTCATCAGCCGAACCTTGAGGAGAGACTGAGATGAGAAATGGTGTGTTGTCGCGTAGACAGTTGGTCCTGGCCAGCGCCAGCCTGCCCCTGGCAGGCGCCGCGCTTGCGGAAGAGCCGGCTCGTCGCACCACGACGCCAAGTGTGCCGGTGAAGGTCCAGGGCTATGTGAAGCCTGGTCTCGAGGCCATCAAGGCGGCATTCGAGCAGAACCTCGCGTCCGGCGAGGAGGTCGGCGCGTCATTCGCCGTCTATCGCGATGGCGTGCCGCTGGTAGACCTGTGGGGAGGTAGCGCCAATGCCGCGCGCACCGTTCCGGTAACGGATCGGACCCTCTACACGCTAATGTCGACGACCAAGGGGCTCGCCGCCACCAGCATCGCGATGCTGGTGGATCGCGGCAGGCTCGATTATGAAGCACCGGTCGCCCGCTACTGGCCGGAATTCGCCGCCGGCGGAAAGGCAGCGATCACGGTCGGCCAGTTGATGTCCCATCAGGCCGGACTGGTCAGCACCCGTACCCCCGTCACCATGGAGCAGATTTTCGCGCAAAAGCCGCTAGCCGAAATGCTCGCCGCACAGGAGCCATTCTTCAAGCCGGGCCTCTGGGGCTATCATGGCATGACCTTCGGCACCTTGGCGGACGAACTCGTGCGCCGAGTGGACGGGCGCACCATGAGCCGGTTCTTCGCCGAAGAGCTCGCTTCGAGGTACAAGCTCGACCTTTTCCTCGGCCTACCTGCGAACGAGGAATCACGGACTTCGGAGATGATCTCCGGGCTAGACGACAAGACGCGCTTTTACGACTCGCCTAACCCGGAGGTCGCGGCTGCCTTCGCCAACATCCCCAGCCCCGCCAGCGACCTAAGCACCGCAGTGCAGCGCAGGTGGCGCGAGTCCGGACATTCGGCTTCGTCCGGATCAGGCAATGCGCGCGGCCTGGCCAAGCTTTACTCCATCCTGATCGGCCGCGATCCGCAGGGCAAGCAGCTGATCGCGCAGTCCGTTCTGCAGCAGGCTACGCGCGAGCGCGTTTGCGGGCCGGATCAGGCGAGCGGCGGCATTGGGCGGTATGCGGCAGGTTTTCGCATCAATATCGGCACAATGGGCGCCGACCCATCGGCGTTCGGTCATCCAGGTTATGGCGGATCGATGGCGTTCGCTGACACCAGGCGCCGACTGGGCATCGCCTACACGCCCAATAGGGTATTGAACCCAAGCTGGCAGTGGGTGGATCTGCGCTTTGCAGTGCTACTCCGCGCGCTTTATGGTGTGCCTTCGTTGTAGCACGTAAGAGTCAGTCGTGTAGGAGGCGGATAACGGTTGATTCGGCATCGTCTCACCACTGTCTTCTCCTGCCGCGCACAATGTCGATGATTTGGCTTGCGTCGATATTGTCTGCCCTGCCACACCGATTTGGCACGAGACTACCGCATGGTGACGTACAGCAGAAGAACACCCGAGTGAATGGAGAGATGTAGCTATGAGCAGCGACTTTCGCGCAGGCGGCTGGTCCAGACCGCCGCTTTATCGCTCTCTACCGCCCTGCCGGCTTCTGCAAAGTCGCCAGCCACTAAAGCCGAGCGCTGCTGGCTTGGTCCCCTTCGCTACCCGATCATCCAGATAGGCGGCCACGATCATTCAACGGACTGCCTGTTTCGTTCCCACCAAATGGTCCGCCAACACGATCATAGCCTGCGTGTCGCATGCGCAGTACAAACGTAGCGCCTCGTCTATCTCCTTGCGCCGCTCCACGGACGTACCCGGATCTATGGCTTCGAGGTAGGCCATCTGCGCCTGCATGCCGTCGCTGACGTCAAGGTCGGCGTAGGAAAGCTGCGATGCGATGGTAGGGAGCACGGCTTTGAGCGACCAGCTGCCGCGCTGATCGCGATGATACCAGGTGGCCCGGGTAACCGGCAGCAGATCGACAAGGCGGTCTGCCAAATCGCTGAGCCCGATTGCGAGGTCAGGAAATAGCGCCGCGAGTTGGCGGAGGCAGCCCCGCTCAAACGGTGCGTTGTAAGCGATCACTGCGCCTTGGGCCGGGAGCAGGTCAATCAGCGCCTGCGCACAGGCGCGGCGGGGATCGGCGCCATCGAGGCTGAGGAACTCGGCATGACGGATAGTGCCATCTTCTTCCTCAATGTGCGCCGAGAACTGGAAGGGGATGTTTTCATAGGGTCGCGTGCCCACCCATCGTGGCAGCGCAAAGCCAATCGTCTCAAAGTCGAGCCATGTGCGCGGATAAGGCCACTGGTCGATGACAGCACGTGCTGCCTCGCTATCGTGCCAGGGAATGCCGCTGACCGTCGCCTGATGCACCCGGTGCTGCACTGGGGTCGTGAGCTCTAGAGGATCGACATCGAACAGGTCGGTGACCCCTTGCGCCAGCCAGCGCTTGCCACCGCCGCCCGGCAGCACAGTGACTGGCCACAAGGGCCCAGGATCTATGGTGTCGTGGCAGTAGGCTGTGAACGCACAGCCATAGGGCGCGGTGCAGTGCTCGCCCACCGGCTGATCAGGCTCCTGCCCTGCAAGCATATGCCGGGCTGCCGCAACGATCTCCCCGCGTTGCGCCACGAGCGGCGCGACGATCTCGTACAGCTCCGCGTCGCGGAACAGCGAACTATAGTCGCCCTCGCGCTCCAGCACGAAGCTCGTGTCGATATGGCGAATGGCAGCGCCGGCCAGTTCAACGCCCTGCCCTTCCAGCACCCAGATTTGGGTTGCGAGATCGCCATGATGGTAAAGCTTTGCACCGCCCGTGCTTTTGACCTCCAGCATCTGCCAGCGTCCATCGCTGTCTGGTTGCAGGATGTCGACCCGGACCAGTACGCCTTCATGCACGAAGGTCGCCTCGAAGATCGGCCCGTCATGGCCAGCTTCAAGCAACTGCCGGGTGGTCTCTACCGCAGCAGCCAGGTTCGGTTCGGCCTCCACCATCATGCCACCCGGGCATAAGGCGCAGGCTGCTTCGCCTACGGCATGTCCGGCCGAAAAGCTCGCGGTGGTCGCCTGGTCATGGTGCCCAGGCTCTGGTCTATGCACCGATAGCCAGAGCTTCTTGGGGCACTGCTCAAAGGCTGCGATGCGAGACTTGGAGAGGCCGATCACTTTCCTGCACTCCTCTGCGGCCTGACCGTCGTAGCAGCAGCATCTTGCGCAATCATGCCGCCTGGTCCCCTGCGATGCGCTGCAGCCGAGGACGCAGGCTGTTGACATACTGGTTGGCGATCCGGGTCATCCAGGCACGGTGCGCCTCCTCTGCCTGATCTGTCCAGGGCAATGGCGAGGATGTGGTAATGCTGAGTAGCGGTACCTCGCCATCGCTCCAGCTTGGCAGGTCGAGCCCTGCGGCTGCAAACTCGCTGTCGATGGCCTCGCGCTCTTCAAGCAGCTCGGCATAGGCTGCGACACCCTCTGCACCGGTAAAGCGCACCTGCGCGCCAATAGTGGCATTGCCGCTGCTGCGGTAGAGGTTGACATAGAGATTGGCCGGCAGCGGCACCCGGATCCAACCTGTGCCGCCGCTACGCGGCGGTGGCTGCCCTGGATCATCGAAGCGCATCTGCGTCAGGAAGCGCGCGACAAAGTCGCGCCAGGCAAGACCTGCACCAGAGGGTTGCCGTGGCTCCATGCCCTCTCCTCCTGCCCCACTTGCAGAGGTCGGCACAACAGCATCGATCACCACTCCCGCTACCTCGCTGCGGATCACAAGCCGCTCGATCAGGGCCGTTTGCGCCAGCACCCGCGGCTGCACCATCAGCCGCTCGGCCCCGTCCGCATCGGCATGACGATATTGGGCGATCTCGATGAGGCCGAAGGTGAAGGCAAGTCCAGGTTGACCGGCAAGATATTCGCCGATGCGGCGTGTGCCTTCGGTTATGCCATCTCCCACCACCAGCAGCAGGAAGCGACCGGCGGCCAAATCGCGCGTGACCCGATCGACAAAAGCAGCCTCGTCCAGGGTTCCACCCGCTTCACAGGCCAGGGCATATAAGACATTCCCCTGTCGCTTGGTGGCCACCGACACCTGACGCTGGAGATCCTCATAGCCCCAGCGAGCAAACTCACGCGCATAGTCAAGGATCTGCCCGACCACTTCCCGGCGCGCCTGCGGATTGCGCCAGAGCTTGCACTCGACCACCACCAACCGCCCACTAGCGTCCATCAGCAGGATATCGACAAAGCCCACGCCGGGCACCGACAGCTCGCGGGTGACCGTCAGCAATGGCCCATAGCTTGGATCAAGATCGTGAACCGGCAGGATCTGCGGGTGCTCTGCAATCAGATCCCGCAGCACATGCTCGCGCCGCGCCTCCCCCTGCGGCACGCGGTGCACAAGCTGTGCGCCGCCCTCCTCGTTCAGCATCAGTAATGTCATAGGCTCAACCCTTTCGTGTCGTCGATCAGTGACACCGCTTCCGCTCGACACGGGGCTGCAAGTCAAGTCGATTGTCTCTGATCGTCTGTAGATGGATCGTCGACAGGTCCGCAGGGTCGCCAAGTGGACATCCGCCGCCGCCTTGCCGCCAATTTGAGGCGCTTTCGCCAGGAGCGAGAGCTCAGCCAGGAGCAGTTTGCCTTCGAAGCCGGTATTCACCGCACCTATGTCAGTGACCTCGAACGCGGCGCCCGCAATCCCACCATCGAAGTGGTCGACAAGCTGGCGAGCTTCCTGGGCGTAAAAGTTGGCGATCTGCTGGACTGAAGTTGAAGCTTCGTCCGCTTGTCCGTAGATCTTGCCGTACACAATACGCTACAATACCTTCGGCAATAGCGCCTAATACGTCCAGTGCTGCCCACCGCGCCCCAATCAAATAGCGCGTCGAGATAAATGCGTCAGCGGCAAAGCGAGATGCGACTGCACCACCCGAAGTCGCACGTAGCGGAAAAGCCCAAACTGAAGTGGCGTCAATCTAAGCCAGCGAACCAAGGGGCATAGGTAGTGTTCCGCGCCATATGCCGATTGAGATCGGGCGCTCCGTCATCCCACCAAACCGGCCCGCGCTCGCCCAACGCTATCTTTGCTTCGTCGACCGCCGCGTGGGCTGCAGCCTCGGCGGCATCATCATTCTTGCGCCGTGCGGCAGCGACCGCTCGTCGCGCGGCCATCAGGTCATGCACGAGGCGCTCGCGCAGGTCGGATGCCAGTCCCGGATTGCTGGTGCGCCAAAGGCGTCCACGAACAACGAAATACCGGCCGTCCGGCGTGATCGGGTATTTGCCGCTTTGGCTCGCGCTCACGCGCGGCGCCCCTTTTCCGACAGGCTGCGAAAGGTGATCGACCAGCGTGGCAGTTCCATCGCTGCGATGCTGTGCTCCCAGTAATGCCGCACCTCGCCGGACAGATGGTAGATCGAGCGGGGCGCAAGCTCGGCCTTGGCGCGATCGAAACCGCCGGAGACCGTCCGCCGTCGCAGCCGCAGCGTGGCGGGGTTGCCGAGCGAGAGACCAACGACATGCTCGAACACGGGGCGATCCTTGTGCCAGCCGATGCCTGCGCCGGGATCATAGCGGATCAGCAATGCCTGGACGAGACCGTCCGGATCGAGACCGGCAAAGCGAGCCGCACGCGCCTTTACCGTTTCAAGCCAGCTTGGGATCGCCTCTGTCGGCGCGAAGCGACCACTCTCGAAATCGTAGCTCCAGCCAAAGGGCTGCGTCAGCCGCTTGCCGGTCCATTGCTGGAATTTAAACGGGCTGAGGCTGGTTGCGTCGATCTGCGCGATCAGGCTGGCTTCCTCAGCGGGCGACAGGAAATCGTCCCGCGTCTTGAGGCCCGGCACGACCGGTGCATCGAACAGGTCAAACATCGCGCTCATCGCGATTTGCCCCTCCCGCCCTCGATGCCGCCCGCGCTGCTAAGGACCATCCCAAGCGGGCGGCCGCCAATAGTGCAGGCGGCGACCACGCGATCATAGCTGCGCCGGCCCGCGCGACAGACCAGCCATTTGCCCATGACGGTGCGCTGCAGGCGACGCTTGGCATCCTGGCCGCCCCGCTCGTGCAGCTCGGGCGCATAAAAGTCGGCAAGACGGATCTCGATCCAGCGATCGGGGCGCCCGGCCGGGCCGATGCACAGCCCATCACCATCGCCGACATAGCGAACGACGCCGCTGAAGGACGTGCCCTTCACGGGAAGCGCGCCCTCGCACGGATCGGCCAGCGCCGGCGAAGCCCATGCACCGGCGAGACACGCCGCCAGCGCGGCAAGAAGAGCCCGACGTGTCATGCCACGTATGTCAGCGCAGCTGACTGTCCTTGCTGCCGCGCCGGTTGATGCCGGAATAGCTCGGCCGTTTGTCGCCGCAATGCCTGGCAGGCAACGCAGGTCCGCGCACCCGGCAGAGCTTGTCTGCGCGGCGCTGGGATCGGTTCCCCGCAATCCTCGCAGTCGTCGAGACCTTCGCCGGAAGGCATTCGCGCGCGGGCACTGGCCAGCGCGTCTTTCAGGCTGTCCTCGATCTGCTCCTGAACGGCGCCGTCGGGCGCCCAGCCATTGGCCATCTTCGCTCGTTCCTGCCGATGTCATTGCTATTGCTCCAATATAGGAAGAGTCCGGGGCATTTCATCGGGAGAGCCGATCGTCGCAGCGCCCTTTTGAGAGCCCGCCGCTGGTCCGCACTTGCCGGACGATCCCATTGTAGGCGGCATGCAGTCCCTGGCTTCGACCGATCGCGTGATCCGACCCGGCAGCATCCCAGAAGGCGACCAGCCACTCGGCGGGACAGTAGCCACGCAGGACCCAGAGTGCGAGCGCCACACCGCGCGTCTGCACCTTGTCCTTGGCCCCCGCCGCCTCGCGCAGGACGTTGAGCGCACGCTCGATCGTTCCTGCGATCCGCGCGGTGGCTTCAATGGAAGTCATGGCTGCGGATCGGCACGATCTCCTCCTGCTCGGCGAGCGTGCCAAACGGTGGCGACGCGAGCGTTCGCCCGCGCGGGAAACTCGGATCACGCGGATCAGGCCCGCCGCCATGCGAGGCGCCGTCGCCACGACCGGGTGCCACCGAGAAATCCATCCGCCCGATCGAGCGCAGCATCGCGTCATGGTCGGTGATGCGGTCACAGATGATGTGGATGACCTCGCCCTCCTTCTGGAGGCGCCCGCGCATCGCGATCATCGAGGCGGCCATGACCTGGCGCCGATAGATCTCGAACCGGTCGGGCCATAATATGCCCTGCGCGACCCCGGTCTCGTCCTCGATCGTCACGAACAGCACGCCCTTGGCCGATCCCGGCCGTTGGCGGACGAGGATGACGCCGGCAACCTCGACATTGCGCCCGTCGCGGATCGCCGCGAGATCGGCGCAGCGGACGATCCGCATGGCGTCGAGTTCCCTGCGCAGAAACTGGAGCGGGTGTCCGCGCAGCGAAAGCTGGAGTGAGCGGTAATCTTCAACGACATCCCGACCCGCTGTCATCGGCTTCAACACGACCTGCGGCTCAAGACCTTCGGGCGAGAAGCCCTGTTCGCGTTCGTCGGCGGCAGCGAACAATGGCAACGGTGCTTCGCCAAGACCTTTTACCTTCCAGAGGCCCTGCCGTCGGTCCTCCGATATGCAATGGAAGGCGTCGGCCTCGGCCAGCCGTTCGATCGCGGCACGCGGCGTGCCGGCGCGGCGCCAGACCTCCTCGACACTGTCATAGCGGTGAGGCCCACGCGCCGCCACGATCGCGGCGCCATGAACATTGGCGAGCCCGCGCACCTGTCGGAACCCGAGCCGCACCGCCCTATAGCGCCCGCTCGTCGGTTCGAGCGTGCAGTCCCAATGGCTGTCATTCACCGAGACAGGCCGGACTTCGACACCATGGTTGCGGGTATCGCGCACGATCTGCGCCGGCGCGTAGAACCCCATCGGCTGGGCGTTGAGCAGCGCCGCGCAGAAGACGTCGGGATGATGATGCTTCATCCAGCAGGAGGCATAGGCAATCTTGGCGAAGGAGGCAGCATGGCTTTCGGGGAAGCCATAGGAGCCAAAGCCCTCGATTTGCTTGAAGGTCCTCTCGGCAAAGTCCTTGGGGTAACCGCGCGCGATCATGCCGCCGACCAGCTTGTCGTAGAAATGGCTGACACCTCCGGTGAGCTTGAACGTCGCCATCGCCCGGCGAAGCTGATCGGCTTCGACCGCCGTGAACCCCGCGCCGACGATAGCGACCTTCATCGCCTGCTCCTGGAACAGCGGCACGCCCAATGTCTTTTCCAGCACGGCGCGGAGTTCCGGACGCGGATATTCGGGTTTCTCCTTCCCCTCACGTCTACGCAGATAGGGATGGACCATGTCGCCCTGAATCGGTCCTGGCCGCACGATCGCCACTTCGATGACGAGATCGTAGAATTCCCGTGGTTTCATCCGCGGCAGCATCGACATCTGCGCGCGGCTCTCGATCTGGAAGACGCCGAGTGTGTCCGCCTTCTGTATCATTTTGTAGACGTCCGGATCGTCGTCCTGCAGGTCGGCCATCGTGACCTTGATGCCTTTCTCCTGTTCGAGCAGATTGAAGGCGCGGTTCATGCAGCCGAGCATGCCGAGGCCGAGCACGTCGACCTTCATGAATTTGAGGGCATCGATATCGTCCTTGTCCCATTCGATGATCTGGCGATCTTCCATCCGCGCCGGCTCGATCGGCACGAGGTCGTCCAATCGATCCTGGGTGAGCACGAAGCCGCCCGGGTGCTGCGAGAGGTGGCGTGGCGTCCCGATCAGCTGGCGCGCGAGATCGAGCGTCAGTTTGAGGCGATGGTCCTCGGCATTGAGGTTGAGGCTCTCGATCTGCTCTTGCGGAATGCCGTCCATCGACCAGCCCCAGACGAGGCCCGTCAGCATCTTGGTCAAGTCACGCGGCAGCCCCAGCGCCTTGCCGACCTCGGCGACCGCGCCACGCGTGCGGTAGCGGGTGACGACCGCCGTCAGCGCCGAGCGGTCGCGGCCATAGGTGTTGTATATCCACTGGATGATCTCCTCGCGCCGCTCATGCTCGAAATCGACATCGATATCGGGCGGCTCGCGGCGCTCGCCCGAAACGAACCGCTCGAACAGCAGCTCATGCTGAATCGGGTCGATCGAGGTGATCCCAAGCAGGTAGCAGACGCAGCTGTTAGCAGCCGAGCCACGCCCCTGACAGAGGATCCCGCGCCGCACGCTCTCGGCGACAATCGCATTGACGGTCAGGAAATAGGGCGCATAGCCAAGCTGATCGATGAGCCTCAATTCATGGTCGATCTGCTGACGGTAGCGATCCGGCACGCCGTCCGGGAATTTGGCCGCAGCGGCGTCTTCGGTGAGTGCGGCGAGCGCCTGCTGCGCCGTCCGTCCCTCCATCACCTGCTCATAAGGATACTGGTACTGGATTTCACCAAGATCGAACCGGCAGGTAGCGGCGATATCGCCGCTCGCCTGGATGGCGTCGGGAAAATCCCGGAAGCGCCGCTCCATCTCTTCAGGCGATTTGAGGTTGCGATCCATGAACCGCTCGCGCCGGAAGCCAAGCGCATCGATCGTCGTCTTCTCGCGGATCGCGCTCATCACGTCCTGAAGCGGCCGGCGTTCGGCCGCATGGTAGAGGACGTCTCCGGTCGCAACGCTGCGCACGCCGGCCAACCGCGCCATGGCATCAAGCGCGTGCAGCCGCGCTACATCATCGGGCCGCCGCCTTAGCGACAGCGCGCAATAGCCTCGCGTGCCGAACAGGGCGCGCAGTTCGCTTAGCCAGTCTTCGGTGGTAGCGTCGGGCATGTCCGGCACGAGGATGGCGACCAATCCTTCCGCATGAGCCGCGACATCGCTCCATTCGAGGATGCAGAACCCCTTGCCGCCGCGTGCCTTGCCGATCGTGAGCAGCCGGGTCAGCCGGCTCCAGGCAGCGCGATCGGTCGGATATAGCAGCAATGATCGTCCATCGACCAGATCGACACGGGCGCCCGGGATCATACGGACCTGGGTGGCCTTCTGGCCATCCCATCCACGTACGACGCCCGCAACGCTGCCACGATCGGCGAGGCCAAGTGTCTGGTGGCCGAGCAGCGCGGCAGCGGCGAACAGCTCCTCGGGCGAGGACGCGCCGCGCAGGAAGGAGAAATGGCTCGTCACCTGAAGTTCGACATAGGAGGCCATCAGCCGAACAGCCCATGCATGTACCAGCTGAGATCACCTGTGGGTGCTTCGACGCCATCGCCTCGGCGGAAAATCCAGAAGCGATAGCCGCCCTCTGCCTCGACGCAAAAATAGTCGCGTACCGCCCACATCTCCTTGGGGCTGCGCCACCACTCGCCGTGGATGCGTTCGGGACCATCGCCCGCTACGATTTTGTAGGCCGAACCGCGCCAGCTGAACCGGCGCGGCGGGTGATCGGGCAGGAGCGCCACGACGTTCGAGAGCATCTCAGGCCGGCGCAGCAGCCGTGCCGGACGCTTCCAGGCCGGCCAGCCTCCGGGCGCCGCCAGCGGATCTACCCGGCAGAAGCCGCGCTCTGGAACGTCGCTCTCGACGGCAGTCAGCCGGAAAAGCGCCTCTTCGCCGACACGGCCACCGAGCTGATCGACCAGCGGCGCAAGATCGGGTGCACGGCCTTCGGTAGCAAAGCCTGCGTCCAGCGCTTCCGGCGCCAGCGGCTCGACGCGCGGCGCGGCCAGCGTCATCGCCTCTATGCCAAGACCAGGATCGATCCGCTCGACCCGCATGGCCAGCATCCGCTTGAGGTGCGCGGGCTCGCGCGTCGCGCGCGCGGTCCCGATCGCGACGCGCTGTTCGCCGCCATCGACGACAACACATGTGAGGATGGCCGTCCGAAGCCCAAGACTGCGCGCTTGCAGCACATGGACCAGATCATCGACTAGATCGCCGATCACGTGGGTGATCGCGTCGGCCGTCGCGATCGGCTCGAGCAGTCGCCGTTCGGCAATCGGCGCCTCGAACGGAATAACCGGCGTGATCGGCTCGGCGAGGCTCCCGCGCGCCTGATCGAGCCGCTCGACTGTCTTCAGCCCGAGCCGCTTGGCGAGCGGGCCGCGTGGCATCGGATATAGATCGGCGATCCGTTCCAGGCCGAAGCGGCCGGCGGCGGTGAGAGCTTCGGGCGTAAGCCGTAGCGCGGCGAGCGGCAGATCGGCGATCGCCTCCGCCTCGGCACCCGACGGAAGAATCGTAATGGCCTCGCCGCCATATCGCGCGAGCGCATGCGCCGCGCCAGGTGTTCCGGCGATCGCGATCGTCGCGGTGAAACCCAGCCGCCGCAGAAAGGTCAACAGACGCCGGCAGAAGCGCGCCTCGCCGCCGAACAGATGGGTCGTGCCCGAGAGATCGAGCCATAGACCGTCGGGCGGCGCAGGGCACGCGGTCGGCGTCCAGCGCGCCACCGCGTGCAGCGCAAGGCTGTCGAGGAAGGCCTGATCCTTTTCGGGCTCGGCATCATGGACATCGAGATCCGTCACCAACGCGCGGGCGTGAGCGGCGGCCATGCCGGGACGCAGGCCGAGCTCCAGCGCCACAGGACAGGCCGATGCGACCACATCGCGCTGCCCGATCCGCGCGATCAGGATTGTCGGTCGACCCCAGAAGGACGCCCATGACGGAGCAACGGATGCAACCGCGCTGGCTGGCCCTCCTTCGTCTGGCACCATGGCCTTGAACGGGTGTTCGGCGGCCTCGCTGCGCCGACCCATCTCGCGCATCCTTGGCTGCTGATGGGCCGGCAGACTATCGATGTTCGCCGAGCTTGGGCGCCGTCCCAGGGCGCCGTCGCGCGCCCAGCGCGCACCCGGCCGCCAGCCGCCGCCCCGCGGCACAGAGCAAGCGCCGGGATCATCGTCGACCGCGGCTTGAAAACGCGGCTCGGCAGAAAATGCGCGACCCTCAGGCGGCGCGACTGGACGCTGCGACCGCCGCAACCGCTCTATGGGCAGCTGCGGCAGGCAGAGCGAGGCGACCCGTTGCATCGCAAGCCTCCAGTTCGAGGGAGAAGGGATTGCCATTGCGCTGGCGGACCAGTTCGATCGCCCAGCGCGCCCGGCCCAGTCCGGCATGGGGCAAGGGTGTCGAAGGCGCGCAGCCGATCCGCCAGCGTGTCATCGCCGATGATGGCGTTTCCAAAGGACAGCGGTCACGTGAGCGGTGTCGCCGGTAGAGAAGGATCGGGGTCTTGCCGTCCGAGGCTGCGAGTTGCAGCCGGCGGGTTGCCGTCTGATCGGCGGACTTTACCTCGGCTATCACGCAGGCGAGCGAGCCGTCGCGCAGGCCATCCTCGGCAAGCGCCAGAACCTCGGCATCCTTACCGCCCTGAGCATAAAGTATCTTGACAGGCCCCAGCCCCGCCTGTTCGAGGCCGGGCGCGTAGAGATCGAACTTCGTGAGCGCCCACAGCACAGTGAAGCCGGCCTCGGCGGCAAAGCGAGCGGCGATGCTGGCCATGAACAGCGTCGCGGCGGCATCATCGTTCAGCCTGGCCGACGCTGCCGCAACCTCATGGAGTCCGGCACCATCCAACCCGCTATCGGCGAGTCTGTCGTCGAGAGCAGGGATCCCAAAGGGCAGGTTTGGACCTCGCAGCGCGCGCGCATTCTCTAGCTCCGCGCGGAGCGCAGCAATCTGGTCGGACCTCGTCCGATCGGGAGAGAAAACTAAGGTTGGCATCTGTCAGCATCGACTCACATGTTCCCTTTATGTTCCAATCTCGCTGGAGATTCGTCAAGCGCGATGATTAGAAAATTTCGTTGCACCTACGTGATTATGAAAGCGCCATTGCCAAGTGCACACGCGCATCGGGGACACTGACGTCGGCAGCTAAGATCTCGATCCAAGGCTACGTATGATGTCGGAGACCACAATTACGAACGCTATGTACGCTCGATATTTTACACGGCCTGGAGACTTCGCTTAGTTCGAACAGCGCACGGATTGTGACCCAGCTACCGAAGCCTGGGAAGCACCTGTGAGTGCAACGAAGTCTCTTTCAGGGTATGCACCGGTTTTTCATCCGACGGGTCGATGTCATGCCCCTGCTGGGTCTCAAAGCCGACGTACAGAACGTGAAATGAAACACCGAATTTACTCTATCAGCTTTGCCAGCATCTATCCGCATTATGTAGCAAAGGCCGAGAAGAAAGGCCGTACTCAGGCTGAAGTCGATGAGATCATTAGTTGGCTGACGGGCTACACCCGCCAAGGCCTTGACGCAGAGTTTGAGAAGAAAACGAGTTTCGAGGATTTCTTTGGTCATGCACCTCAATTGAATCCCTCGAGAAAGCTGATCAGGGGAACGGTCTGCGGTGTCCGGGTTGAAGACATCGAAGACCCGCTGATGAGAGAAATCCGGTATCTCGACAAGATGATCGACGAGCTTGCAAAAGGGAAAGCGATGGAGAAAATCTTCCGGCGATGATGCACTAGTGCCGACACCAGCAAAAGAGGCGGCATGAAAACTGATGAGTGTCATGCCTGAGAAGCGCGCCGCAATGGATCAGCCTGCTGAGGTAAATGTGTCGCGGCCAGAAGCCCATACCCTTTATGATCCGCTGTTGCCGTAGCAGAGCAGCATAGATCACGACAATTCTTACTGATTGCGTGAAGCTGGAAGCTGGTCATAGCTGTCCGGCGATGATGCGCTGGCTTTACCTGATCGCGGGTTATCTCGCGCTTGCTCTTGGCATTGCAGGCGCGATTCTGCCGCTGTTGCCCACTGTGCCATTCATCATTCTTGCGGCATTCTGCTTCGCTCGAAGCAGCCCCAGGCTCGAACGGCAGTTGCTGGAGCATCCGCATCTTGGTCCACATATCCAGCGCTGGCGGCGTAATGGCGCAATCAGCCGCCGAGGAAAGCGCGCCGCGACGGCAGCGTTTGCCATCTCGGCCCTGCTCGGTATCTTGTTTGCGCCCTGGCCCTTTTTTCTCATACCGGTAGCAGCCGCCCTGACTGGCGGAACCTGGATCTGGCTTAGGCCGGAATGACGCCCTTGTAACCGTTATAGAGTTTGACTTGGCGAGAGACGCACGACGCCCATCGGCCGTCTCTTGCCATACGATCGCGAATCTTCTTAGCGCGCCTAGTTACGCCTCAACGGATTTGCTGACGCGCTTCTTATATGCGCGTTTAGTCGGCTTTGGCGCATCCGAAGATGTGCTTTGATCAGTATTCCCAGCCTTCGCTTCCCTGGGCTTGGGCGAAGGCTTAGCTTTGGCAGCTTCCTCGAGCATGCTTTCAGGTTGAGCGGGCTCGCCTGCTCTGATCTTAAGCTTGCGACGAGGCTTGGTCGGAGCGTCGGACGCAGAGGATGTTGGCGTTGCCGTCTGGGCAGGCTGTTCTACGTCTTGATCAGCAGCGGCGACATTATCGCGCACGCTATCGACCTCTGACTTCCGAGTAGGTTTTACTGCCTTGGCCGCAGAGCCTTTAGGGCCAAGCTTTGCCGAGACGGCACGCACTTTGCGCGCTGCCTTGGGCACCGCAATGGTGTCAGCAATAGCAGGCTCGTTCGCTGCCACTGGCGCTATGTCGGCAGCGTCCTCAATCGCGTCTGCCCGCGGGGTGGATGCGACTGCAAGCGGGGCGGCGTCCTCAGCCATGACCCCTGCCCGCTTCTTGCTGCCGCCAAGGCCATTCTTCGCAGCGACCGCTCGGCGTTCTTCGGAGTAAGCAGGCGCGACCATCGGATAGCTCGCCGGCAGCTTATAGCGCTCACGATACTCAGCCGGTGAAAGCCCATTTGCCGCGAGGTGACGCTTGAGCGTTTTATAGGCCTTGCCATCAATCATGCTGATGATGTGATCGCGCGATGCTAGGCTCTTCCTCAGACTGACCGCAGGCGTAAACGTTGGTGCCTCAGCTTCCACAGCGGCGGGTGCATCAATGCCTGCAAGAGCAGAGTAGGTCGACTGAATGAGGTCAGACAGCGTCTCGCTGGGAACGGTGTTGTTCGCAAAATAGGCGCTCAGCAAGTCGACGGTCAACGTTGTGAGATCGGCCTGATCATGGTCAGCCATTAAATACATACTCCTTTGATGAAGATCGTTTTCACAGAGGTGCTCTATGCGCCTAGCTGTTACGAAAAAGATAGTACATTGCCAAATTCGTTAATCTCTATGCTGATCCAAGGCATGACAACGCGTGGAAGTCGTCACGTTCGAAAGTGGCTGCTATGATGACACGAGCCGCTACGATCTATACCCAATGCGTTACTGAGGTTGCTCGTTAAAGAAGAGCCGTTCACTATTTACCAAATCTCGAAGCGCCCGCAGATCACGTGCGATCCATTTGGCGTCTCTCGCGAAAGTCTCATCCGTCATCTCCGGTTTACGAAACAAAGTGAGCATGACTTCTGCGCCAACGCCGTTCTGGACCACGCGAAGAGGAACATGGACCGCCTGCCCATTTCCTGTTTCTACGACATGATCCATGACACCAAACGCATTATAGGGTGTGAAGTGAACGATGATCGGACCGTCCACACCATCGGCGATCCAACCTTCATCGCTTTGGCGAAGGTCTGCCTCGATCAGACCGGATGCCCACTGGGAGAATGTCTCAGGGCGCCAGATCGCCTCGTAAAGCGCCTGCCAATTCCGATTTATCGTTATGCTGTAGGTTCGCGCAGGTAACATGCAGCGTCTTTCCTTAAGGCGGGAGCACCTGTGGTGCTGCCTTTATACTGCCGTGTCAGCCAAGACACCAAGGATCATGTTTTCGGTTAGTCACAGACTTGCGCTCGTCGCCGCCAATATGGTTTGGTCGATACGCCAAGATACGTAGCAAAAAGCGCTTTCCACCCGCAATGCAATTACGTTATGAAGATCGCCGGGGTCGCGTAGTCCATTTCGGAGGAATACGACGATGAGCGATAGTGACAAGCTGAGTTCGCATTCACAGTTGGGGGTCAGTTCGGCGATTAGCATCGTCTTGCGAAGGGCACGTGCCGCACGAGATCATTGCAGGATGATCACTGCCATATTAGGCTTCAAGCCGAAAACATTGCGCCTGCAAAGCCCGAGTTTCTACATGGCACACCGGAAACCCCGGACCACATTTCGGCGACGGTAACCACTTACCAACTATCCTCTGGCATCATGCAGATGCGCACAGCGTCCCAGCCAATATACTCCCCTTGCGGCTGGTAGATTGCCGCGAGCGTGCCCTTGGGGTGCGCTCGCGGGCTTTCCTGCTGCACGCTCTTCGTTTGCCACGGCAGCCTCCGAACCAAGCTTTGAAGCTGAGGCAGACGCCAACCTATGCACGCATAGTTCCTATCATTGCTGGCCGTTATTGCGACCCCTTATGCTTTCAAAAAAACGGCCGTCCGCTGTCCGCGGATCAGCACGGAAATTCCGGATCCGGCTAGCGCATGCCTAGCCTCAGGGCTGATCCTGCGGGTGCGGGCTAAGGATTATGTACGCGGAGCTAAAGCGGATGGTCGGAACTCTGGAAAGCTGATGGCGGACAATGCGAAGCGGCCCAGCCAAACGCCCTAGAGGAGATTCATCATCTTCTTGCCCGCACTGTTCACCAGATCGCCCGGTTTGAAACCGGCTGGGCATTCTCCCACACGCTTTCCCTCAATCGTCCCCTTGCGTGGTGACCCGCCGTTCTCAACAACGTTAGTCGTCATGGCAAAGCTGTTCTGGAAATCACCGGCTATGGTGCCGGTTTGCGCCAGCTTCTGATCCATTATCGCGCACTGAATGATAAAATCCCAGCCGGCTGACGTCCGTTTGAAATCGCTTCTGCTGCAGTTGCCCATGATTGTGAGCTGATCAAACAGCGAGTATTTCTTCTCCGAGTCCGCGCCTACGCAATAATATTGCTTCATCATCGGCGATCCCTCGGCCGTGAATGAACTCATTTGCCAATACCCCTCAGCACAGCGAGGCGCGCCCTTGCTCGTCACGGCGACATTGGCAGGTGTGCCCGCGACCATCGGTGCGGCACTTGCGCTTCCTTGTGGAGGCTTATTATCACTCGGTTTGCCGTCGCAGGGAGTTAGTGCCAAGGTCGCAATCATCACCGCCAAAGAGGTGCGTATCATCAGCCTAACTCCTGCCAGCGCCTTTGTCTGGCGTGCAAATACGATCGCCGGTTATCACTCGCTGACCAAAGAAACGCCAGTCTAGTAGAAATGCATATCTGGCTTGCAGGCAAAGCAAGCTCGCACCTGTTACATTCAGCTAAATCAACGCTTTCGACCTTTATGAGACGCTTAGCGATCAAATCTCGGTCCCCAGGTGCGGACCGTCCAGTTCCAACAGCTCGCGACCAACATTGGTCGTTCCGATCCTGCGCTCAGTGTGTCGGCTCACGCCAAATTTGACGTTGCGGCGAGCGGCAGCGGCCGGACGGCCACGTGCCCTGATGCCGGCCGTTCCCGGAGCGGTTGGTTGGATCCGAAAGCCGCTGTCGTTCAGGTGACAGGGCTTGGCGCAAAAGATGGCATCGTTGATGCCCCGCCTTAACGGTCCCAACGATACTCCGGATTGCCCTACGTTGATGTCTACGGCACAGATATTGTAGGCGACGGTAAATGTGCGGATTAATAGGGGGGCGGACTAACGATGGCACAGCTTGATCCATTCGATCAGCTAGGACTGATGGTTAAGGAGCACGCGGGGCGCGAGCTAAACGAGGCTGACACACGACATCGTGTGATCGACTTCATTTTGCATGACCTTCTCGCATGGCCAAGGAACCGAACGAACGTCGAGGAATACATCGCCCCGGGCTATGCTGACTACGTCCTTAGGAAGGCAAACGGGGACGCAGTTCTTTTCGTCGAGGCAAAGAAGGAAGGAGTCTTCTTCAACTTGCCAGCTTTGCCCAATGGTCAGATCTCTGGCTACGTGACGATCGGCAAGCTTATATCCGATGAAAATGTCAGCGCGGCCATGAAACAGGTTCGTGATTACTGCTTTAATGACGGAAGCGAATACGCCGCGATCACCAATGGCCACGAATGGGTTTTTTTCCGTATATTTGAACGCGGGAAACGGTGGGAATCACTGAAGGCATTTGTGATTAGTGACCTTTCCTTCTGGGAACGGGAGTACACAAAAGCGTATAACAGCTTGAGTTACACCGCCATCTTTGAAAACTTGTCACTCGCCGATCTACTCAACAGCTCGCCTCCTCAAGACCGCAGCATATTTTTTGCTAAAGACCGCATACCCTCCTACTCGCATTCCATTACAGCCAACCGCTTGGCGAGTGCCCTTCGCCCCGTAGTAAACCACTACTTCGGGGTGATCGGGGACGATGACACGGAATTCATGGACCGCTGCTATGTGTCCGAACGGGACTATCAGCATGCGTTCGACGGCATGCGGAGCCTGATCGAGGACTCACTCTCGCCATATTTCGCGGCGCAAGGCATTCAGCAACTTGAGGATACTGGAAAGGGAGGTCGCCTGGGAGGGCGACTGACGAAGAACATCAAGAAAGGCCGCAAAGGTGAGGTTCTCGTCCTCTTCGGTGGTAAGGGGGCCGGAAAATCGACGTTCATCAAGCGGCTGCTGCACCACAATCCACCGCGTTGGCTCCGTGACCATTCCGTGGTGGCGATCATAGACCTCCTCAAAGTTCCTGAGGAGGTCGAGGTCATCCGCGCGGCAATATGGGACGGATTGGTAGATGCTCTCGACTCCGAAAAACTCCTGAGCGCTGATAGAAGCACAATACTCGAGAAGCTATTCTCCGATCGATACGAAATCGCCAATCGGCAGGAGCTTGCGGGCCTCTCGAAATCGTCGGACATTTACAACTCGCGACTGAACGATCTGGTCGCCGCTTGGAAATCGGATAAACGCTACTGCGCGCGCAAGCTGGTAGAGTACTGGAAAGATCAGGATAAGGGTGCGATCGTCGTCGTAGACAACACTGATCAATACTCGGGTTCGCATCAGGACTTCTGCTTTGCATCGGCTCAGGATATCGCTGAGGAACTCGGTTGCATCACCCTCATATCAATGCGGGAGGAGCGCTTCTATGGAAGCAAGATTCACGGCCTCCTCGACGCATTCCAGAACGCTGGCTTTCACATCAGCTCACCCAAGCCATCGCACGTGTTCCGCAAGCGTCTCGACTATGTGATCGGTTTATTGACTTCTGAAACGTCGCGCGATGCTTTACTTGGTGATACAGAAACTACCGTGGTGTCCGACTGCGCAAAGTATCTTGGAATCGTGAACCGTGAGTTCTCGAGTGAACAGTCGCCGCTCAATGGCTTCCTAACGGCTTGCGCCCACGGCGACACAAGGCTTTCGCTTGACTTGTTTCGCAGTTTTCTGCTGTCGGGCTACACCAACGTTGAAGAAATGCTAAATGCCGGTCAGTGGACTTTCCAGATCCATCAGGTTGTTAAACCAGTGATGATTCCGACGAGGTACTTTTACGATGAGTTGCTGAGTGACATCCCGAATGTCTTTCAGCTTCGCTACAACAGGCATAGTTCACACTTCACTGCCATGCGGATACTGCGTAAGCTAGCGCGTAAGGTCGAGGGCGCGTCCGCAGCATACCTCTCGATAGCAGAACTCAAATCATATTTTTCTGAGACGTTCGGGATGATCGAGGATTTCACTCGTACTACAGATATACTGTTGAAGCATGGTTTTGTAGAGGCGGATAACAGACTAGATTCATTTTCGGAAAGCGTAGATAGCATTAAGATAACTGGTTATGGCCTATATATGTTCAACAACTTGGCTTATGCATTCACATATTTAGATCTTATTTGCACCGATACAGGCTCATTTGATGAATCTGTCACCAACTATCTGGTCGAGGCGGCTAAAACCGAGTACGGGTACTTTGTCAAAAATCAGCGAATTCAGAGGGTTGAGACCCGTTTGGATCGGGTCGAGAAGTTCGTTTCATACCTTGAGTCGGAGGAGCAGCGGGAGCGCGAGACTTACAATCTGGCCATTGCGGATAAGGACCTCTTCACCACGAAGTGTCGTGATACGTTTGAGAATGAGCGCCAGCGCGTTCTCCGTAGCGCTCAGCGACAAGGAGGGAAGACGTCCGGACGACCGTCCGGCCGCAACGGGGCGCGGCGCGGATCGCGGCATCGAGCTTAAGAACGGTGAGCAACCGTTGGTGGGTTTTTCCGGTTTTTGGCGAATGTCACAACGAACGTCAGACTTGCACGCGCAACTGCTCGAAACCTGACAGCCTTCTAACGGTCCAATTTTTGACGTTGTGAAAGCACCGTCAGCACACTTTGAATGTCGTCTTCTGCCAATAGCTTCCGCTCTACACGTCGCTTGCAAACGGTAGAAATTTCCCAGACCCTGCCTTCCGTTGTCGTCGAGCGTGGTCGGCCACTCATCGACAAAGTCCAGTTGCCCAGCGGCGGACATTCTTTCATCCTGCACCGAGCCAGCGATCTCGCTGGTCGCGCGCTCTTGCCGTTCCCAAACGGGCTCACTACGAAGCTACCATTCGCAAGGACCCGGTGAAATTCCGGGTGGCTATTCCGGCCGCCGATCCGCCGGACAATGTATGTCGCAGCGCTCCTCCTGTTTGCTGCCGCTCCGCCTCTGCGACACTCCTCGGTTTTCAACATGAACAACACAGCTCTTTCGCGCGATCGCACCGAATGGCTCAACGGCGGGCCAAACGCCCGGCGTGACATCCTCTCCGGCATGGTCGGCACCTTTGCCCTGATACCGGAGGTCATCGCCTTTTCCTTCGTGGCGGGAATAGACCCGGAGGTGGGGTTGTTTGCCTCCTTTGTAATCGGCATCGTCATCGCCTTCGCTGGCGGACGTCCTGCGATGATTTCCGGCGCGGCGGGATCGGTGGCGCTGGTTGCCGCGGCATTGGTCCATGCCCATGGCCTGCAATATCTGCTTGCCGCGACACTGCTGGCCGGACTGTTCCAGATCGTCTTCGGCCTCCTGAAGCTCAACGTGTTGATGCGCTTCGTCTCGCGGTCTGTGCGGACGGGCTTCGTCAACGCGCTCGCCATCCTCATCTTCTCGGCGCAGGTGCCACAGATGTTGGGGGTGACGTGGCACAGCTATGCGATGATCGCGGGCGGCCTGGCGATCATCTATCTGCTGCCGCGCATCACGACGGCCATCCCCTCGCCCTTGATCTGCATTCTTGTCCTGACTGCGATAAGCATTGCCTTCCCCATGCCTATCCACACCGTCTCCGATCTTGGCCGGCTGCCATCATCGCTGCCCTCTTTCACATTCCCCGCGGTGGCATTCGACTGGCAGACCCTGTGCATCGTGGCGCCATATGCGCTCGCCATGGCGGCGGTTGGCCTCCTTGAATCCCTGATGACCGCCAGCGTGGTCGATGACCTGACCGAAACCACGAGCTCCAAAGCGCGAGAGTGCACGGGGCTGGGCCTCGCCAACGTCGCCGCCGGGCTGTTCGGGGGCATCGCGGGTTGCGGTATGATCGGTCAGACGGTCGGTAATGTGCGCTATGGTGGCCGAGGCCGGCTTTCCACCCTGGTCGCTGGCGCGTTCCTGTTGCTGGTGATGGTTCCCCTCAGGCCATGGGTCGCGCAGGTGCCTGTGGCGGCGCTCGTTGCGATCATGATCATGGTATCGGCCAGCACCTTCTCATGGACCTCGATCCGCGATCTGGCTCGACATCCAAAGGTTTCCGGCATCGTCATGGTGGCAACTGTAGTTGTCACGGTCGCGACCCACGACCTTTCCGCAGGTGTCGCTGTAGGAGTATTGTTGAGCGGGGTGTTCTTCGCTTTTAAGGTGACGCGCTTGATGAATGTGAGCGTCAATTATGACGAGGCGACGGACATGCGGACCTACACGGTGTCGGGCCAGATCTTCTTTGCGAGCGCGGACATCTTCGCCGATAGATTCGATCTGCGCGATGCTGCGGCAAAGGTTCGCATAGACCTCACCGCCAGCCATTTGTGGGATGTCACGGCGGTCGGTGCATTAGAGGACGTCGTTACGAAAATGCGGCATCATGGCATGGCGGTGGAGGTCATCGGGCTCAATCAGGCCAGCGCGATCCTGGTGGACCGACTCGCTCCGGCGATTGGGTCTGCATCCTCCTGATCAATCGAAGAGGTAATCACCGGATCATGAGCCTCGATGTTCGAGCCTTCCCGGACGCTCAGCCTCCAAATTCGAATGCCCATGTGCGGTCGGTCCGCTATTGCGGCAGCTCGCGTTCGAAAACTTGCCATTCTGTTGGGAAATTCGCGGTACCTGCCGTCCCGTTCACGGGTTTGCGGGTGACTCTTAGTCGCAGAACGCGACCGATCTGAATGACCCCTCGATCAACCGTCTGATTCTCAGCATGGCCATCGTCCAGCGACGAACCAAAGAGTAGGTTCGCCGGCATAAGCAGAGGCGCGGCTTCCTCCACTTCGTCCATAAACCCGACGGCAGCAATCCTCACCTAGATCCTAGAAATATTCTCCTTCTTCGTCCTCCCTTCTTGGAGTATCGGCATTCTGATCAGGCGGTGGACATCGGCCTGGATGCGCAGCGGGGGATGGACGCGTGAGTTTTCTGACGGATCCGGAAATCGGCTCGCTGCACGTCGACCGGATGATCATCCATCTCGTTGGAAAGCGCATAGACTTCCAGCGCGCGCCGGAGACCCCGGTTCAGCAGCAGGAATTCTTCCAGTCGCGCATAATCGACCATGCGGCATCCGCCGTCCATCGGTTCACCGAACATTCCAACGTCCGGCCCGTCCTGCAGCAGATGGGCGCCGAAGATATCGACTTCGAGGCAGGTGGACAGGAACTGGCCAGGCTGTTCTGGCACGACCATCCGACGCAGAGTACGCCCGGCGCGTTCTTCGTCTTCCAGCTCTCCACGGAAATAGAAGGCGACATCCTCTACGCTCTCATAAAATACGACTACCGGGCCGTCGTCGAACTATCTCAGCGGGACGGTCATAACGTCCTACGCGAGATAATTCAGGCTTTCGTGAAGGAGAAGCGTGCGGTCCAAAAGTTCTGCATGGCGCGGTACCGGGATGGCACGATTGAGGACATGGTCTCCGCGACGGACCGCATGGCTGAGGCTCCGGACCTCACGGACTATTTCGAGAATTACCTTGGCGTGAGCCGGGCTCGGAGCACCACAGAGCTAAGCGCTCGGCTGAACGAAGCCATGCGGAGCACGTTAAATGAAGTTCGTGACAGCCTGCCGAACCGAAACGTTGGTCAGGCACTCGCACGGGCGAAGCAGGCCCTGAGGGCGCGCGGCGTGGTTTCGAACGACGATGTGGTGGACGCGCTTCTTCACGGCGCCGGCCGGCCGGCGGACGAGGAGACGATCGCCCGCTTCGGCCGGGTCGCGCGAGGGAAATTGAAGCGATGCAATCTCACCGACGTGGAGTTCAGGCCTGACCCAGATGCGCTGCAAGTCGCGCCGCGCCACAAGGTGAAGACGGCCGAAGGCACGCGCCTCGAATACGACGAGGCACAGCTTGGCAGGACCGTGTTCCGAGAGGATACAGAACAAGGCGCGGTCTTCACTGTGCGGACCGAAAATCGATTGGTCGAAGATGACACGGTCAAGATCCGCCCTAGCTGAAGCCATCGAGGCCCTGGCGGCAGACCAAGACGTCGCGCTGACGGAGACGCGCGACGGGCTCGTGCTGAACCAGTTGCACGGCGCCGACGTCCGGCGCCTTCTCGACCTTCTCGTCGCGGACGGCTGGGCTGACATCAGCGTATCCGATGAGGGCGGGCGGATGGATCCCGGGGCCATCAGCGATGAGGATTTCGGCATCACCGTTAAGGCTCAGAAGCCTGGTATCCCGGAGGGAGTGGAGGCACTGCTGACGCGGGCCGGCCTAGCGTCCGCCCTAGTCCGCCATAATCTCGCCTGCTGCGTCTGGATTCACGGCCTCAATGCCGCCTTCGAAACGCACTCGACTAGGTTCGCCCCTTGGGGCGACACGACCGCCTTCACACCTCGCGACGTCGCCGCGTCACCCCGAAAGGTCGTGCGCGTGCTCGACGACGGCACCAGATTTCCGAACGACCTCAGCCGTTGGATGCTGCGGAAGCCGGAAGCGGAGATCAACGGCTGGGGGATCGAGCCCTGGCGGAAAATGTCCGTAGAGCGCCTCGCCCAGGCGATCGCCAACGAGGTGGAGCCGGAAGGTCAACTGCTCTTCCGAGGCCCGCCAGTGACCCGTTTCGCTCCAGATACAGGCCCTATGGTGGAAGCGAGCGGTCTGGAAAATATTCAGGAGGCAGCACAGTGGGTGTATGAGAATGCGCGCGAGACCGAAAACAGGCACGGCCTTCTCGCGGCGGAGATCGCGCGCACTGCACTGACCGGAGGGACTGCGAACGATCTAGCCGCCTCGACGGGCAAGGCGCTGGAGAGCGCGAAGATCGCCTACAACTTCGGCGTCACGCAGCAGAGCAAGGACACGCTGAAGGCACTCGCGGATCTGCGTAAGGCGATAGGCGACGAGACCGCCAAGCTGGCAGAGAACACCCGCGGCCTCGCGACGGCGGTCACCGCATCGGTCGTGGCCAACTTGGGCATCATCGTGGCTCGCCTCACGGCGCCGGCGACTAGTGAGTGGGTGCCCGCAGCGGCTATCAGCATAGGTCTCGTGTTAGCGGTGTATGTCGGCACAATCATCGCAAGCGGCGTACACTTCCTCAGGCTCCAGCGGACGCTGAGGTCGGAATGGCGCGACCGGTTGTATCGCTTCCTAGACCAAGGGGAATACGACCGGATGGTCACCAACCCGGTGGCCAGTGCGGAGCGGGGCTTCTGGATCGCATGCTTCGCATCCGGTGCGATGGCCTTTGGACTGCTCGTCTCCGTATGCCTGATAGCTGGTCGCGTCTGATCGACAGAACCGCTAAAGCCTCACCGCAACCTTCAGAGGATCGCTGAGAATGCCGACGCTACCCCGACAGGACCGGATGTGCATCGAAGAGCTGCTAGGTATGTCCTCGGGATACGTGATGGACCTCACCAACCGAGAGTTCGCCGGCTTGGTGCGAGACGAGCTCGAGATCGACGTCGAGGATTCCGCCTATGCCGCTCGTGGAACGTCAAAGGCAAACCGCCTCCGCCACATCATCGAAACCGTCGAACCCGCTCCCGCGGCCCAACTGCTGCGGGCGCTGTGGTATCATCGCGAGCAACGTGGCTGGACGCCCGGCGAGATCGTCGAACCGCGCCCCAGTATCGTGCGGCAGCGCTACATGCAGGTCGTCGAGCGGCTGGAGCGCCAAGCCAACCTGTCCGACACGGATGCACTCGTCGCCTTTGCGGACAACGCTACGCTGGATCAGCTGATCGAGGCAATAAACCGGGACGTCGCGGCCGGGCGCCACGCTGCTGCGCTCGACCGCCTCCACACCTACTGCATGAAGCGGTTCACCTACCACCTCGACGAGGCGGGACTATCCCATGTGCGAGAGGAACCGCTCCAGAGCCGCGTGGGAAAATACGTGAAGTGGCTGATCGAGACCCGGGATCTGCGCCCCATGACGCATCAGATACTGAAAAACGCCATGGGCATCCTCCAGCAATTCAACGACATCCGTAACAACCGATCCTTCGCCCACGACAACGATCTCATCGATGCGCATGAAGCCCGGCTAATCTTCGACACCGTGGTGGCAATTCTGCGCTTCATCGAGCCGCGCGCGGACGCGGCCCGAAGTTGACGCGGTTGGTCAGTTCGCTGGCACGAGCATGTCCCCCTGCCATGCGAGACGGCCAGCGCCGACCTCCGCCTCGACCGCCTCGAGGATGACACCCTTGACCTGCGCGCTCGTCGATCGAATGCCCAAGGCACGGGAGACGGCCTGGACCACCTGATCGGCGGTCGCGCCGAAGTTCTCCCGCACGATCCGGGTCGCAGCTGCCTGCATCTCGGAGGGTGGGAGCATCTCCGCCTTGCGAAGCATCGGCGACCTTGTCGCGCTCCTATCGCGCACGACCGGTTCACGCCCTGGCAGATCTAGGAACTCGCCCTCCGCCACGATCCGCTGCATCTTCGCGGAAATGCCGATGGCCCGCTCAATGGCAGACTGGATGCGGGCACCGGCGCGCTTCAGCCCCCACGCGTCCCTGATCCGGTCAATAACCTCGTCGATGTGGACCGGTCCCTCCATCGCGACGACCTGCTCGGCAAGCTCTGACAGAAGACCCATCGGCGTTTCGTGCAGCTCCTCCAACCGGTGCGCGGGACGGGTCAAGACCGCCTCGACATAGAGGTTGTCCTCCGTAAGAGCGGGCGTCACGGCCCTCTCTAGCCCGATCTCCGTCACGTCCTCCCGCTCGACTGTCACCACGTCAATAGGTACGGCACGGTGATGCCGCTTCTCAGCGGCGGCGTCGTGCTCGGCCTTGGCCGCCTCAATTCGGGCGACGGCGAGCTCGATCTGCTCGTTGGGCCGCTGGAACCAGTCCGTGCTCCAGATGCGGTGGATCGTCCACCCGTGGCTCTCCAACACCGACTGGCGGAGCCGATCGCGGTCTCGTGCCGAGCGGGCGTCATGGTAGGAGGCGCCATCGCACTCGATGCCTATGAGGTAGCGCCCCGGGCGCTCCACGTCGGCGACGGCGAGATCGATGAAGAAGCCAGCTAGGCCCACCTGGCGATGGACCTGGTAGCCGCGCGCCTGCAGCGCCTTGGCGACCTGCTCCTCGAACACGCTGTCGTGATCGCGGCCAGTGCTCTCCGCGATCGTCAGGCGGCCGGTGCGGGCATAGTGGAGGAACATCCTGAAGGCGAAGACGCCCTTGCGGCTCGCCGCAAAATCGGGATCGATATCCTCGTCGGTCATGGAGGAGAACACCTCGCAGCGCTGCTTCGCGCGGCTGATGAGGACGTTGAGCCGCCGCTCGCCGCCCTCCGTCCCCAGCGGTCCGAAGCGCATCGGGACGCGGCCGCCCGCCACCGTCGGGCCGTAGCCGACGGAAATGAAGATCACATCACGCTCGTCGCCCTGCACGTTCTCCAGATTTTTTACGAAGAAGGGCTCCGCTGGATGGGCCCCCTGGAAGAAGCTGTCCAGCTCCGGCGGCAGATCGCGCCGCAGCAGTTCCAGCTGATCGAGGATGGCTCGACGCTGGGCGGCCGAGAAGGCCGCAACACCGAGCGAGAGGTTAGGATACTCGCGGGCGTGCGCAACGATCGCCTCCACCACCCTCTTGGCCTCGACCTGGTTGGTGCGCGTCCCGCCCGCGTCGAAGATACCTTCGGGTATGCGGTGAAAGCGAAGTCCCATGCCGGCCTCGGCCGTATAGGGGCTTGGCACGATGAACAACTTGCTCTCGTAGAACTGCCGGTTGCTGACCGCAATCAGCGACTCGTGCTTGCTGCGATAGTGCCACCGGAGCATCCGCGTCGGCAGGCCGCGCGCGGTGAAAAGCCCGAGGATGCTCTCGATGTCGGCGACACGGGTACCATCATCCTCCTCGTCCTCCGATCCTGCACCGGTCATTTTGGCGAAGAAGGCCGTTGGCGGTAGCTGCTTGGGATCGCCGACCACCACGACCTGCTTCGCACGGGCGATCGCGCCGAGCGCGTCCACGGGCTGGATCTGACTCGCCTCGTCCATGACCAGCAGGTCGAAGTAGAACTCGCCGGGCGTCAGGAACTGGGCGACGGAAAGCGGGCTCATCATCAGCACTGGCTTCAGTGCCTGCACCGCCGGGCCCGCCTTTTCCATGAGACGGCGGATGGGCATGTGTCCACGCCGCTTCTGCATCTCCCCGCGCAGGACGCCCAGCGGACCCACCGAACCGCCGTCGCGCGGCGGGACCGCCCGGTGGTGGGCACGGACGACCTCAACGCCGGCGGCGGCGATGCGCTGACGGTCCATCTCCGCGAACTCGCGGGCCAGTCTTCCGTGCATTGTCCCGTCGAACCGGCCAAGGTCCGGCTCGATCCGCACCTGATCGGCGTAGATCGCCTCGAAATAGGCCATCTCGAACGCGGGTATGAGCTGCACCGTGGAGAGTCGACCGTCGCGTAGCCTCTCAACCACGTCGCCGCACCCCAGTTCGGCCGCCTTTTCTGCGCGGTCACGATACGCGACCCAGCTCGAAATACGCTCCCCGCTCGACGCCCATAGCTGAAGGCGGTCTACGAGAGCAGAGATCGGAGCTTCGACGAGCGCCGGGAAGCCGGCCGCCTGGGTCGCATCTAGCATAAGATCGGCCTGGATCTGGGCCACGTCTTCGCAAAGTAGCCTCACATCCGCCTCGATCGCCTCGCCGCGGGCGGCGGGCTCTGCGCGGTCCGCAAGACGGCTCGCCAGCATCCGGATGTCGTCGTTGGCCCTGATCCACTCGGCTGCGCTAGTCAGCCGCTCCCATTCGGATGAAGGACCGTGCCATGCTTCGCCGAACGCGAGGCGCCCGAGGCTCCCTCCCGCAACCAGCTGTGCCGCGAATTCCTGACCCTCGACGATCCGGCCCAGCAACGTCCGACGCTCATCGAGCGTCGACGATACAGACTGCATGACCGCAGCAGTGATGCGGTCCGCCCCCGCGATGCCGGCCGTTCTCGCCAGTGCGGCGTTCAAGTCCGCCCTATCGGAAGCGCCCGCTTCGCCGAACACCACGGTCCAGGCGCCCTTCAGCACGTCGCGTAACTCGATCACCGCCTTCGAGGCGTCGCCCAGTTCCGCAGTGACGGTCGCTATTTCGGACGATACGCGGGCGGCGTCCGGCTTCTGAGCCGCGATCATCCTGGGTTCGGCGCCGAGCCCCTTGAGCGACCGCATCCAGTCGACGATCGCGACAAGTGGTTCGGACGACGTCCTCGCACCACGCCAATGGTCTCCGAAGGCGACGCGCCCCAACGCGTCGTCGGACTCGATCTCTCGCCGGGCCGCCTGCCCAGACGCTAGCGCATCTAGCTGGCCGAGCGTGTCCTCCAGCGGCTGTTCGGGGTTCGTCAGGAAGGAGCGCACGAGCCGGTTGGCGCGGCGCCATTCGCCGCTGAATATCCGGAGGAATCCCGTGCCGTGCGATGCTAGCGTGGAACGAGCCGCCGACAGATCGGCGTCCCAGGCGCCGTCGAGCAGCCAGCCGCGGGTGCGAGCTTGCGCGTCCTCCAACTTCGCCACCGTCGACGCGAGGTCACCGGCACGCTCGACGCCAGTCTCCCACAGGTCGGCCGCGAAGACCTCGGCGTTGGCCTCCGGCGCAGCCGCGACCCGCTCCGACACGTCAACGAGACGGCGGATGTCGACCAGCGTGGCCGGGGCCTCGCGCCCTACCGCGCGAGCGAGGGCTGACCCAGCAGCCAGCAGCGTCGGCAGACGCCTCGCGACGTCGGCGACCAGCGCGAACGCCTCGGCGTCGAAATCACCGGGCAGCGGTTCCAGCGTCTCCCTCACCTCCTCGAAGTCGGTCGTCCAGGCTTCCTCCAGGAAAGCGTCGCGCAATTCGTCGCGCATGGCCGCATGCTGGGCGCCCACATCAAGCAGGGCCGTGATCTCAGAGCGATGGTCCGGCCAGGCCTGGCTGGATAGAGCGGTCGAGGTGAGGTCCGGCGCGCTCGCCACGCGCCGCGCCAGTTTCACTAGCCGGGCGACATCCGCGAGGCGGGGCGCCGGCTCCGCCTGAAGCGTCTCGGCCAAGGCGTGCTGCGCCGCGTCGAGACCGGTCAATCCTTCAAGGACGCCCGCCAAGCGGGCGACGAGACGCTCCACGTCCATCGGAAGGATCGCCGCCAGACCGACGCCGCGCCACGGATGTTCAGAGGGGATGCCGATGGCCTCGACCCTCTCCGCCAATTCGGCGAGAACGGAGCGCCTGTCCGTGAACCCGTCCGCGCTCCAAGAAGTGGCGCTCTCGAGCCGCACGTCGTTGGGACGCTCGCCGTCGAGCCGCAGCCTGATGAGCTGCCCTATGGTCTGGAACGGGGTAAGTCCCGCGACCGGATGGGCACGGTGCATGCGGTCGGCGTGCCCGTTCAGTTGATCCCTCGCTTCCAGAAGGCGAGTGTTCAACGTGCCTGGCTCCTGGCCGCGTGGCGCTCCAAGCTCCCAAGTGCGGCGGAGCTCGTCGAGTACCGCGCGCTTGTTTGCCTTGTTGCTGTGCAATTCGAGGCATGCGTCGCCCACGCCCGTCGCATCAAGGCGACGCTTCACCACCTCCAGCGCGGCCATCTTCTCGGCGACGAACAGCACCGTCTTGCCGTCCGCCACCGCAGACGCCACGATATTCGCGATCGTCTGGCTCTTTCCGGTGCCGGGCGGACCCTGGACCACCATGTCCCGTCCCTGACGGACCTCATGGACGACCAGCGCCTGCGAACTGTCGCTGTCGACGATATGAAGCATGTCCGCCGGCGGGATGAAGCCGTCGATCTTGGCATCCTCCGGAATCATGCCGTCGCTGCCCTCGAAGCCCTCGGCGAGAAGCCCTCGGATCAGCGGCCGCTCGCCAATCAGCGATCCTGCGGGCCAACTCGCCGGATCGAGATCCCGATACATCAGGAACTTTGCGAACGAGAAGAAGCCGAGCGTCACGTCGTCGGCGATGACCTCCCAGCCGTGCTTCGCGGCGACGGCGTCGGCCACCCCGGCGACGTAGCCGTCGAAGTCGAAACCGTCGGTCGCCTCGAACGCGGGAAGCCGGATACCGTGAACGCGGTCGAGATAAGCCTCCAGTGATAGGTTCGCGGCGAAGTCCTCCTGACGGGCCCGCAGCTTGAACTTCTCGCCAGCGTTGCCGCGCTCGAGTGAGACCGGGACGAGAAGCAGTGGTGCGTAGCGCACATTGGCCGTGTTCTGAGGGTCGATCCACTTCAACGCGCCAAGGGCGAGATACAGAATGTTAACGCCCTGCTCCTCTTCGAGGGTGCGGGCGTCGTAGAAGAGTTCGAGCAGCCGCTTCTGCAACCCCTTAGAGGTCAGGCGGGTCTGAAGACGGGTGTCGACATGGCGGGAGGCTCGTCCCTTCTCATCCAGCTCGTCATCTTCCGGCTGGGCGAGATCTGCGATCTCGTCCGGCTCCTCCTCACCCTCAGCGGTATTCTGCGGCGATAGGCGTCCGGCGAGGAAGGTGAAGACCTTTCCCTCGCTGACCAGCAGTCTGAATATCTGAGCGCTCTTCTCATCGACGACCTGAACGGCCTTCGCGCTCTTTTCGGACCGCGGCATGTTGAGGAGGCGGTTCCTAGCCGACAGGTCGAGCAGCTCCATCCTCGCTCTGTCCAGCTTGTCGTCGATGGGCAGATCGCTCTGAAAAACTGAAGTCTGTTCGTCCGTGTCACCGACAGTGCGAGTCGCCACTTGATACCCCCCAATTCAACTCCAGGGTGGTGAACCAATTGTGTCTTTGTTGTCCAGTGGTGTGCAGAATGAGTTGCGCTATCTCATGCGGTCACTGTAGCGTCGTGCACGTACCTTCGCGTCGGTCGTCGACGGAACAGGGAACGCTATGCCTCGGGTTCCGACGGGAACGGTAGGAATGTCTCACCTTAAAACATTGATATTAGGGCGCCAAGTTCCTGGGCGGACGTCAGCTATTTCTTTGCAACTGCCGGTAAGCCGACGGTCGCGAAGGTCCCAGCTCTTGCCGAAAAGCCGACGGTTCGCTGCTCGACTTGGACTATGTCATTTAGCCAGTGGCACCTGATCCGCGCCTAACGCGCCGGCAATCATGCCGCAAGACTTTCCTCAGCGCGCACGCGCATGGTTGCGTCGCTTGAGGCGAGGTCATGCCGGATCCACTGCGGGGCTTTGGCAAGCACGGCAGTGAAGATGGCGGTGTGATCGGGCTGGTCCATGGCTCTGGCACCAGCAGCGATTGCTGTGCCGGTCAAGAGCGGCTGTTATCCACCACGTCGATCGCGTCGACGAGCTTCACAGCCTGCTCTGTGAGATGCCGCATCTGCACGACAAGGTCGGCGACATGTCGGCAGCGGAGGTTCTGCCCTTCTACCGCAAAGGCTGCGGCATCCTCGAACTTGGCGGTGAGCAGTGCGAACAAGGCACTGTTAAGGGCATTGCAGTCGTCGTCTTGCATCGGGGTGCACCTCCTGCGTGCCAGAAGCGATAATGTCGTGGCACAGTCCAGACGCAGCTTTTGCAGGCTCTGCACTTTGTGGGCTGACCCGTCGCTTTTCCATTCGACATCGCTGCCGAACAGAGCGAACGCTATTCATGTTGAACACGGGGCTCAGATCTCAAAGCCCCTGCCCCGATGGCTTAAGGCCCACGGGGCTTTGGGTGGTGGGAGCAGCATCAGGCTGCTCTGACACAAGGAGACCACCTATGACTGGCATCACCCGCTTGACCGACATTCAGCTGATCCTGCTTGCCACTGCTGCACGCCGTGACAATGGCAGCCTGCTGCCACCGCCCGAGACACTGGGCGAGGGACCTGCCCGCATCCGCAAGGCGGTCGAAGCGCTGATCCGCCGCGGCCTTGCTGCAGAGGCCGAACTTGCCCCCGGCGCCGATGCCTGGCGCACCGAAGGCGACCGCGCGCTCGGCGTCGTCATCACCGAAGCCGGGCGAGCGGCTATCGCGATGGATACTGCTGACGATGGTAGTGACAGTCCGGCAGTCACATCCGCCCAAGTTAATGGCGCCGCACCCGCTGCCGAAGTCGTTGCACCCCCGGCCCCGCCTGAGGTGCCAGCGCCTGAAGTGCCGCTCCCTGCCAAGCCAGCTCCTGCCCGCACCAAAACGTCCGACGTGCTCGAGCTCCTGCGCCGGGAGAGCGGTGCCACTCTCGACGAGCTCACCGCCGTCACTGGCTGGCTGCCGCATACGACGCGCGCGGCGCTGACGGGCCTGCGCAAGAAGGGGCATGCGATCGTGCGGGGTAAGCGGGACGAGGTAAGCTGCTACACCCTCGACGCCGAGGTCGCAGCATGAAGCGGGCAACCATGGAAGCGCGGGTCGCCGCGCTTCCCTCCCTCTCCTCGGCCCAGCTGCGCTCAGAATGGCTGCAGCTCTACAAGGCCCCTGCCCCATCGCTCACCACAGACCTGCTCCGCCGCGGCATTGCGAGTAAGCTGCAGGAGAAAGCTGACGGTGGCTATAGACCAGCGACCTTGCGCGAGATCGAGCGCCTCTGCCGCCAGCTTGGCCGGACCGGCGAGGCAACGTCCGGTCCTTCCATTCGCATCAAACCGGGCACAAGGCTGGTCCGGAGTTGGGGGGCGTCAGTCACCATGTCGTGGTGCTGGAAAAAGGCTTCCTCTACCGCGAGCAGCAACATGCCTCGCTCAGCAGCATTGCACGCCTGATTACTGGCGCGACCTGGTCTGGACCGCGCTTCTTCGGCCTCACGTCTCGGTCGAGGGCGACGACCGATGCGTAAGGCCGATAACACAGCTCCGCGCGCCCTGCGCTGCGCCATCTACACCCGCAAGTCGACCGAGGAGGGACTGGATCAGGCGTTCAACAGTCTGGACGCGCAGCGTGAGGCCTGTGCCGCCTATATCCTGAGCCAACGGCATGAAGGCTGGTCACTGGTGCCCGACTATTATGATGATGGCGGCTACTCAGGCGGCACGATGGAGCGCCCTGGATTGAAAGCCCTGCTTGCCGAGGTACAAGCCGGGCGTGTCGATATCATCATCGTCTACAAGGTCGATCGCCTCACCCGCAGCCTGTCGGACTTTGCCAGGATCGTCGACATACTTGATGCCGCCTCAGCCAGCTTCGTGTCGGTGACGCAGTCGTTCAACACCACCACCAGCATGGGACGGCTTACGCTGAATGTCCTGCTCTCCTTCGCCCAGTTCGAGCGTGAAGTGACGGGTGAGCGCATCCGTGACAAAATCGCCGCATCGAAGGCCAAGGGCATGTGGATGGGCGGTGTCATACCGCTTGGCTATCGGCTGGAGGATCGCAAGCTGCACGTGGAGCCTGACGAGGCCAACATCGTGCGCCTGATCTTCACCCGCTATCTCGAACTTGGCTCAGCGCTGCAACTGATGACCGAGCTTCGGCATCAGGGTATCCATGGCCGAATGCGCATCAACCGGCATGGACGCAGCTATGGCGGTGGCGCCTTCAGTCGCGGTGCGCTCTACGCGATCCTGAAGAACCGCCTTTATGTCGGAGAGGTCGTGCATAAAGGCCGCATCTATGCGGGCGAACATAAAGGCATCATTGAGCCTCATCTCTTCGACCAGGTCCAGCAGCAGCTTGCCGAGGCGCGGGTGGAGCGCAGCCATCGCGTCAATACCGACGAGCCAAGTCCGCTCGCGGGACTGCTATGGGATGGACATGGCCGTCGCCTGTCGCCCAGTCATGCAGCGCGAAGCGGCAAGCGCTATCGCTATTATGTATCGGGACTGCAGGGCGATGATCGGGATGAACCCTGCTGGCGCATCAGCGCGCCGGACATCGAAACACTGGTGGCAGCGAGACTGGCAAGCGGGATTGGCGACGCCATCGCCGCCAGCATCGCCTCGGGTGCGTTGTCAGGCGATGCGATCGAAAAGCTGAAGAAAGCGGGGAACGACACCATCGAGCAGATCCATGGCCTACCCCATGTGCAACGCCGCGCCTTTCTCGAATTGATCACGCGCATCGATCTTTCCGAAGCGCATCTCACCATCACAGCAGACCTCAGCGCCATCGATGCCAGCCTTACCTCACCGGAGATAACCGTGCCCATCGGCTTCGCGCGATCCGGCCGACAGATCAAACTGGTGCTGCCGCCGGCGCACGACGACATGCCATCACCTAACGCCGCGCTGCTCAAGCTGATCGCACAGGCCTTTGCCGCACGGCGTGAACTGGAAAATGGCGGATCCTTCGATGCCGTCGCCGAGAGACTCGGCTATGGTCGCCACTATCTGGCCGACCTGCTGCGGACGAGCTTTCTGTCCCCTAAGATCATCACCGCCATCATCGAGGGTCGGCAGCCGGCGTCGCTTTCGCGCACCGAGTTGATACGAACCAAGAATCTTCCGCTGCTCTGGTCCGAGCAGGGAGCCGTGTTCGGCATCACCTGATTACTTTAACACCTGATGCATCTGGGCGAGGCCATGGCCTCGCCCTTCTCGTTTCGGGCCACTCACAAATCTCGCGGCTACCAACAAAGGGATTCCAGATATCGGGCATATTTGCGCCCATGAACAGTACTGGAAGCGTCTGCATTTCGCGCTCCACAAACGAGGCAGCAGTAAGTCACGGGAAAGGCCCGACAAAACTGCCTCTAGGCAGCCCACTTCGCGACCATGCAGGTACTGAGATGAAAGTGGTGCACCCGACAGGATTCGAACCTGTGGCCTCTGCCTTCGGAGGGCAGCGCTCTATCCAGCTGAGCTACGGGTGCTTGGGCGATGCGCCGTTGGGGTCGCTTAGCAAAGGCGTTGGCGGAGCGCCAGCGGCAAAATGCTTCAATTTGCCAACGGCGCGGTGATGACCTTCGCCGGCGGTGGCGTCTTGGGTTTATAGCGGCACAGGTCCGCAACGATGCAGCGCCAGCATTCGGGCTTCCGCGCCTTGCAGACATAGCGGCCGTGCAGGATCAGCCAGTGATGCGCGTCGCGGCGGAAGGGTGCGGGCGTCTGCTTGTCGAGCTTCGTTTCGACTTCGACCACATTTTTACCTGGAGCAAGACCGGTGCGATTGCCGACGCGGAAGATGTGCGTGTCGACGGCGAAAGTCTCTGCTCCGAACGCCGTGTTCATAACCACATTGGCAGTCTTGCGCCCCACACCGGGCAGCGTCGTCAGCAGGTCGCGATCCTGCGGGACTTTGCCGCCGAAATCGCGGACCAACATCTCGGACAGGGCGATCACATTCTTCGCCTTGGCATTGTACAGGCCGATGGTCTTGATGTGCTGTTTAAGGCCCTCCTCGCCCAGCGCCACCATCTGTTCGGGCGTCTCGACTTGCTGGAAGAGCAGCCGCGTGGCCTTGTTCACGCCGACATCCGTGGATTGCGCGGACAGCGTCACCGCGACCAGCAATTGATAGTCGTTGCCATAGGCAAGTTCGGTCTGCGGCACCGGGTTGTCTTCCGCAAGTCGCGAATAAAATTCGAAGATATCGGCTTTCTTCATGCGCGTCAGAGGCCGAGGACGCTTTTCATGTCGTAACGCCCCGCGGATTGCCCGGCGAGCCACAGCGCCGCTTTGATTGCCCCGCGCGCGAAGATGCTGCGGTTCTCGGCGCGATGGCAGAGTTCGATGCGTTCGCCTTCGGCCGCAAAGATTACCTGATGGTCGCCTGAAACCGATCCACCACGCAAGGATGCAAAGCCGATACTGCCCGGTTCACGGGCGCCGGTTATGCCATCGCGGCCACGCACGCTGCTGTCGGCCAACGCAATCCCTCGGCCCTTCGCCGCCGCTTCGCCGAGCAGCAAGGCGGTGCCGGAGGGTGCATCGACCTTATGCCGGTGATGCATCTCCACGATTTCTATGTCCCAGTCGTCGCCTAACCGCCGCGCAGCATCCTCCACAAGCGCGGCGAGGAGATTGACGCCGAGCGACGTGTTCCCGGTCTGCAATATCGCGATCTGCTCCGCCGCCTGATCGATCAGCGCATGATGGACGTGCTCCAGCCCGGTCGTGCCGATCACGATCGGGCGGCGCGCGGCGATGCAGGCGTCGAGATGATCGCCGAGCGCCGACGGCGAGGAGAAGTCGATCAGCACGCCGCTCGCTTCGGCAAGTGCCAGCGGATCATTGCCGATGGCGAGACCGGGTGCGATCTCCCCGCGTCGCCCTGCCCGGTCGACTCCGCCCGCGATCCCCACGCCCGCCTCGTGCGCGGCGGCGGCGATCGCCTGCCCCATGCGTCCTGCCGCACCGTAAATACCAATTGCGGTCATCGCTGTTGCGCCCTTGCTGCTGTCATGCTTCGATGCGCGGATGCCAGACATTCGCAACATTGTCATCCTCACGGGCGCAGGAATCTCCGCCGAGAGCGGCCTTGCCACTTTTCGCGGGCCGGACGGGCTTTGGGAGGGGCATAGGGTGGAGGACGTGTGCACGCCCGAAGCCCTGGCGCGCAATCCGGAGTTGGTGCACCGCTTCTATGACGAGCGGCGCGCGAAGCTGGCGGAAGTTACGCCCAATGCGGCGCATGAGGCGCTGGCGGAACTGGATCATCAGTGGCCGGGCGAATTGCTGATCGTGACGCAGAATGTGGATGATCTGCACGAGCGTGCCGGGGCGAACCGGATGCTGCACATGCATGGCGAGTTGATGTCGGCGCTATGCGCGGCGTGCGGTGCGTCGAAGCTATGGCATGATCCGATGCCGCCGGGGACTGCCTGCCCCTTCTGCAATGCGCATAGCCTGCGGCCCGACATCGTGTTTTTCGGCGAAATGCCCTATGAAATGGAGCGGATCGACGCGGCCCTGCGGGAGGCGGATCTATTCGTCTCCATCGGCACGTCGGGGGCCGTGTATCCTGCCGCAGGGTTCGTCCAGACGGCGCGGCATGTCGGTGCCGAAACGCTGGAGCTTAATCTCGATCCTTCGGCGGGCAGCATCTACTTCCATGACACCCGGATCGGTCCTGCCAGTGTTCTCGTGCCCGAATGGGTGAACAGTTTGCTCGCAGGCTAGTCGAGGTCGCGGTCGATCAGGCTATGCTGCCTGGTATCACGCATCGAGAGAAAAGCTATCAGTGAGACGCCGATCATCCCGGTGACGTACCAGTAGAACGTCGACTCTATGCCCCTGCCCTTCAAGTCGAACGCGACATATTCCGCTGTCCCGCCGAACAGCGCATTGGCGATCGCGTAGGGCAGCGCGACGCCCAAAGCGCGGATATTGGCAGGGAAAAGCTCCGCCTTCACGACTGCATTGATCGCAGTGTAGCCGCTGACGATGGTGAGGGCGAAGAGGACCAGCAGGAACGCCTCGACCGGGCTGCGCACGGTTTCGAGCGAGCGGAATATCCACACGGTGCCGAGGACGCCCAATACCCCGAAGCCTATCATGATGGGCCTCCGCCCGATCTGGTCGGACAAAGCGCCGACGACTGGCTGGAGCAGCATGTAGACGAACAGTGCGCAGGCCATGATGCCGGTCGCGGTCTCCCGGCTGAATCCCGAGGTGTTGACCAGGAACTTCTGCATGTAAGTCGAATAGGCATAGAAGGCGAGTGTGCCGCCCGCCGTCAGCGCGATGACCAGAAACGCCTGGCCGGGATAATGTTTGAACAGCGCGAACATACCTGATTTCGGCGCTTCGCTCGTCTTCGCCGCCTCGAACGATTGTGTCTCCATCAGCCGCCGGCGCAGATAGAGAACGCCGATCGCAAGCGCCCCACCGATCAAAAACGGGATGCGCCAGCCCCAGCTTTCCAACGTCGCTTCGGCCATCGTCGCCTGCAACACTAACAGCACGGCGAGCGCCAGCAGTTGCCCCATGATGAGCGTCACATATTGGAAGCTGGAGAAGAAACCGCGATGCTTTTGGCTCGCCATTTCGGAAAGATAGGTCGCGCTGGCCCCATATTCGCCGCCGACACTGAGCCCCTGCATTAGCCGCGCGAGGATCAGCAGGGCGGGCGACCAATAGCCGATGCTGGCATAGCCTGGCGTCACCGCGATCAGCAGCGACCCGCCGCACATCAGGCCGACCGACAGCGTAAGGCCAGACTTACGCCCGTGCCGGTCGGCATAAACCCCCATGATCCACGCGCCAATCGGGCGCATCAGGAAACCGACCGCGAACACCGCCGCCGTGTTCAGCAACTGCGCAGTGGAGTCGCCCTTCGGGAAGAACACCGGCGCGAAATAGAGCGCGAAGGCGGAGTAGACATACCAGTCGTACCACTCGACCAGGTTGCCCGCGGAGCCGCCGAAGATCGCGAACAGACGGCTACGCTGTGTCAGAGCGGTCGGAGCGGTGTCGGCCATACAAGTCCTCAGGATTGTGCCCGCTTCTGATCGACTGCTTTGCCCCGGCAGGTCAACCGTCGATTGTTACGCTCAGCGCGTGCCGAACGGCAGGATGCTCTCCAGCGTCTCGCGCGGCGGCGCGCCCGGCACAATGACGCCATGACGCAAAAGGAATGTGTGACGGACGATCTCCGCCTGCTGCTCCAATCCATAGCGACTGAGGCTCCAGCCCGGTTTGATCGTATAGCTGTAACGGCAGAACGGGTGGCGTTCCAGGACGAGATTGATGCCGCGCTGATGCTGCCAGACGTGGACCAGTTCATGGATCAAATGCCCCTGCAAGCCCAGATTGCTGCTGGCGAAGCAGTCGCAGTAACTCTCGCCCTTCGGGTGAAAGTGGATCGCGCCGCGTGGGGCCATGGTCACATTGCGCGGATGAAACGGCCACCATTTGCGGCGATAGATGCGCACCGGATCAAGGTCGATGGCCTGCCCGAACATGCTTGTCGCCATGGCGCGCTCTGCGGGCGTGAGGGGGCGTCCCTGATCGTGTGGAGTGCGGATCATGCAACCAAGATAATCATTGCACCCTCAAGGGCCAACGCCTCATGCCACCTTCGGCGTGGTGCCCGGCTCCAGCTTCCGTTCCTTCTGCAACCGGCGCGCCAAGAGTGAGCAGAGCGTGGCCCAGGTCGCCCCCACGATCCACCCGGCGAGCACATCGCTCGGCCAATGCACGCCTAGATAGACACGCGATGCGCCGATCATCAGCGCAAGGATGATCGACACCAGGAGCAGGTAGATGCGCAACGCCCGCACCTGCTGCGTCCGCGCAAGCAATGCGCCCAACGTCAGATATACGATCGCGGAGTTCATTGCGTGGCCGCTTGGAAAGCTGGTCGAATGCACGTCCACCAGATGCGCTACAATGTCCGGACGCGGCCGATTGAACAGCGACTTGAGCGCCGTGCTGAGGATCGCCCCTCCGGCAATGGCGAATATCACGAACAATGCAGTAGCGCCCCGCCGCGCAACCATCAGGAATCCTGCGACGGCGACGGTAATGAGCGTGAGCACCGTCCATCCGCCCAGCGCCGTCACATCGCGCACCATCCGCAACAGCCAGCGCGGCCCGATCGGCGTCGTTGGATCACCCGGCACGCGCAAAGCCGAGATGATACGATGATCCAGCGCCATGGAATCGCCTTCCATCACTTCGGACGCCAGCTTGCCGAAAATGAAAAGGCCAAGACATAGGGCGAGGAAGGCGATCAATAGCCGCGCGTCGACGCGGACATTTTCCCGCCAGATGGCGCTCACGCGCTGCATTGCCTTCACGTGGGTTCCTCAAAAGCCGCAAGAAGCTGACAAATAGCGCCGATGTCCACTAGCGTTCAACCGACGACTGATTACAAGGCTCCAACAGCGTCGCGAAAGACTTGACTGTATGATGTACATAATACAGTATGAATACTCTGCATGACATCTTTTCCTGAACCTCTCGCCAATGGCGCGACACCCCCGCCCCCTTCCAGCTTCGGCGCAGGACCGCCGAGCAGCTTTGCGCCGCGCACCTCATGGCGGCGACGGATGCGGATCGCGGGATGGGTGTTGGCGGCAATGCTCGCGATCTTCATGGCGCTGGTGGCATGGCTTGCGATCACAGCGCCTCTTTCGCGCTCGCTGAAACCTATCGCCCCGCCCAGCATCACGCTTAAGTCGGCCGATGGCGCAGTCATTGCCCGCAAGGGCGCGATCATCGATAAGCCCGTGACGATCGCCGAGTTGCCCGCGCATGTGCCGCAGGCGTTCATGGCGATCGAGGACCGGCGCTTCTACAGCCACTGGGGCATCGATCCCCGTGGCATCGCCCGGGCGCTATGGCGCAACACCTTTTCGGGAACACGTCAGGGCGGCAGCACGATCACGCAGCAACTTGCCAAAGGCGTGTTCCTCAACAGCGACCGCACCGCCGGACGAAAGCTGCGCGAGGCGCTGATCGCGCTCTGGCTAGAGGCATGGCTTACCAAGGATCAGATATTGGAGCGCTACCTCTCCAATGTCTATTTCGGCGACAACGTCTATGGTTTGCGCGCGGCGGCGAAGCATTATTTCGATCGTCGTCCTGAGAAGCTGACGATCCCGCAGGCGGCCATGCTGGCGGGACTGCTGAAAGCGCCATCGCGGCTGGCGCCCACGTCCAATCTATCCGGCGCACGCGAACGCGCGGCGCTGGTCATGCAGGCGATGGTCGAAGCGGGGTTCATCACTCAAATGGCGAAGGACGAGTTGCGTCCCGCCCGTCTGGATGTGACCGAAACGCCCGAAGCGACGAGCGGCACCTACTTCGCCGACTGGGTACTACCCGAAGCGCGCGACCGCGCCGGCGCCGTCTATGGCGCGCAAGACATTGTGACGACGCTCGACAGCCGCTTGCAGAAACAAGCGGAGGGTGCGGTCCGGCGTGCTCCGCTGGGCAAGGCGCAGATCGCCATTGTGTCGATGAAGCCGGACGGCACCGTCGTCGCAATGGTCGGCGGCAAGCGTTACAAGGACAGCGCCTTCAATCGTGCGGTGCAGGCGAAAAGGCAGCCCGGATCAACGTTCAAGCTGTTCGTCTATCTTGCCGCCTTCCGTGCGGGCATGACGCCCGAAGACATGATTGATGACACGCCGATCAAGGAAGGCGAATATCGCCCTTCCAATCATGACGGACGTTATCGTGGGCGGATCACGCTGCGGCAGGCGTTCGCGGTGTCGAGCAATGTCGCGGCTGTGAAGCTTGCGCAGAAGGTGGGTATCCGCAACGTCATAAAGGTCGCGCGCGACCTAGGCATCACCAGCCCCATCGCCGAAAATCTTTCCACGGCGCTGGGCACCTCTGAAGTCACGCTTCTGGAACTGACGCAGGCTTATGCGGCGGTCGCGGCGGGCGCGTATCCTGTCGAAGCCCATGGGCTGCCGCCAGAGGAACGCAGTTGGGTCGCATCGCTGATGAACCGGCAGAAATCCTTCAGCGACAGCGAGTTGGAGATGATCCGCGACCTACTCTCGTCCGCCGCCAATCGCGGCACGGGTACGGCGGCCGCGCTCCACACCAGCACTTTCGGCAAAACGGGCACGACACAGGACAATCGCGACGCGCTGTTCGTCGGTTACGCAGGGGGTTTGGTGACTGCCGTGTGGGTCGGCAATGACGACAACACGTCCCTGCCGGGCTTTGCGGGCGGCGGCGTTCCGGCGCGAGTGTGGCGGGACTATATGTCGCGCGCAATCAATGAGCCGACGCCGGAAGTCGTGATGCCGGAGAACGGCAGCGATATCGTCAATTCCGTCGCGAACGTCAGCATAGCGACGGAAATCGGCAACATCAGCGTCGGTCTCGGACCGGATGGCATCAACCTGGGACTGGACCCAACCCTGCCTGACATCCCGGATATACCGCCCGCTACGCCCGCACCGCGTGTAGTGCCTACCACGCCGCCCCAGGCAAGCCAGCCGCCGCAATAAGCCGCCCATCTTTGCGGGCACAAAAAAAGGGCGCTCGATGGCGCCCTTTTCATATCGGAAAACCGAAGCTTACTTCTTGAGCGTGAGACCGCCGAAGCGCTTGTTGAAGCGCGCAACCTGGCCGCCCTGATCGAGCTGACGCGTACCGCCCGTCCACGCCGGATGCGACTTGGGATCGATGTCGAGCGCCAACGTGTCGCCTTCCTTGCCCCACGTGGAGCGCGTGCGATAGGTGGTGCCGTCGGTCATCTGGACGGTGATGAAGTGGTAGTCGGGATGCGTATCGGTCTTCATGAGTATTGCTCCGGATGCGGCCGGTTCCAACCGGCCTGAAGGATGCGTGAAATCTTTGCGAAGGCGCGCGGTTAGCGAGTTTCCCCGCAAAAGGCAATAGTCAGCCGGGTCGCGCCTCTACTTCGGCGGATCGGCAATCATCGCGGTGCAATGCGCCTCGGCAGCAAGCTTGCCATCGACCATCGCCTTGCCCGAAAATTTACAGATCGAGCCGCGCAGTGTCGTGAACTCCACATGGATGTCGAGCAGACAGCCCGGCTCCACGGGTGAGCGGAACTTAGCGTTCTCGATGGCCATGAAATAGACGAGCTTGCCGCTTCCGGCCAGGCCCATCGATTCGACCGCCAATACGCCGGCCGCCTGTGCGATCGCCTCGACAATCAACACCCCCGGCATGATCGGCCGCTCCGGAAAGTGCCCCGAGAAGAACGGTTCGTTGATCGTTACGGCCTTCACCGCATGGATGCTCTTGTTGGGCACCATTGAGACGACGCGGTCGATCAGCAGCATCGGGAAACGATGCGGCAGAGCGGCCATGACCCCCCGGATATCCAGGGGGCCACGCGCTTCGGCCACTTCGGGACTAACAGTGTCCGTCATTCAGCTTCGCCGCTTAGCGCGACTGCGGCTTCTGGTTGGCGTTGGCCGGTGCAGAAGCCGGAGCCGTCGCCGCGCCCTGACCACCCTGATTGGGCTGCCAACCGGCAGGCGGCGTGATGCCGACGCTGGGCACCAGCGCGTTCAACTCGGTCACGACAGCAGCCGTGATGTCGACGCCAGGCTGATAGGATACCGTCGCTTCGGGCGAAAGGACGAGGTCCACCTTTGCCTTCGTCATCGCTGCCTTAAGCGCGTCCGACAGCTTCGCCGTGATCTGCGCTTCGACATAGGCGTTGGCGAGCGCGATTGGCTGACCCAAACGCTGCAGTTCGGCCTGATAGGCCTGCTGCTGCTGCTGGAACTGCTCATACTGCGTCTGAAGCGCGGGTGTCGGCTTGCCGCCGGCCGCAGTGATCGCGGTCTGCAGCGTTGTGCCCTTCGCCTTCAGATCGGCATCGATAGCTGCCTTGCGCGCGTTGAACGCATCGATCTGCGCCTTGTACGTCGTGTTCATCTGCGTTCGGGCAGTGGTGTAGGCCGTGCTGGTGCCAACGGCCTGCTCCAGATTTGCGACCGCAATGCCGGTCTTCGACTGGGCGACTGCGGGTGCTGTTGCCAGCGCAATCGCCGTCATCGGCGTGAGTGCCAGAGCGGCAGCCTTGAAAATGGTCTTCATCAGAATTGAGTCCCTACGTTGAAAGTAATGAGTTTGTCGTCGTCCCCTGGTTCCTTCAGCAGCGCCTTCGCGATGTCGATCCGGAACGGGCCGAAAGGCGAGTTCCAGTTGACACCAAAGCCCACCGAAAGGCGCGGCTTGAGCGTGTCGCCTACATAATCTTCCTGGAAAGCAGTGCCGTCCTGGAACGTAGCTGTCGTTCCGGCGGGAGGGGTTCCGCAATTCCCAACAGATTGGGCAGTGCCGCGCACGCTGGTGGCTGTCGAACCCGTCCCTGTCGTCAGCGTGCAGTAACCCGGGAAAATGCCGCCGTTACCGATCAGCACAGGGTCCTTGATCCCTGCAACCGCGCCAACGTCTACGTAGACCGAGGGCCGCAAGCCGAGTTCGCGCGCTCCGGAGCCCAAGGGAATTTCTACCTCGCCACGAGCCATGTAGTAGATCTTACCGCCCAATGCATCGTCGGTGCGGTTGCTGTTTCCCGTACCCAAATCGTACCTGACGACACCATTGGCGTCCGTGGTCGACTGATAATAACGGCGCAGAACGCGGGGACCGATGCCGCGAATATCAAAACCGCGCATCTGCGGTTCACCCAGGAAGAAGCGGTCCGTCAAGCGGATACGCTCGACCGAATTGCCTGCGGCGTCGTACCGCGCCCCTTCGAGCGAATGGATGTAGCCGCCCTCCGCCGAAAGACTGGCGATGAAGCCGCTACCGATGTTGAAGTGCTTGGTCGCGTTCAGGCGCGTCTTGATATACTTGACGCTGCCGCCAAGACCCGCGAGATCCTGGCTGAGCGACAGGCTCTGCCCGCGTGTCGGACGGATGCGGTTGTCGCGATTGTCGAAAATCAACGAATAACCAATGGATGACGTGGTACGTTTGCCGATAGCATCGCAGAGATAGCGCCCGGCGAGAATGGGATCACAAGACAGTGGCAACGGCCCCGCACCGTCCGGATCGGAATAATAAGTGCTCCGATCCAACGTCACATCGTCGAAGCTCAACCCATAGCGCAGCGCCAGCGACATATATTCGGTCAGCGGCACACCCGCACGAAGCTGGAATCCGGTGCTGGTCTGCTCGTATGTCGTATTACGATCATTGTTAAGACCATATTGGAAGCTATTGAGATCGCGACGGAAGATGTCGCCACCCACAGCAATATTCTTATCGAGCAGATAAGGCTCGGTAAAGCCGACCTCTACCGACTTCGAATAGCTGGAATAATTGACACTAGTGCGTAGTTCCTGGCCCTTGCCACGGAAGTTACGCTGCGTGATCGATCCCGAAATGATGAACCGTTCCAGGCTGGAGAAGCCCGCCGAGAGCGAAAGCTCGCCCGTCGATTTTTCCTCAACGTTGGTCTCCAGAATGATGCGATCTGGCGAGGAACCCGGCTTCTGCTCGATATCCAGCTTCTCCTGGAAGAAACCAAGCGAATTGATACGATCCTTGGAGCGCTTGACGGCGAAGCTGTTGAATGCGTCGCCCTCGGCCAGTCGGAATTCGCGGCGGACGACCTTGTCCTGCGTCAGCGTGTTGCCGTTGATGTCGATCCGCTCGACATAAACGCGCGGCGCGTTGGCGATGCGGAAGGTGATCCCCATCGTCAGGTTTTCCTTGCTCCGGTTGAAGTCCGGAGACACATCAGCAAAAGCGTAGCCGAACAGGCCAGCGGTCTCGTTCAACTGGTCGACCGTATCCTCGACCTGCTTCGCGTTATACCAGTCGCCCTTCTTCATCGGCAGCAGCTTGGTAAGCGAATCGCCGGACAGGTCGCGAATGTCGCTCTCAACCTTCACGTCGCCGAATTTGTAGCGATCCCCCTCCTCGACCACGTAGGTGATGATGAAGTCCTGCTTGTCGGGCGTCAGTTCCGCTACGGCGGAAATCACCCGGAAATCAGCATAGCCTTGCGTCAGGTAGAATTGACGCAGCTTCTGCTGGTCATACGCCAGACGATCCGGATCGTAGCTGGTGCCCGAAGAGAACAGACGGAACCAGCGCGCGGCCTTGGTCGCCATTTCACCTTGCAGGCGACCATCCTTGAACTTCTCGTTGCCGATGATGTTGATCTGGCGGACCTTGGACTTGGGCCCTTCGCTGATCTCGAACACGATATCGACACGGTTCTGGTCGAGCTGCACCATCTTCGGCTCGACTGTCGCAGCAAAACGGCCCTGACGGCGGTACAGTTCGATGATGCGGGCGACGTCGGCACGCACCTTCGATCGCGTGTAAATCTGGCGCGGCGCAAGCTTGATCTCGGGCCGGATCTTGTCTTCCTTCAACCGCTTGTTGCCTTCCAGCACGATGCGGTTGATGACCGGGTTTTCCTTAATCTCGATGGTCAGCACGCCCGCGTCATCGCGGATTTGCACGTCTGCGAACAACTCGGTCTCGAACAGGTCGCGTAGCGCCTGATCGAGGCTTTCGCGCGTATAAGGCTGACCAATGCGCAACTTGGTGTAGGAGAGGACGGTATCCGGCTCCAGACGCTGCTGGCCAGTGATGTTGATCGCCTTGATCGGCGCAGCCACTTGTGCGGCGGGCGGCGTCGCAGGCGCAGCGGGGGGCGTGGGCGCCTGCGCGCGCTGAGCCGCCGCAATAGAGGGCACTCCGGCGATCATCGTCCCGGCCAAAAGGGCGACCAGACCCAGGCGCTGATGCACCGGCCGGTCGAATTTGCTGCTCTTGGTCGCTATCACCCGCTTCACCCTTGAAAATAAATCGCGGCCATCGGCCTAACAAAACTGCATGGTTGTTTCAGATTGTTGCCCGAACCCGGCCTGCTCACTGCCTCAACCGCGTCAGCCGATCAAGCCGGACAGGCTTCTCCACAGGCCGAAAGACGACAAATCGTTGAAAGTCACCAGCACCATCACCGTCAGGAGCACCATCAACCCCGATCGATAGGCCATTTCCTGCACCTGCGGGCTGACCGGACGCCCTTTTATCCCCTCGATTGCGTAGAACAGCAAATGCCCGCCATCCAGCATCGGAATTGGCAACAGGTTGATGAACCCCAAGTTAATCGAGATAAAAGCCATCAGGAAGATGAAGCTCTGCCAGCCCATGTTCGCCGCCTGACCCGAGACATCGGCAATCTTCAACGGCCCGCCCAGTTCTTTCGCTGACCGCCGCCCGGTAATGATCTGCCACAACCCGTCGAGCGAGGAGGTTAGAAGCTGCCCGACCTTCCGCGCGCCAACCACCGGCGCCTCCAGCAAGCCTATCTTCCGGAACGTCAGCGGGCCGGACGCCACGCCAAGCTGCCCCAGCCGGAAGATATTGCCGAAGCGATCCTTCTCGATCCGCGTTCCCGCGGCGATCGACACGTCGAAGCGCTTGCCGTTGCGCTCGACGACATAGGGCAGCAGCTCGTTGGGACGCAGCGTCACTATCGACGAGATATCCGTGAAGCTGTTGATATCCCGATCCATGATGCTGACGATGCGGTCGCCCTTTTGCAGACCAGCCGCCTGCGCCGCCGATCCGGCCGATACCGCACCGACCACCGGAGGACTCTCCGGATCGCCCTGAATATAGGACAAGCCGCCAAGTAGAAGGATCGCGGCCAGGAAATTGATGGCGGGCCCGGCGAATACGATCGCCGCGCGCTGCCACACTGGTTTGCCGGGGAAACTTTCCGCGCGGTCCTGCGCCGACATATGCAGCCATGCCGGGTCCGTCTGGCTCGCCGCGTTCATATCGCCCTTGAACTTCACATAGCCGCCCAGCGGCAGCATCCCGATGCGCCAGCGCGTGCCGCGCTTGTCCACCCAGGCGAGAAGCTCCTTGCCGAAGCCGATGGAGAAGGCTTCTGCCTTCACCCCGCACCAGCGACCGACAATATAATGACCAAATTCGTGGACGAAAACGAGCGGGCCGATAATGGCGAGGAAAGCGAATACGGTCAGTAGAAGGCTCGGATTCTCAATCAAGCTTGCACTCTTTCCACCATGCTGGATGCAGCCGCGCGCGCTTGGGCGTCCGTCTCCAGAATCCCTGCAATGTCGCAGGGTGCTGGCGCGCTATAGCCTGCCAGCACTTCTTCCACAATCGCGGCGATTCTTAAGAACTCGATGCGCCCGCCGAGAAACGCGGCGACCGCCACTTCATTCGCGGCATTGAGCGTAGCGGGATGCCCGCCCCCTGCCCGCGCCGCATCACGCGCGAGCCGCAGGCCGGGAAAACGCACCGGGTCGGGCGCTTCGAAATCCAGACGGCCGATAGTGACGAGATCGAGCGGCTGGCACGGTGTCGCAATGCGCTCCGGCCAGGCCAGCGCATGAGCGATCGGTATGCGCATGTCGGGACTGCCAAGCTGCGCCAGCGTCGAGCAATCGCGATACTCCACCATCGAGTGGATCACCGACTGCGGATGGACGAGGATCTCGATATTATCGAGGCCGACGGGAAACAGGTGATCCGCCTCGATCAATTCCAGCCCTTTGTTCATCATCGTAGCGCTGTCGATGCTGATCTTCGCGCCCATTGACCAGTTGGGATGCTTGACTGCCTGCGCGGGCGTCACCGCCGCCATCTGCGTACGGGTGAAATCGCGGAACGGCCCGCCGCTGGCCGTCAGAGTAATGCGCCGCACATCCTCCATCCGGCTTCCGGCAAGACATTGGAAGATCGCGTTGTGCTCGCTATCGACGGGCAGCAGCGTCGCGCCCGACGCACGTACGGCCCCCATCATCAGCGCGCCCGCCGATACCAGCGACTCCTTGTTGGCGAGCGCGACCGTATGCCCCCGCTCCAACGCCGCCAAAGTCGGCTCAAGCCCAGCGCATCCGACGATGGCCGCCATGGTCCAGTCAACATCGAGCCGCGCCGCATCGACCAGCGCCTGCGGGCCGGCTTCCGCGCGAATGCCTGTGCCTGCCAGCGCCTGTTTGAGATCGGCGTACAGCGCTTCCTGTCCGATCACGGCAACCTCTGCACGGTGCCTCCGTGCAGCTTCCGCCAGTCCAGCCACATCGCCATGCGCTGTCAACGCAACGACTTGCCAGGCATCACTATCACGCTCTACGAGGTCCAGCGTGGACGTGCCAACCGATCCCGTCGCACCGAAGATCGAGATACGGCGCGTCATAGCAAACCCGGCAGCGCAACCAGCAGCGCTGCAAGCGGCGCGGCCGTCACCACACCGTCCAGCCGGTCAAGCACCCCGCCATGGCCGGGCAACAATGTGCCGCTATCCTTGACCCCCGCGCGCCGTTTAAGCGCGCTTTCGAACAGGTCGCCGCCCTGCGCCGCCACCGCCAGAATCCCGCAAGCCGCAGCCAGCTTTACAGGCAAGCCAGCCCCAAAATGGAGAGCGAAACCGAAGGCCAGCGAAGCGAGTACACCGCCGCCAAGCCCCGCCCAGGTCTTCGAGGGACTTATCGATGGCGCAAGCTTCGGCCCACCGATGGACCGGCCCGCGAAATACGCGCCGATATCGGTAGCCCACACCAATCCCAAAGCCCAGAACGCCAGCAGCAATCCGTTATGCTGAGCCCGCAGGAACAGCAGCGCCAGAACCGGAATGCCGACATACAGGATGCCGAGCGCCAGCGGGAACGAACGCGTAATTGCCACCACGAACAAGGCTGCGCCCAAAAGCAATCCGATCGCGAGAAAAGACGGCCCGGCCGCAAGCGGATCAGGCGCCATGATCGCCAGCGGCACACAGATCGCAAACATCGCCAACCTGCGCGCGCGCGCATCCGCACCGATCAGGCTACCCCATTCGCCTTGCATCAGCACACCGGCCACGGAAGCGAGGACCCAGAACAGGATATGCCCCATCAATAACGCTGCTACGGCAACGCAGATAAGCGCAATGCCCACAATAGCGCGAGTCTTCAGGTCACTGGGTCGCCCGGTCATCGCAATATCACGCCTCTGCCCTGATCGAACGCACGCCGTTCAAAGGCCACCATAACGGCGGTCGCGGTCCTTGAAGGCATGAAGCGCACCCGCCAGCGCCTTGGTATCAAAATCCGGCCAGAGAACGTCGGTAAAATAGAGTTCCGCATAGGCCGCCTGCCACAGCAGGAAATTGCTGAGGCGCTGCTCGCCCGACGTGCGGATCATCAGGTCGAGCGGTGGCAGGCCCGCCGTATCGAGCGCGCCATGCAAGTGATCGGCGCAAATCTCGTCGGGCGCGATTTCACCCGAGGCCGCGCGCGCCGCCAGGCTCTGCACCGCCCTGACCATCTCGTCCTGCGACCCATAATTGAGCGCTATTGCCAGGACCGGGCCAGTGTTCACTGCCGTCCGCGCCAAAGCATCATCGATCAGCGCCACCAGCGAGGGTTCCAGTGCGCGATAATTGCCGATCACCCGCAACCGCACATTATCGGAGACCATCTCGTCGATGTCGGCCTCGATGAAGCGGCGCAACAAGCCCATCAGGTCGGCAATTTCCGCTGCAGGACGCTTCCAGTTTTCCGAAGAAAAAGCATAGAGCGTTAGGCACTCGATTCCGAGTTCCCGCGCGGATCTCGCGATCTTCCGCACCGCATCCACGCCAGCTTTATGCCCGGCGAAACGCGGCAACAGGCGCTTCTTCGCCCACCGCCCATTGCCGTCCATGATGATCGCGACATGCCGCGCGCCATGATCGGGCACGTCATGGGGCGAAACGCTGGTCCGCGTGCTGGAAGATGCCTGAGTTGCCACAAGAACTATGTGCCGGTTTGCGGCCTATTGGCCAAGTATTTCTTTTTCCTTGGCACTCGCGGCGGCATCGATGTCCGCGATGGTCGCGTCGGTCAGCTTCTGGACTTCGGTTTCCAGGCGCTTGCGATCATCCTCGCTGATCTCGCCCTTCTTCTCGTCGACCTTCAGGCTATCCATGCCGTCGCGACGCACATTGCGCGCGGCGATGCGCGCGCCTTCGGCATATTTGCTGGCAAGCTTGGCCAATTCCTTGCGGCGTTCCTCGGTCAGATCGGGAATCGGCAGGCGCAATGTGGTGCCATCGGTAATCGGATTGAGCCCCAGCCCCGCCGAGCGGATTGCCTTCTCGACAGGCGTCACATTGCTGCGGTCCCACACCTGGACGGAGATCATGCGCGGCTCAGGCGCGGATACTGTCGCGACCTGATTGAGCGGCATATGGGCGCCATATACTTCGACGGTCACGGGATCGAGCAACGCGGTATTGGCGCGCCCCGTGCGAAGACCGGACAAATCACCCTTCAACGATTCGACGGCACCGGCCATGCGACGTTCCAGATCGCTCTTGCTATATTGCGGCATGATTACTTCTCCTGAGCCTGTACGATCGTCGCTGTCCCGTCGCCTGCCAACACCTTAGACAGGTTGCCGGTTTCGCGGATATTGAAGACGACGATGGGAATATTGTTTTCGCGACACAACGCTACGGCGCTCGCGTCCATGACCTTGAGATTATCATTGAGGACACGGTCGAAAGTCACTGATTCATAACGGGTAGCGCTGGCCACCTTCTTGGGATCGGCATCATAGACGCCATCGACGCTAGTGCCCTTGAACAGCGCGTCGCAACCCATTTCAGCGGCGCGCAAAGCCGCAGCGGTATCGGTCGTGAAGAAGGGATTGCCCGTCCCCGCCGCGAAAATCACGATGCGGCCCTTCTCCAGATGCCGCTCAGCACGACGGCGAATATAGGGTTCGCACACGCTGGCCATGGGGATCGCGGACTGCACACGCGTATCGCGGCCCATCCGTTCCAGCGCATTCTGAACCGCCAGCGCGTTCATCACGGTTGCCAACATACCCATATAATCCGCGCTGGTGCGGTCAAAGCCCTTGGCCGCAGCCGCCAGCCCGCGAAAAATGTTCCCGCCACCCACGACAACACATAATTCGAACCCGGCGTCGCTGGCTGCCGCGATCTCGCCCGCGATCCGGTCCACCGTTTCCGGGTCAATGCCGAACTGGCCAGACCCCATCAATACTTCGCCGGAGAGCTTGAGCAGGATGCGCTTGAAGGCTGGCCGAGTCATGCGGGGCGTTGATCCTGTCTGGTCATGGAAATGGCGCGCACCTTAGGCAGTGCGCGCCATGATGTGAAGCGGGGTTTTATCGGTTGGGGCAGCTTCACGCCCGCAAAGCGACCTCTAATCCGTTCGCCCTGAGCGAAGTCGAAGGGCCACGCTGAACGAAGTGAAGTACGCTTCGCCAGCGGCTCAGCGAAAGCCTTCGACTTCGCTCCGGCCGAACGGATAAGTTAGGTGATTAGACCCCAGCAGCCGCCGCAACTTCCGCTGCGAAGTCGCTGACTTCCTTCTCGATGCCTTCGCCCAGCTGGAAGCGGACATAGCCCTTCAGCGTGATCGACTTGCCCGCGTCCTTGGCCGCCTTGGCGACGACGTCTGCGACCGGCGTCTTGTTGTCCATCACGAACAACTGACTGAGCAGCGCGTTTTCCTTGGCGTATTTGGCAACGGCGCCATCGACCATCTTGGCGATGATCTCGGCAGGCTTACCCGACTCGGCCGCCTTCTCGGTCGCGATGGCGCGTTCACGCTCCAGTTGCGCCGGATCGATGTCGCCAGCGGCCAGCGCCAGCGGGAAAGCGGCGGCAATGTGCATCGCGATCTGCTTGCCGAGCGGCTCCAGAACGTCGGCAGGCGCATCCCCTTCCAGCGCGACCAGCACGCCGATCTTGCCAAGGTTTGGCGCCGCAGCGTTATGCACATAGGACACGACGATACCCTGATCGACCGACACATGCGCCACGCGACGCAGCGTCTGGTTCTCGCCGATGGTGGCGATGTTCGCGACCAGCTTCTCCGAAACAGTGCCGCCCGAAGGATACGCCGCAGTCGCCAGCGCCTCAGCGTCTGTGGTCTGCTGATCCAGTGCGATCTGCGACACGGTGCGAACGAAGTCCTGGAACTGCTCGTTCTTCGCAACGAAGTCCGTTTCGCTGTTCACTTCGACGGCAACGCCCTTCGTCCCGGCGACGGCAACGCCGACCAGACCTTCAGCAGCAGTGCGGCTCGACTTCTTCTGTGCGGCGGCAAGGCCCTTGGCGCGCAGCCAGTCGGTCGCTGCTTCGATGTCGCCACCGGATTCGGTCAGCGCCTTCTTGCAATCCATCATGCCCGCACCCGAACGGTCGCGCAGTTCCTTGACACTGGCGGCGGTAATCTCGGCCATCGTGATTTCCTTCATTCTATTTCAAATATGCGGGAGGGCGCGATCCTGATCCAAGAGCGCGCCCTACCCGATGAGCTTTGCAGTTTTGCGAAAGCGTCAGGCTTCGGTGGCGGCAGCCTCGGCAGCAGGCGCTTCTTCCGGAGCGACTTCGACGGCAACTTCCTCAGGAAGCGGCTCGTCCATCGCACCCAGGTCTACGCCCGAAGCCTGCACCGCACCACGGTTGCCCTTGGTGGCGGCTGCGGCGATCGCATCGCAATACAGGCGGATGGCGCGGCTCGCGTCGTCGTTCGCGGGAACCGGGAACGCAATACCGTCAGGCGACACGTTGGTATCGAGGATCGCCACGACCGGGATGCCCAGCGTGTTGGCTTCCTTGATCGCCAGTTCTTCCTTGCCCGCGTCGATCACGAACATCACGTCGGGGATGCCGCCCATGTCGCGGATGCCGCCCAGCGACAATTCCAGCTTTTCGCGCTCGCGCGTCATCTGGAGGACTTCCTTCTTGGTCAGGCCGTGAGTGTCACCCGACAGCTTTTCCTCAAGAGTCTTCAGACGCTTGATCGAACCGGAAATCGTCTTCCAGTTGGTGAGCATACCGCCCAGCCAGCGGTGGTTGACGAAGTGCTGGCCCGAGCGGCGTGCGGCTTCAGCAATAGGGTCTTGAGCCTGGCGCTTCGTGCCGACGAAGAGAACCTTCCCACCGGCGGCAACGCTGGCCGACACGAAGTCGAGCGCGCGGGCGAACAGCGGAACGGTCTGCGAAAGGTCGAGGATGTGGATGCCGTTGCGGTCGCCGAAAATATACGGCTTCATGCGCGGGTTCCAGCGGTGCGTCTGGTGGCCGAAATGCGCGCCAGCTTCGATCAATTGCTGCATCGAGACGACAGGTGCCGCCATAATAGTTCTCCTTACCGGTTGAGCCTCTGGGAATCAGTGACCTTCTGGCTTCTGAAAGAAGTCGTCCGGCACCGGGATGTGCGATTCCCATGTGGATTGGAGCGCGCCCTCTAACGGTCAAACGCCCGCAATGCAAGGCTTGACATACATCTAGTTAAGGAACATATAGGGAACATACGGAACAAAGTGCTAGTTCAGGCGGTTTGCATCTCAGTTCCCGACAAACCGTGCAAACGGCGGGATAGAAAGGCCAGTTCGATGTTTGAGTTGATTTCAGAGTTGGTGTTGGTGTCCGGTTTCGCCATCGCCATTAGTGTGATCGCATGGATGTTCGCACAGTATCGCGACAAGATTGTCGCGGCGCTTGTGCTTGAGCCGATGCCGGAAACGGTGCGCGTCTATCATGTGAGGGTTAGCCGCCCGCGCGTTCGCCCGGTGCAGACTGCCCGTGTGCATCCGATCCGCACTGCGCTCGCAGCCTGATTGCTAAGCCAAGGCAGTACGAAACCACTAATCAGGCGGGATTATCGGACGGCGTTTTCGTTTTAAGCACCTTGCCATAGCTGAGGATGCCGAATGGTATAAGCGCGACATAGATCAGGCTGATGACTAGCAGTGTGTGCCAAGGCACCGTCATCAGCAACGCGGCGAGTAATCCTGCGACCAAGATGGCTTCAAGTCGAATGGTCTTGCGCAAGCGCAGCGACGACCAACTGAAGGTTGCGACATTCGATATCATCAGGAATGCAATGAACGCGGTCCACGGCGCCACCACATACCAAGCCCGGAAAATCTCGAGCCCCGTAACGAACCAAAGATAAAGAGGCACGAAGGTGAGTCCAGCGCCCGCAGGTGCCGGCACGCCCGTCAGAAATCCCGCAGACTTGTGCGGCTGAACATCGGCATCGATATTCGCGTTGAACCGGGCCAGACGCAGGGCACAGGACAAGGCGTGAGCGAGAGCAAAAATCCAGCCGACCTTCGGCATACTCTGCAACGACCAAAGATACAGGATCAACGTAGGCGCGACGCCAAATGCAATGACATCGGAAAGCGAATCCAGTTCCGCCCCGAAGCGGCTCTCCCCGCGCAACAATCGCGCGATGCGTCCATCAAGACCATCCAGCACACCCGCCAGCACGATACACGCAACTGCCCGCTCCCACTCGCCCGCAATGCCGTAACGAACCCCGGTAAGCCCGAAGCACAGGGCCATCGCAGTAACGGCATTAGGCGCAAGCATTCGCAACGTGATGCCGCGACGCAGCCCCCGCGGAATGGCGCGCCGCCGCTGCCTCACTGCAAAACCCCCGCGACTGGGTGCATATCCCCAAGCTTCGCAAGCACCGTCTCACCAGCCACCGTCCGCTGCCCTAGCACGACGCGCGGCATCGTTCCCTCGGGCAGATACACGTCCACCCGACTGCCAAAGCGGATCAGCCCGATCCGCTGCCCCGCCGCGACGACATCGCCGGGCTTCACAAACGGCACGATCCGGCGCGCGACCAGCCCCGCGATCTGCGTGAACCCGATTCGCAGGCCATCCGCACGCTCCACCAATATGTGCTGGCGCTCATTGTCCTCGCTCGCCTTGTCGAGATCGGCGTTCAGGAACTTGCCCGAAATATAGATAACGTTCTTGATCGAACCGCTGATCGGCGTGCGGTTGATATGCACGTCGAACACGCTCATGAAGATCGACACGCGGATCATCGGCGTATCGCCCAAGCCCTGCGGCCCGGCCATCTCGCGCGGCGGCGTCACGCGCTGGATCAGCGTCACCAGTCCATCGGCAGGCGCCACCAACAGGCTGTCATCCTGTGGCGTGGCGCGAATCGGATCGCGGAAAAAGGTTAATACCCATATGGTTACGATAACCATCAGCCATCCGATCACATCCCACCCGAACAGGAAGAAGGCTCCGGTAATCACAGCAGCGATCAGGCCGAATTTGCGTCCCTCGGGATGAACGGCGGGAAAGCGCCACTTGACGCCGCCACCTGCGGCCATCGAAAATTCGTTGTTTTCCATTAGCCTGTCTTACGGACTGATCCCGCCGGTGACAACGTGCGTTAGGCCGTCAACTTCATACTCGTCTTGGCCTGCGCAAAAACCTTGGGAACGGTTGATAAACCGGCATCCTTTCCCTAGACGCGGTGCCAACTCATCCCCAGTGAACAGAAAGCGAAACAGGCGAATG